>CAZHZL010000019.1:0-36035 GCA_964537245.1 uncultured Oscillospiraceae bacterium
ATGCGAAATTGATGCTCAAATTGGCAATTTTGAGTTAGTATAGTGAACCGCGCGCTGTCATCAAAAATATAATTAAAAATTACTAAAATTCAAATTTGATGCTCTGAAAATTAACTTTGAAACACAAAACTTTTGCAGTTGATTAAAAATAAGAAATGGCTCAAACGCAGTGTTTGAGCCATTTTGTATGGCAGGGGCAGAGCGTTGTCTTTCATATTCACATCAGAAATTTTATGACTTTAATTTGTAAGTTCTGTTTCTGTTAGCCCCCTGTGCTACTATTGTTTCATCTTCAATCATTTCAGAAAGTAATCTTCTTGTCCGTGCGTTTTTCACTCCTAAGAGTTCTGAAATTTCAGGCTAAACATATTTTCTTTCTCCGTCTTTGTGCGTTGATTATTCTATATTTTTTATTTTGGCTGTTTTCCAATATAAGCCAAAATACCACCGTCAACATATAAAATGTGACCTTTTCCCGCATTTTAAGCCTCTGATGATAAAAAGCCTGCTGGTCCAACAAAATAATCTTAGTGTATATGCGAGCCGCCGTTTACATCAATTGTAGCTCCGGTTACATATCTTGCTTCATCGCTTGCAAGATAAACAGCCGCCGCACTGACATCAAGCGGATTTCCAAGACCAAGTGGTATTGATGCTTCAAGGGCTTTTACTTCTTCATCTGTATGGACGGTATATGTAAAATCGGTGAAAATAACTCCCGGTGCAATGCAGTTTACAGTTATTCCGTACGGTGCGGCAGTTCTTGCTAAAGTCTTACTGAAAGCAAGCATACCGCTTTTTGAAGCCGCATAATGGAGATGTCCGAAAAGTGCGCCTCTTTCTCCTGCCTGAGATGCTATTGAAATAATCCTTCCTTTATTTTGGTCTTTCATAATTTCCATAGCATATTTTGAGCAAAGAAAAGTGCTTGTCAGATTTATATTCATTATTCTTTCCCAGTCTGAAAGCTCCATATCAAATATATCCTTTGCCTGACTTATACCTGCGTTATTTACAAGGATATCAAGTCTGCCGAATTCATTTTTTATATATGAAAACATATCCTTAACTTCTTTTTCATTTGTTACATCTGCTTTATATAAAAAAGCTTTTCTTCCCATGCCGACAATTTCGTCCTTTGCCTTTTCAGCACCTTCAATGTCTTTTGAAAAATTGATTATAATATCAGCACCCTGCTTTGCAAATGCAAGTGCTATTCCCTTTCCTATACCTCTCGATGCACCTGTAATAAGTGCAATTTTTCCACTTAAATCAAACATTTTTTATTTTCCTTTCTCTGTTTTTTTCTTTGTTAATATATCCGATATGAAATTTCAAGTGCATCTGAATCGGTATCGGCTTTTATTTCTATTATCGTTGCCGGAAGCTGACCGTCTTCTGCGCTGTATTCATCGTTACGTCCTGAAAAATTAATCGGAAAATAATATTCCTTTAATATACTGATTTTCCCTTCTGTCAGAAGCTCTATGGTTGCTTTTTTTTCACCGTTTAAAAGTATTGATATTTTCTTTTCATCTTCTGCTGCGGCTTCAAGCTTCGTTATAATACGATCTTTAACGGAATTTGATTTTTTATTAAATGTAAAGCTGTCCTTTATAATCATCCCGCCTGTATCCAATGTCATATCACGGATAAGGGTTTTTAAATCCGATTTTTTATCATAGGCATCTGCAAACGATACTCTTATTCCGTTTTCTGTCTTTTCAAATTTATCAGCCGCATATTCCTTTCCCTCCGACTGCACATATCCGTTTACTATCGGAAGTGAATGCCCGTGTGAGCCGGCATTTAAGAAATTATATCTTTCTTCATAGAAATATTCTTTTGTATATTTAGGTGCACCAAGCTCATCGGCAATTATATCTTTCCCTTTTACAAACATATAAGATCCCACGTCATTATGATTATGAGGCTCAAAATTATGACCGCCTCTTATTATCGCAATCATACCGTCCCGCTTTAAAACTGCCCACTGTGCAGATGGGAGAAAAACATCCGAATCTGAAGGTACAGCATTAAGAAGCTCAGGATTAAACCAGGTGATATTTCTTACTGCTCCGCTTGTGCGTGCACATCTGTCCATAATTGATTTATAATAGGATTTTTCCGGAATAGGTGTGCCGTATAATTCATTAAGCTTACAGAATATCCCGAAAGCCATATACGTATCTCCGAAATCAGAAAATTTTATCTGAACATTATTTTCCATACACGCATAAGACGGGAATGCTGCAATTTTTTTCATTTTATCTTCATTTTTTACTATGTCTTTTCCGGTACGTTCCTTTAAAAGCTCAGAAAAAGAAACGTAATACTGCATCGCATACATCCAGTATGACACGCCTTCTATACACACTCCGTCCTCCATACACGAATCAAAAAAATTATTGCAGGCAGCTGCTGCTCTGTCTGTTATTTTTTTAAGACGTTCTTCGTCTTCTATTAAGTAAACAGCACTCATTCCGACGCTTCCGCCGCATACTGCCGCCCAGTTACTGTATTGAAATTCCCATAAGAAACCGTATTTTTCATTTTCTTCAGTCTCAAACGGCTCTATAACTCTCTTAAATACTTCATTTATACACCGTCTTTTCACAGCCGGGTGAATATAATCTCCACATAAAGAAAGTGCCTCACAAATAGTGTGTGCAGTTTCTGCCGCAAACAAATCAACCCTGTTCGGAAGAATTTCTTCATTATTCAGTATTCCGAGTAAGTGAGCAGGAAGCGCCCATGTATATTCATCACATACTGCCCACAGTATATCTTCAAGCTCTTTTATATCATCTTTTTCTTTATACAGCCACACCTTGAGAAGAAACATCGTCATACGTCTTCTTATTTCATAATAGTCCTCCTGATATACGTTTCTGTCACCGGTTTCATCATAAAGTCTGAATTTTGAAAATTTGAGTGCCTGTATGGGTGTGTTTGTGAATTTATCGCAGCTTCCGTTTATTTCACCGACAAATTTTTTTACTAAAGGATTTTCTGCATTTTTAAAGAAATTATCAGCTGAAAGCTTACTTTTATAAATATACATAACAATGTTTCCTCCACTAATGATTAATTTTTATAAATTCACTGCTTATAATATTATTATCACTATCCGTTATTGAACAATAGCAATATGTTGCATTATCCGGAATGTCAATCTTTATAATATCTTTTTCCAAGGTATACTCTTCTTTTTTATGCCACAAAACGTTTTCACCGCCACCAAGCGGAATTTCTTCGGATTTTAGATAATATGTCTCAGCATTCACTATCTCAATATCATCATTTTTTGAATATTCTATAATAAAGGCGTTGTCTTTTATATAGGCTTTTTTAATTTTAATATATGATAAATTGTCTTCAAATACGGCTTTTGCAAAATTATATACCTGCTCTATACTTTCCCCCTCCGGCTGTCCGTGTATCAAATTATGGTGTATTGAAAGAAAAGCATTCGGAGTAGCATTGTATGTAAGTGATGAAGCATTTATGGAAAAATGGGCATCACAGTCACCGTTTGTATATAAAACCGGCATTTTCGCACTTTTTACAAAATTGGAAGGGTCCCACTCTTGGGTTGCACCCGGTTTTTTAAATATATCCTTAAAATATGATTGCGAACAGTATAAGAATCCGCATCCGTATACGGGTGCGGCAAATTTGAATCTGTAATCAACACCGCATACAATCGCAGTCGTGATTCCGCCCCATGAAATTCCCGTTATACCTGTTTTTTCTTTATCTATTCTTTTATTTTTTCTTATAAGATTATGAGCGTTTATGACATTTATCACATTGTGGTACATACCTGCATTTTCATAATCTTTTAAAAAAGTTGTCCCATACGAATCCCATGGAAACATTCCTGCATAAGGATGCTTTAATTTCCCTGTATTATCATCGGGAGAATTTTTCCCGTCCTCGGGACCGTTACCGTATAAATCCATTGATATAGCCGCATACCCGAAATCGTTCCACTTTTTAACCCAGCTGATTTCTGCTTTTCCCCAACCGCCATGCACACACACAACGGCAGGAACAGGGGTATTTTCCGTTGCATTTTTGGGGATTCCGAAATATGCAAATACCTTGGTTTTTCTTCCGTTTAAAATACTACCGTCATAAAATATTGCATCTATATCATATTTTTCATCATGGATGCCGTATTCTTTGTATTTTTCGCCTTTTTCGTTAAGCATTTCCGATGCATACTGATATGCTACCTCATTATTCAAAAAGTCTTCAAATAAATGTTCTGTCACTTTTTATACCTTCCTTCTTTTCTACCAGAAAAGCACATCATCTTTCTTTTCCTTTATAAGCTTATAAACAGCTTCAATATAGAAATAATCGCCATATATAATAGGGATATGTCTTCCGTTTTCGCTATGGTAAGCTTCTGTGCCGAATAATAAAAGCGGATCGGTATCCTCTGAAAAATCAACGAATTTATCAGTCATTGCTTTAAGAAGCTTAATTGCCGCATTAAGATAAAGCGGTTTTTCATGCTCGTCAACAAGTGATGCAATTTCAATAAGACCGCTTGCCGCACATGCGCCCGCAGTTGAATCATATATAACAGGCTCTTTTGGTGCACGAAAATCGCAAAGTGGAAGAAAATCCTTTTCCTCAGATAAATTAGCTATAAAATAGTTGGCGATTTTCTTTGCGACAGTTAAATATCTTTCGTCCTTTGTATGTATATAGTTAAGTGCAAAGCCATATACACCCCACGCCTGACCTCTCGACCAGCTTGAGCCCTCCGAATATCCCTGACCGCCAAATTCCTCTATATAGTCACCGTTATTAAAATCGTAGCTTACAATATGCTTAACCGACCCATCTTCTCTTATATGATAAAGAAGTGTTTTATCTGCGTGAGCTTTTGCTACATATGTAAATCTGTCATCACCGGTAATTTCTGAAGCACGGTATAAAAGCGGCAAATTCATCATACAATCAATAATTGCCCAGCCTTTTCTTTCCAAATTATCGTTTCTGTTATTCCAGGCACGTATGAAATTACCTTTTAAATTAAATCTTGCCATTAAAGAATTAGCCGCTGACATTACATCACATTTAGCTTTATAATCACCGGTCAGGCGATAGTGGACACCTGATGAAATATCCCACAAAAAGCCGACATCGTGGTCTACCACGTCAATCATTTCTGTGAGCACTTTTCTTAAGCTGTCCTCGGCATTTATAGCTGTTTTTTTATACTGCTCGTCGTTAGTTCCGACATATAAAATCCACATAAGTCCGGGCCAGAAGCCGTTTGTCCACCAGTCTATCCACGTTTCCTTTTTATCATCGTGGACTCCGTTTGTTGCGGTATATGGGATTTTATCATAAGAACGCACTGCAACCTTTTTCATTTTATTATCAATTTTCTGCCATACTTCTTCAAAATATTTTTTATCTTCAATACTTAAGTTTATCATATATATTCCCTTTCTTTATCTTTCTTTATCGGGATTAATTTCAAGGCATACGTCAATTTTTCCGTCTGAAACACTTATCTTTCGCTTTTTAAGAGTATATATTTCAGATTCATATAAATTGAGTACATCTTCGTCTTTTATTTCAATGTTCTTCAAATACTCTTCAATTCCGTCACTTTTTTCAAGTGCAATAACTACCCAAGTATTTTCTAAACGTTCAGCAAAAAGCAGTTTTTGTTCACCTGAATATAAATAAGCTGTCACAACTGAAAAATCGCCTTTTTTATCAAGCTCACATTCAATTTTTTCTCTTTTTTCGTCGCCGTATTTTATTCCGCCCGTATTTGTTATAAGTATCGCATTATTTTTATATAAAACTGCATACCACTTACGACCGTTTACAATATATTCTTCGATTTTCTCATATCCGCACGGAAAACACCATTCGTCATAGATTCCCGAAGCGCTGTTTGCAAGCTTTTTTATACCTCTTGATACTATCGCAATATTTTTTTCCTGAGATGAGAATGTATTCACCGTCACAAGGTTTCCGTCTTCAAACAAGCGGTTATTTAAAAATGCATTATGCTTATTTACAGCAGGATGACAATGCTCATTATTATTAACAGCTGTTCTCATTCTTAAAAAAGCAACGTGGGTATCCTCAACCAAAACGCTCGCAGGCATACTCTGCCATCCCAATCCCCACCCTTCTCTCTGATAGGAATCCTTCATTATGGGGAATCTCGTCACACTTCCGAGTCTGATGTTTTTCCCTTTCCAGGTATATGAATATGCACCGTCAAAAAGGTGTTCTTTTCTTTCGGTTTCGTTATTTTTCTTTTCGCATTCCATTCCTGCTTCGTGCATTATTATAAATCTGAATGGCTCAATTTTTTCTAAAGCATCAGGGTTATTAAAGCATTTATATACATATCCGCCATAGTTTTTATCACCCGAAAAATTATATGTTCTTATTGTAGGCACAAATTCTTTTCCTTCATGAAAAAGTATATAACTAAGAAGCTTATCTCTTTTTTCTACTGCCTGATTTTTCAGTTTTTCATCTTTTATAGAAATAACTGCAATATTAAGAGCCGCAAGCATAATATTTGAATAACAGTCGCTTGCGTTTTCACCCCATCCCCAGCCGCGTTCTTTTTCATATAAAAACCATTTTTCCCAGAAGCTTCTGTATTCTTCCTCGTATTTACCGGTGACACTGTTTATAAGCGCAAGCATTGCACCGTCACTCATTATTTTATTTGAATAATAAATAGAACCGTGGGTTTCATTATTAAACCACACACCTGCTTTTTTAAGAAGCTCCGAAATGGTTTCTTTTTCAAAAGCTGTCAATTTTTCATAGCAGAATCTGTATGCCAAAGCAAGCGGAAGAAGCACGAAAAATGCTCCGTTTGAATCAGTCACAAAGGTTTCTTCTCTGTACCACAGCATACATCCGTATTTATCAGATTTTTCATCGGTAATCTGAAGTTTCTTTAATTCTGCAACCATTTTTTCTGCAAAATCGTCCTCAATATAGTCAAAATATCTTGCAGAAAAATAGTATTCAGCTGTATTAACAGCACTGCAGCAGCTTTTCAAATCTGCAACAGGACGGGTATGCGGCTGAATATGCGAATAAACCATATAATCCTTAAATTCCACATTCTGATTTATAAATTCTTCTCTTATTTTTTTAAGCATTTTTACCGTCCTCTTTTCCTTTACAGAATTCAGATAAAAACAGTATGGTAAGCGCCTGCCCGTATGTCATAGGGCATATTTCTATTTTTTTATAAGAATCCAAATCATCATAAAGACCGGTACCGTATGATACATTTCCCACAACACCGTTTTCGTCAATACAATTCTTTATACCCTCTGAAGCTTTAACTGCGCATTCATAGTATTCTTCGCCCACATATCCTAACCGCACACTTTTATGGATACCATATCCGAAGCCTGCAGTTGCAGAAGCTTCCTTATAGGAATCCTCATCATCAATAAGCGTATGCCACATTCCGTCTTCATCCTGATATTTTTTAAGGGCTTTTATCTGACCTTCTAAAACACCGATTAAATAATTTTTTATTCCGTCTTCAAGCTTATCGCCCAATATATCAATGTAGTCGGGAATACAAACTGTAACCCAGCTGTTTCCTCTGCCCCATCTTGCATTAGCAAAATTATGTCTTCCGTCAAATGTCCATCCATGGAACATAAGACCTGTTTGTCTGTCTGTCAGATAATGCATATGAACAATGAACTGTCTTTTCGTTTCTTCTATCCAGTCCTTTCTGTCAAAGATAATACCTGCACGTGCCAGAAAAAGCACACACATAAATAAAGTATCATCCCATAGCTGATTGTAGCAGATAACACCTGAACCTGAATGAGTAAAACCGCCGTCCTCGGTTCTTAACATATCATTCATAAGCCATTCTGCCCACTCCTTCATTATAGCTTCATATTTTTCATTTCCTTCATATATGTATGATAAGGTAAGAAGCGGTGCACAGGTATTTACGTTTTTTTCAGGTAAGCCCTCCGAAATTCTTTCTTCATACCATTTTTTTAAAAAATCGTAATAGAATTTATCTCCGCTGACCTCGTAGTATCTGTAAAGACCGTAAAGCCCTACTCCCTGCGCCCATTCCCAGGTATTTATATTAACGATTGATATAGGACATTTTTCTTCAAAATCACTTTTATTTATTGAAAGCATACTGTCTGCCACTGATTTTATAGTATTATGCATAATTGTTTTCCTCCTGATGTTTTCATTTTTTATGGTTATATCTTATCTGAGTGTTTTCAGGTCGTCAGCTATTTTTTTGAACATATCATAAGCCGTTTCGTGTCCTGCCGGATAATTTCTGATAAGCCATAACCGCTTGAATTCTTCTCTCATTTTTAATATTTCATCTGCAGTTTTTTCTGCTTTTTCAATATGCTCATCACAGATAGAATCATTCAGATAATAATACTGAAAAACAAGAGCCTCTTCCATTAGTATTACCATCTTCACATTGCACTTCATTTCTTCTATGGCAAGACACGTTAATTCATCTTCACCAATTGCCTCTTCAAGCTCGCTGAGGATTCCTTCCATATAAGTTATTACACTTCTATAATACTCAGGTCCGATTTTTTTCATAAGAACACGAGGAAAATTGATTCTGTCGGCGCCGATATTGCCTGCCATATAGAGCTCATAGCAACGGGTAGTAGTGCCAATGTTTTCACCTTCTATATAACGGTAGTTTCCCATTCTGTATAAAAGGTCTCCGAGTTTTTTATTTTTGCAGTTGAATATAACATAGTTGAGATAATCTATGGCAGTATACTGAAAAGTATGCGCAACGAATTCGTTTGTCCAGTTGGAATCCATCATATATTCCCATTTTGAATATGTGTCGTCATATTCACTTGCAATAGTATCATCGCTGTTCCAACCGTAGCATGCCCCTACTATAAATCCGAAAAAGCTTATAGGCTGAAATTGAGGGTTTCCTGCATCTCCCCAGTCTGTAACCTGAATTCCTACTGCATTTTTAAAACTATTTACAATATATGCCGCATTTCTTATATTGTAAAGGGCATTTTCCGTTCTTCCCGTAAATGAACACCAGTTTGAGGTTCCGCAGTTAATTATGAAGGCTTTATTCTGAGCATCTACTTCGGGAGAATGCTTATCATAATATTTTTCATAAGCATTATAGCCCCATATCATAGTTATGGCATCATCAGGCATTTTTTCCCAGATATGCGGATATTTATAAAGCATATCCGCCGCATATATTACTTTTTTATTATATTTTTTCTTTGCAAGAGCACTTACCTTAAGTAAAAAATCCAAAAACAGATTTTCCACTCCTGCCTTTTCTGCAGCATCTTTTGTCTTTCCTGTCCCCAATTCACCAACTTCATCAAAGCCAATTATAACATAGTCTGATGAAAAACAAGGCAAAATGCAATCATATATTTTTTCAACGAGCTCAATGCTTCGCGGATCGAGAGGATTAAGTGAATTTCCACCACCGTCCTCAGGAATGCCCAAATCTCTCAGTTCTTCCTTTCTGAGCCAGTTGCCCATATGTCCGAATGAAGCCTGGAAAGGAATAAGCTTCATATACCTTTCGTTGCAGAATTCATCAAGCTCTTTTATTTCTTCGGGCATCAGTACCCTTTCACCATTATAAAACTGCGGAAAATTGCTGTAGTAAAAGCTAAAGGATTCAAAATAAAGTATATATTCATTATACTTCATATCGGAAAGAAGCTGTACCATATTTTTAAGTTCCTGAAGCTTAGGCTTTCTGAATCTGAAGTCAAACTGTGCCTGACGTATTTTTATATCAGGCTTATCATACACAAATACGCATAAGATTTCTCCGCATTGTCTGTAAATCTGCTTCAATGTCGTCAGTGCACGAAATACCCCCATCGGTTTTCCTGCTGTTATACAGATTTTATCTTCACTGACCTCAATCCTATGCTCTTCATCTTCAAAATCGGAATTTTTCATAAAAATTATATCTGAATCTGATGAGGCTGACATTTCGACTTTCCTACCGGTAAAATCAGAAAGCTCGCGGATTTCATTTTTAAAATCATTTTTAAAAAAACTGTCCGTATATATAGACACAATGTCGCCTCTGAATTTATAGCTGCCTGACTTCCATTCAACTTTTTTAGGTATCGGTACTAATATTGGTTTTCTCATTTTCTCATTTTCCTTCCTTTCTGTTATTTTATCGTCTTGCCTGTAAATATGCAGGTAACCTGTGCTCTTGGAGTAGTCTGATTAAGCGGTTTTGCAGTAAGCTCAAGGGTAAAATCACCTTTCGGAACAGTCAGACTTCCGTAAAAATTAATTTCCTTTTCGTTTGTGTATCGGTCGATTACTTTTGCACATTTTCCGTCAAACTCGATAAAATCTGTGCTCATAAGCTCACATTCAAAGGTCAGTTTTTCATCCCCCATTGTAACTGTGGGATTTTTTAAAACCTCATAAATGTGCTTGACAGCTTCAATACTGCTCATTTTTACACCACTCATATCTCCTGTTGTCGCAACTTCAATACTGCTTACTCTGTCGTGGTGGAAGCCTGAACGGTAAATTGCATAGAACTTTTCATTTTCGTCAAACGGATATTCATGTCTTTCTCCGTTGTCACACTCAAGTAGCACAAAGTCTCTCCAGCCTTCAAAATCAGTATCAATCACATATTCCATAAAGCCTCTTTCGCTGTTTGATGCACATCGCATTTTTATGGAAATTGCGCTGTTTTTCTTAGAATTTCCAAGTACCGATACTTTAACGGCAAGCTTATCGGAATAATCAGTTTCGGGAAAGCTTCTGAAAAGCTCTTGCGTGATAAGCTCTTTATCTTTATCAAGAGAAAGAAGTGTAGTCGGATTTGAATTATCCGAAGACATAAATGCTTCTATTCTTATAAAAGGTGTCTGATTTTCAAAAGGATTTGAAAATTCGGCTTTATTTCTTTTTTCATCATTTAAGTCGGAAAGCTTTTTATACTGAACATCTTTTTCTTTAAAATAATATTTTCCGTCTTCCGAGGTTAAATGATATTCCCATTTTCCGTTTCTGATTTTTTCTAAATATTCTTCTTTAAAATATCTCTGTTTTCTTAAATCATCGTATTTTCTGTATATAGCTATATTTCTCTGTGCGCCTTTTTTGGTCTTATAATTATCATAAGAGAAAAGCTCGGCATAAACAACACTGAAATTATACATAACAGCCAGTGAACCCATATGCTCTATTTCATCCTTATGATGATACTTTGTATGCTCATTTCCGGGATATTTGTCCGTCTCGGGATAAAACCAGTACCACCCGAGCGTGGGCGCAGAGTACCTGTCTATAAAGTTTTTATTGTCCTCTGCATGAATTTTATTCCACGTTCTATATCCCCTGTAGGGTGTATCATAAGCACCTATTCTGCCTCTGCCTGCCCATATTGACGGATACAGAGTTGAATATTCGATTAACGGGTCTTTATCGCAGTATTTTAAGATTTCGCAAACAAACATCGCACCGTAGTACCATATCTCGTCTGTATCACAATGCATTGTTACTCCGTCAATTGCATCTAAATAAATCATGGAAAATCCGCCCTCGTTGAAGGTTTCTGCGGTATTTCTTGCTATTTTAAGATAAAGCTCTGAACCCGGAACAGGACATATTCCATGGTAGTATCCGTCTAAATGAAGAATTTTTTCGCCTTTTTTATGAGCTGATGCCTTAGTCCCTGCCCAGCCTCTTTTTACTGCCTTAAAGCCGTTATCATCATTTTCAAATTTTATTATTTCTTCGCCGATAAGTATAAAAGGAGTTGTGCGGATGAAAAATCCGTAGTCTCTTTCAACGTCCTTTGTACTTTCTTCAGTCGGGAGAAAATCAGTATTTTCATCTATATCATCTTTTAAGGTAAAGGTTTCCAAAACGGAAATATCCTTATGATTTTCCACATCGGATAATATCGGCTCACACTCATAATCAATATAGAAGGAATATGTATGAAGTCCTGATGTCATACCGTTTTCATTTAGTACATCGGAAACGTATTTTTTAAATTCAGAAGCGTTTTTGTGTTTTGAAAATTTAAAATCACCCTGTCTGTATGAAAGTAAATTTTCTTTATCAGAATTCACATCTTTATGAAAATCTATCTGATCAACTCCGATTGATTTATAAAACTCAATATTATTCTTTATGTATTCTTTTGAGGTGTCAAACTGCAAGATGTAATTTGAAAAATTGATTTTTGCATCTCTGCCCCATGCACCGCCTATTTGAGACACTAATCCGTAATTTTTATCAATTGTAAGAGAAGCTTTTTTTATAATTGCTTTCTGCTCTTTTATCGGAGCAACAATAAGCGCAAATCTTGCATTTTTATCTCTTAAATGGCGGATAACCTCGCCTTTTGCTTCTAAGTCCTTACAATCGGGATAAAAGCAAGGATTCGTCCAATAAGTAAGAGCAATTCCACAGCCGCCTGTGTTAGATTTATCCATACAGTCGCAATCAAATTTTATATTTGCCATTATAAGCTTATACGCTTTTTCGGGAAGATTACTAAGAAGCTCAAATGCAAAATAATCTTCATATACTTCGAGCTTTATTTTAAAATCTCCGATTTTTGTTTTTACCGTTAAAATATCGCCTGAAAGCTCTGTGTTTTCAGGAATGATTATCGTTTCCTTATCGTTTTTTATAAGAGAGAAGAAATGCACTTCTTCTCCCTTTATATCTTTATTTTCTTTTTTTGCAAGTAATCTCTGAATCTTTGTATCTTTTTTTGAAAATTCAACTGTGCAAAAGCTGTTTTCCAAATAAATGTTTCCGTTTTTTTCAAATATAGCCATTTTAGTCACCCTCCGAAAAAGTATTTTTTATCTGTATAATCCTGCTGTAAATGAGCTGTTGTTTTCCAATACACCGCCATATGTGCGTGCAAATTCAGAGAAAGATATATCAGGTGTATTAAATAAAATATTGCCCGTAGCTTCATTGTTTTTAGGATATCCTATCGTGGTATCTCCGTTTTCATATTCTTCATTTAAAGCTGTAAGCTCCTCATAATGAGAAAGCCATAAATCACTCTTTAAAACATCTGACATATAGCTTTCGGCATCAAAGCTCTCCAAACCTGAAATATTTATTACCTTTAAGCTCGTGTTGCAGTTAAAGAATTTATTATTGTTAAGATTATTGTCTCTTCCACCGTGAACGAGCACACCGCTGTTGCAATATGCAAATAAATTTCCTTCAGCAGTTTCACCGCCAAGCCCGTCATCAAAGTATATGCAATGCGCACCGGAACCAAAAATTCCGTATATATCATGGAAGAAGTTATTTGTGATTTTATTTCCTCTTACAACCCAGCTGTTACCTGAATATATAGCTCCTGCATCGGAAGCATAAAGACATGCATAAGAAATCTCATTATTATCAATTAAATTATCGTTTCCACCATATCGTATTGCATCCTCAGGAAAATTGGAAAGCTTTGAGTTTTTAACTGTATTTCCGCAGCCTGTGAGCCTTACTCCGAAAAGTCCTGTTTTTGAGGTTATACCGCAGTTTTCAATGATACAACCGTCAACAACGTTTTCGCCTCTTATAAGCTCAGAGGATGTACCACCCGATATAGTAATACCCGTTCCACCGATATTTTTTATTCCGCAATTTTCTATTAAAATATTTGTACATCCGCTGTCAAGCGTAATGCCGTTTCCCATAACATTTCTGACCGTACATCCTGAAAATACTACATTATCACAGCCTGCAAGACTGATTGCATCTGCGCCCTTTGTATTTTCAAATATTATATCGGTAAATGTCATATTTTTTACGTTTTTAAGACTTACTAAAGAATTATCAAGTATTGAAACGGTATATTCCTCCACATCTTCATACGGATAGAAATATAAAATATTATTTTCTCTGTCTATATAATATTCGCCTTCTTCATCAAGCTCCTCTACTACGTTATAAAAATAAAACTGCTGATTTCTTGTTGCTATATGTGAGTTGTTTTTTTCTGAGAAGGTAACTGTTTTATTTTCGCTGTCAAATGAAGAAACGGTGTGCTTTGTCCACATCCAGTAATATTGAAGCGGAATTTCAGCTTTTATTTCAGAAGGGTTTTCCCAGGAATAAATTTTTTCATCAGAAACCATTATTGAGATATTTTCTGACTTTGATGAATAATTTCTGCCTTCAATTTTAAGCATCTCATCGTTTACATCAGGGTAGCGTGCAAGTCTTAAAGCTTTATCACCGCCTGTAACTTCAAGTGCAACATAATCTGAAATATCCCCTGCTGTAGCACCGATTTCACTAAGTGAAAGCTCCTTTATATTTTCAACTGCACTTTCATCAAATTTATCCGTCATTTCTTCCGATACAGCATAAGTATCAGATAAACTGAAGCTTACACCACCCGTAAAAACGACTGTATCTTTTTCGTATGCACAGAATGAAATAACCTTATTTCCGTCTGCAGAGTCAACTCTGTTGAAGCTTATAGTTTCAGAAAACGGATATTCTCCGGGAAGCAGATAAATAAGATAATCTCCTGCTCCCGAAGTGTTGATTTTTGTTTTAACCTTTGAAAAGCTTGTCGGATTTTCAAAAGAAGATGTATTTACCGGTGCAGTACCGTCAGGTGAAACATAATATACAGTCTGTCCTTCTGCACACACCGGAAGCGATAACATCAAAAAGCATAATAAAGCTATTATAAATTCTTTAATTTTCATATCATTTTTTCCTTTCTTTATTCTTAATAATTCAATTAATTACTTCCGCGTATTGTGAGAACATAGCTGCCGCTTAATATATCATCACTTATATTCACGCTTCCTAAAGGAATTTCTTTTTCAAAAGAAGTATCATTTTTTAAATTTATCTGATCAAAATAAAGTGTTCTTTCTGATGCATCGGTTATTTTAAGTGTAACTCTTTTTTTATCGGTCTCATTGCAGGAAATACAAAGCTTTCCTTCTTTTACGTATGCTTCTGAAAGCTCAATTGAGCTATCGAGAGTTATAATATTAAGCTCTTTTTCGCCTTCATATAAAAATGCACTGTGAAGCGGTTTCATTCCGCTTTCATCATCCCATATATATGCTTTTATATATGAAACGCCTTTTCCGCTTATGGAAAGCTTAAGAGTGTCCTTTGATTCTTTTTTTATAGAAAAATCTGAGCTTGAAATGCTTTTTAATGCTCCGCCTGAAGTATATGCACACATTATAAGTGACACTTTGGCATCATAATATGAGCTGTTTAAAACATCAACATTTATATCAACCGCAGAATTTTCTATATCAATATCAAAGTCAGCATCGGAAAAGCTGAGAGGATGTCCCTTATAATAGCCTATATTATCATTTTTAAGCTTATTTAATATATATTCACTTTCGTATTCGCTCAAATTAAGTGCAGAAAGGTCATATGAAAAATCTCCGTTTATACGCACTTTATCACCAAAAACAGGATAAAAAACAATATTTCCCGGATTTTTATATGAAGATATTTCAGAATATGTATAATTTTCATCTAAGCTGTATTCGCCCTCCATAAGCATTACATATACATTCTGATTATCAACTGTTTTTAAGGCTTTTGCTTTTTCGTATGCTTTATCGGGAGTTTTAAGAGGATTTTCTTTTGTTCCTTCGTTTTCATCGTTCCCTGACGGTGAAACGTAGATATATGTATCATCTGCAGTAAGCTTTATATTATCAAGCGTAAGATAATTAAATGCATACCATCCGCCCTGAGAGGTAAATGATACCTTTGAAAGAGTATCGGAGGGAAGCGGAAATTCACTTGTACCGTCTGAATATTTTAAAAGTGTTTCGCCTTCTCCTTTATCATAATATATACTATAAGTATTTTTTTCAAGATCAAGCACTGCTTTAAATTTGTATTCTACATTACATTCCAAAGTAAAATCGGCAAATTTGAATGCATCTGTAAAGCTGTTTCCGTTATATAAAGCACCGCTGTAAAACTTCAGAAGGCTTTTTGTGTTTCCGCTTTTATCGGTTATAGCAGGAAATCCGTATGGAGTATAGGGGTTGGTATTTTCTCCGAAAAGAACATCAAAGCTTAAAAAAGCTTTTTTTCCGATAACACTTGGTGAAAGCGATAAAGAAATATCAAAGTCATTTTTATTCCACGTTGTGCCTTTTGATACTTTTAAAGCGCCGTCCGTTGCTTCCAAAGAAAAATCGCTCGGAATATTATAAGAAAATACCTCCGACAGCTTATTGTCATCAAAATTTTCTTCAACCGGCAAAAATGCCGCCTCAGCACACACTGCAAAAAAAGCGCTGAAAAGAATAACAAAAATTAAATTAAATATTTTTTTCATTTTTTTCATAAATGTATCTCCTTTTTTATCCAAAATTTTTAACAGCAAAAAATTTATATTTCCCACTATTAAATACTTTGGCTGAATCGGGGCAATTTTTTAAATATTGCCCCGAAATACAACCTTTTTTTAAAAGAAACGAAAATTAATTATTTAACTACGCTTATTGATGCACCGTCGCAGTAAGGGATAAGTCCTGATTCGCTGTCCCATACGAATACTTTAAGAGTATCTCCTATCTCACATTCGGAAGGAAGAGTATAATCAACTTTATTAAGATCCCATCCGTTTTCTGTTAAGGTAAGCTCATCCTTTATAATATCAACCTTTTTCATTGCACCGTCGCTTCCGTATAAGCCAACGATCAATGAAGCTGATGCTACTTCAGGAATAAAGCCTACATTTATCGGAAGCACCCCCTTTGCAATTGAAGCGCTTTCAACCTTTATACCTGCACTTGCAAATTCAGGATTTCCCGATTTTTCGTCTATTGTGTAAACCTTTAAGTTTCTCACGTTTTTATTACTGGTTGACCATGTATCAATAACAAATCTGTCTATACCCTTATTATTTACAACAAAAGGTACTTTAACAGCATTAAGCTGGTGTATAACGCCTGTTGTATCTGTTACATAAGCATCATAGGTATTGCTATCAAGGTCAAAAACAAAACGGTATAAGTTAATCGCAGTTTTAACCCCAGCGTAACCTACTTTGTAACCAAGATTTTTTCCTTCCCCCGCATTTGTCTGGTCATTGAATTTGAAGCTGCTGATATCAGGCGAACCGCCACCCGTCATTGACGCTATTGTTGTATCGCCATTATAGAAGTAAAAATTTATAACATGAGACGGATACGGGTAAGTTGCAGTCGGATCGGTATCAAAGAAAAATTCTATTACAAGCTTTCCTGATGTAACAGCGTTAAATCTCTTTACAAACCGAGTGTTTTTTATTCCGCCGGCATTATAAGTCACAACATCATTTATTTTATTATGAATCCAGAATTTAGTTTCATCATAAGTGTACTGAGTATAATCAAAAAGCGAAACATCACTTATATCAAATGTATCCTTAAAGCCTTCAGATACTTCATTTTCCATAGTTGTATCGGTAAAATAAAGAGTAACGTCATCAAACATAAGATAGTTGTTGTATGGATTGAAGGCGTGAACATAATACTGACCACCGCTTGAATCATAAGGATAAGGACCAATATCTATTTTTGCTATAGGGCTCTTGTTTGAGAACGGAAGACCAAGCTCACCGTTTTCAGCATCAGCTGTTCCGTCCGCTAAAAATTTTTTAAGGTTTGCTGTGTTAAGGCCTTCTTTAGCATTTTCAGTATTGAATCTTAAATTACCGTCTCTGAAAAGCTTAAAGAATATACGGCCTTTATCATAGTCAAGAGTTACTTCAACTGTCTGATTTGCACCTGCCTGCCATGAACCGTTGAGAGTTTTGCTCCATAATGAAACATCGTTGATTTTGATGTTAGCTTCACTTTCGGGAACAGCCACTGAAGCAATACTGTCTCCGTTTGCATCCTTTAAGTTGAAATAAAGCGGATACCCTGAAATATAGTTTATCTTAAAGCTCATTCTTCCGGCAGCAGCAACCGGGAGTGTTTCCGCATTTTCATCGTCATCCCAGTAAACTACATTTGCAAAGTTTTCATCCTCTGTAAGTGTTCTTGTTACAAATACGTTTTCCAGACGGTAATTCTTACTGATTGTCGGCATTGAAGTTACTGCTTTTCCATCCAAAACCATTGCCTCAAGCGGACGCTTATTGGTTGCATCAGATTGATAAGCAGAACCGTCAAAGAAAATTCCTTCGTTTGTCATACCTTTTTCGTTGTCTTCCGAGATGTCATACACTGTTGAATAACTTGCTGCTGATACTGTTGTGAAAAGCATTAATACTGTTACAACAGTACATAAAATTTTTCGTAATGTGTTTTTCATTTTAAAACACGCTCCTTTTTTAAAATTTTTATATAATTTTATTTTTTTATTACTTTAAAGCCAATTATTATCAGTCAAGCTCTCTTATCGCCCAGGAGGTCACGAGTGTATTGGAATTTGTTCTTAAAAAGATATAGTCACCCGGCATTATATCCGATGTCTTTATGTTTGGTGTAACCTTAATATAATCCTTGTCGCTCTTTTTAAGCTCGATAAGTCCCAAAGCGCCGCTTACAGTCTTTCTTCTTAATACCGTATCGGTTGATCCTCTTGTATAGAATACATCAGCGCCTACTACCTTATTAACATACCCCAAAGCTGAAACAAGCGGGAACTGCATGGTAGAATACGCATCTGAGCCATGGTCATAATCGTGAACATTTTCTGAGTTCGGGCCAAAGCCGCAATCGTCAAGACGGTCTCTGTCTACCTTTATATGAAATCCGTTCAGTCTTCCCTTGTTATCGGTCGAATACTGAACGATATCACCTGTTTTTGCACTGTCAAAAACTGCTTTCACAGCATCATTTGTTTTGTCACTTAAATATACTGATGCCTTGCTGCCGTCTGTATATGTAAGAGAAAGCGCGTCAACCTGAGCACCGTCCTGGTCTACTGTTTTGATTTTCCCCGACACAACGTAGGATTTTACACTATTGTCCGCTTTTTGGTTTGCGGTATCACCGCCGGAACGGTGTTCAACCACGACCGAGGTTAAAAGATTGCTGTCGTCTATATTATAGAAGTATACGGTTGCATCTCTGACAGACAGACTCTGAGGTGAATAGCCGCCAAGCTTGCCCACGCAGTTATCATCGGAATCATACATATAGAATACTGCAGTGGAGGTATTGACATAAGCCTCGTGTGAGAATGTGCTGTAATAGTAGTCATAATAGTTTACAATGCGGAAGCTTCCGTCGTATGTAAGTTCACCGCCTGGGGTTACACTGTTTAATTTTGATATAACCGTACCCTCAGGCTTTTCAAACATAATAAGCTGTCTTACATCTTTTCTTCCCATATCATATGAATTTACGGTATCTAAAGCAGTGTAAACATTTGCGGCTTTTTCGTTTTTGCCGTTGAAGATAACGTCTTCTGATAAGGTATAATCATACGTTTCTCCGTCTGTTGCAAGAACTCTGAGCATTATTGTATGTTCAAAGCCCTCCTTATGCTCTTTGAGCTGAAGAATCATACCGTACTGCATTGAAGTTTTCTCTTTTACCGTTGCAACGATTTTTCCGGTATAATCGAGATAAAATGTCATATTTACTCCGATTTCCATTTCGGAAAATCCGCTTTTTGTCTTGGTATAATCATATATATAAGAGGTCTCATATTTTTTATCATCTATTGTGACGTCTTTATCGGAATATTCGCTGATAACTCCGTCAAATTTCTGCGAGGTTGCTTTTATTATAACCGAGCCGTCAGGTGCCTGCCCTATTGATAAGACGTCCATACTCTTAAGGTCCATTATATCTACCTTGAGACCGTCTCTCAAAACGTCGGCATGATAACTGTCGTTTGATTTTACAATGATGCTTACTGTCGGGTCGCAGTAGTCAAAAATATAATATTTTTCATCATATTCGGAAACTGCACCCATAAGCATAGTTGATGTAACGGCAAAAACGCTTATAATATCATATCTGCTGTCGTTATTGTTATCAATAAACACTACCTCACCGTCATCGGGATAAATATCCTTTACACCGTAAAGCGGTTTAACGATACCGTTTACTATTACCTGCATATCAGGCGTTATATTAATTGTTTTTTTCTTATCTTCGCTTACCTCATAGGTAAAATCTGTCAGTGAACTGTTTTTTACTATATCTTCAACAGCAATTGAAAGCTCGGTATTATCCTTTGTCTTTTCGATATATAAAAGAGTACCGTTTGAGTCTGTTCTTTTCTGATGATAATATGCTCTGACGTCATAACCTGTAAGACTTAAAACTGAAACCTCGC
The DNA here is from genome assembly GCA_964537245.1 of uncultured Oscillospiraceae bacterium. Classification (GTDB taxonomy): domain Bacteria; phylum Bacillota; class Clostridia; order UMGS1840; family UMGS1840; genus UMGS1840. Next base: position 20,335 of record CAZHZL010000019.1, read on the forward strand.
CTGCATTTATTTCGGTATTTCCTATTACAACTCTTTTTCCTTCAGTGTCATTATATCCTTTTAAGCTTGTTATATCATTTGCATTTAAGATATTTTCGATAAAATAAATATCATGATATAAAGAAAGGACTGTGTCGTTATTATCGTTTCCGAAGGAAACCGAATCACCTGCTGATGTAACCGTCAGCACCGGTTTATCAAGAGTATTTTCTATAAGCCTAAGATAATCATTTATATCAAGCTCCTCATCGTTACCCTTTGAGATACCGGATGTAAGCTTAAGCTCACTTGCGATTCTCATATACCCGGTCGGATAACCGCCATAAACTTCCGCTTTTACATCGTATCCCATATTGCTTAAGATTGCTCTTACAGCCTGAGAATAAAGTATCGGTGAATCCGGATGAAATGTTCCGTCTGAAAAGCCATAGAATTTAAGGTAATCCTTTGCGGCTTTTATATAAGGAGAAATTGCCTCATCAATATCAACGTCCGAAAACGGTGCTTCCGTAAGCTTTTCACCATCCGGGGTAACACTGAATAAAAATGTCATAAGAGAAGCAAATTCGCCTCTTGTGAGCGGTGCGCCCTCAAGTGTTTCTTTTGATATAATTGAATCAGAGAAAACACCGAGTGCTGAAAATTTGTTCGCCTGCTCCTGCGAATATGAGAATAAAGCTTCATCCTCTGCCGAAGCAAATGAAACGGGAAGGGCTGCAAGCATAATTACTGCCAATAAAATTCCGATTATTTTTTTCATATTGTTTACACTCCTTTCCTTAGTTAAGCTTTAGCATACGGTATATAACAACTGCCGCCATAGCTCTTGTTGCGTTATCGTCCGGCGCAAAGTTTCCGTCACCCGAGCCGGTCATAATATTTGCTCTTGTAAGCTTAGTGACAGATGCTTTTGCATACTCTGCACATTTATCTATATCGTTTATTTTATCCGGATACATATCAGTTGGAATGGTCGTAGCCTTAAAGGTTGCCACTCTGTCTAAAATTACTGCCATATCCTGACGTGTGATATATTTTCCCGTACCAAATTCTTTTGAGGTTATTCCCGTTATAATTTTCTTTGCCATTGCAGCCTTCAAGGAATTGTAGTACCACGCATTCTCATCAACATCGTTAAATTTAACGTTTTCCACGTCACCTGAAATTGAAAATGCAGTTACAATCATATGAACAAACTGTTCTCTTGTTACATTTGTAAGCGGATCAAATTTTCCGTCTCCGACTCCGTTTATTATTTCCCATTCCTCCAGAAGAATGATAGCCTCTTTCGCCCACGGCACTGACTCTATATCCGTAAACGGATTTTCATCTGCCCCGCTTTTTGGTTTTTCAGTTTCAGGCTCGTATGAAGCTTCAGGGATAACGTCTGTCTTGAAGCCTGATGAAGCTGATGAGGAGAATCCTCCGCCACCTCCGCCACCGCCTGTTGACGGATATGAAGGGGTTATAACTATCGGCGGTACAACTACTGCTGTTTCTTCATTTTTATAAGATGTAGTATTTGCTGTAATCCAGGTTCCCACATCATCTGCATCGGAAAATTCAGTTCTTGAAAGCTCAATCATAAAATCGTCATATTTTAATAAAGAATTCATCGTATTATATGTATCATCTGTTATACCGAGTATTTTATATGTCTTTAAAAGATTTTCGGGAAGGCTTTCGGGGTCTGATTCAGAAATAAGCGCTGCTGCAGATACCTTCTTAAAATAACCTGCAAGCTTTTCGTAAGAATCAGCACCTGAATTTTTCCATAATGATTTAAAAAACGTTTTATTCTCTATAGCATCAAAAAGTGTCATATCAAGACCGATAGTGCCTTCGTTTTCATTTATAAGTGAAAGAAGTCCGTCACCGGAAGCAAGATTCATTTTCGTTATAAGCTTAGCTTTTTCATAAGCGGCTATAAGATCATCGGGCTTTTCTTCAAAGCTTTCACCGCAAAGGATTGATAAGAAAACGCTTTTATCCGAAAAAGAATTATATTCCGAAAAATCTATATTGATTTTTGTTCCGTTATCTTCTAAGAATTTTGTGAGTCCGTTGTCTCCGTCAATTGAAGTTATCTCAGAAAGTTCTTTAAGAAGCATCTTCTTTGAATTTTCAGAAAGATAATAGTATTCTTTTTCTGCATAAGCATTTTTATCTACTCCGTTACCTGCTAAAACTACTCTGTACATTCCCGAAAGTGCTTCTGCAGACAACTGATATGTTTTGTCCGTTGTGTTTTTTGTTTCAACATTCGAAAATGCAATTGCTTTTTCTGAATTCTGAGTTGTCAGAGTGGCAGGTGAATAAGAGATTTCGCTTAATTCCTCCGTTGGTGCATAGATTACCGTTTTTATATTTTTTCCGTCTGCAATGTTTCCTTTAACGGTAATAAGACCGGTTGAGCTTATTGAAAATTCGGTAATTTCCGATTTTTTTGAATTAGTGAGAAACTTGAATCTATATAATTTCCCGTTTTCACTATCTTTTAATACCGTTATGCGGTCATTACCGAAATCATCGGTTACACCTGATGCTTTTTTCTCCAATACGGCACCCGAAGCAGTTATTTCAGGAACTTCGGTCACTCCGTCCGGAAGATAGACGTTATAAAACGTTCTGTTTTCATTAAATTCATGGTCAAGCACACCTTTTTCCATTTCAGGTGTACCGATAGCAAAGGCAGTTGTCTGAAATAAAAATGCCATACCGAGAATCAATGCTATTCTTCTTTTCATTTAATTTCCTCCTTTTGTTCGCTCTGTATTGCTTCCTGCTGAGTTGGTTTTATATGAAGTGTTACACCCGGATCTGTCATATACGCTGTGAAGTAACCTTCACCGCCTGCATATTTATTAATCCCTGAAATAGTTTCTTCAATTACCAATTTTCCGTCTACCTTGAAAGTAACACATACATTTCCTTCAGGTGTATCAACAGCACCGAATTCAAGATGATGCATCTGCCCTTCCTTAAGCACTTCGTTAGGATATTCCTTGAAGAAATTCTTTTCACCTCCGTAAACCTGAAGCTCAAATATATCCTTTTTAACAAATACTAAATATCCGCCGTCACGGTATGAGCCCGTTGTCAGAGGCTGACGAAGTCCGAAATACATCCAGCTGTCACCCAAATTATCAATCTGTGCATCAAATTTCAGAATTTCGTGGTTGCCAAGCTTTCTTGCGTTATAGCCCGCACAGTTGTTATCTGAGCCGGTTGTTCTTGTCCAGATAAATTCACCGTTATTAAGATATGCGCGATTTGGCTGGAAGGACCAGTCGGTATAAACCATCATATCCTCAATTCCTCTTACAAGCGGATTTCTTGAGCCTTTTACTTTAGCAAGTGAATCCTGAAGCTGTACAACAGAAGAATTGATTCTTCTCTGGCTGAGTACATCATTACTAATAGCAGCATTAACCTCTGAAAGAATTCCTTCGGTAGTTTTGCGTATTCCCTCAAAATACTGTCCGGGTTCATTTCCCTCTGTCATATCTGAAAGAAGCTTCTGCGCTTCAGTCTGCAGTTTTACAAGGTCTGATTTATCAACAGTTTCCTTTAATGAAGTTTCAAACATAAAGTACGGTGTATTGGCTTTCACAACCTTATCACCAACCATATTTTTGCCCTGTGCCTGAGCTTCAACTTTCCAATAGTATTTTGTCTTACCGTAACGCAGGTTTTTTACCTCGTGGTAGTTTCCGTTTAATTCCACATCTTCGATTATGTTTTTAAAATCTCTGTCGGAAGCAAGAATAAATCTGTATTTATTCGTGTTTTCCGCTCTTTTCCACTGGAAAGAAACACTTGAGGCTTCAACGTTTTTCTGAGTGTTATACGGAGCAGCCATATCAAAATGACCTACACTCGGAAGCTCTGTTCTGAACTCATCAACATAAATACCGATTTTATCAAAGTCTATCGGCTTGAAATCGGGAAGAAGCTCAAAAATCTTTGCATCCTCTTTAAGATTGAAGTTATTGTTTTCCATATCCACAAATCCGATATCTTCATTTACCTGTATATTATTTTCAAATATGCAGTTTGTTCTGTCCTCAATCATCGAATAATGACCGCCGTTTACGGAAACATTGTTACGCATTATACAGTCTCTTATTCCGTAATCCTCATATCCAAGCTCAACCATAGCTTGAAAATCAGGATTTTCCGCATAATATTCGGAAACAGTACCGTCAATACTTCTTAAGGAATTTCCCCAGCCGTCCTCTGTGGGAATCTGTTTTTTAGTTGCGGGATCCCATCTGTATTCAGGACCTGAAGACATAGATGCCGCCGCCTGAGATGATTTTTGGTCTATAACGATATTATTTTCGTATGTATGCCAGCTTCCTCCGTGTACAAAAAGTGAGTTTCCCGTATTATAGAAAATATTGTATGAGGTGTTAGCCTTTGGTATATCGTCATCCCAGTATACAGTACCTAAGCTTGCAGGTAAGTCATGGAAATAATTATATCTTACATTAAGATCATATGTATATGCATGTCGTCCTGAGTGAAGCGCCGCACCGGCATCATGTGAATAGTCGTTATTTGTATCATATACCTCGTTATATTCATAAAAAACGTGTGAACCTGTTACACCACCGGTATAATGCGGATGTTCGGTAATTTCATTATGCGAAACCGTAAAGCCACAGCCTGATATATCAAAAGCACGGGTATTTGTTCTTGAAAGCTGCGCTGTTGCTCTTAGAATATTGTTTGTAAGAAAGCTGTTTGACCATTTTACATACTGAACATTCCCACCTTTGAAAATAATACCCTGTTTTCCAATCTGATAAAGATCATTACTCTGAATGATGGTATCGTATGCACCCTGAACTGAAAGTGCATCCTCAGATGTGAATTTAAAGCTGCAGCCTGAAATTTCAAGACAGTTTATATTTTCTTCAGTGCTGGTTACAGAGTTTACTGATTTTGAATCCATAAAGCGTGCTAAAAGATATGCAAAGTTAAGATTACGAAATGCAATATTTTTCACTCCGTCAAGATTGAAAAATGCTTTCTTAACATATGGGATTCTTATAGCAGTATTTTCAAAGCTTCCATCCATTACATCTGTTATATAAGGGAAGAAATAGAGTATGTTTTTCTCAGGATCAATATAATACTCAAGCTGAGCAGTTATTTCTTCCAGAAGATTATATATAATCATCGGATTTGATGCACCGATAGGGTGGAATCCGGGTGTTTTATATGTTGCAATAGAACGCTTTGTACTATCAATTTTTGCTTTCATGGAATCCTTATACCATTGCCACACAAATCCGCACTGTACCCATGCATTTGTTGCCTGAGACCATCTGTCCATAACAGGATAATCAAAGAGCACTGATACACCGGGGTCACCTGCAGTCGCATCTGCTTTTATAGCCTCGGTGTATTTCACACCTACACCTGCATCGGGATATCTGGCAACTGTCATCGTCTCTTCACCGTAATAAACCGTATTGAGATTAGGGTCCGTGTCTGTTGATGGCTTCTGAACACCGTAGTCATCTAAATTTATTGCATAAAGATATTTTTTTGAATCACCGTCTAGCCTTGATAAAATGGCAGGGTCTGTTACCTTATATGCTTCACGTCCGTAAACAGTTTTTGCACCTGTGAATGTCGGCTCTTCGCCCGGATATGCTTCATATACGATTTTAGTACCTTCAACCTGATATTTTGATACTGCTATCGTGTTTTCAATTATATATTCGCCGCCTCTGAAATAAACGTGATATTCATCACCTAAAACTCCGACAGCTTCAATATTTTCTTTTGCCTTCGCCATTGCAACCTCAAAGCTTGCACACGGATTTTCAGGCGTTCCGCTTCCACCGCTTACACTTGGTGAAGCATAAACACCGAATAGCTTTGAAATCTTTCCTGCAAGGGTTTTATCTGCCTTTAAATTTTTTTCGCCGACAATCATAAGACTTCCGAAATGATGAACGGTTAAGTCTTTATTTTCTGCCGCTTTTTTCAAAGAATCCGTTTTAATATCAAAATACTTTTCCAAAAAAGCTTCGGGAAGAATCATATCATCCTTTTTTATTTCCGCACATATGTTTTTCAAGTCTTCATCTATAAAAACAAATTCGCCTTTTATAATTGCCTTAAAATCGAGATTCTGAAAAATCATTGAATTTTCAACTATATTCAAAATTTCCGAATCCTTTATTCCGATTTTTAAAGCTTCATTTTCAGTATTCTCCTCCACAGCTGTACCAACAGCTGAAAAAGTCATCAGAAGTATCAATAATACCGAAAGAAATCTTTTCATTTTTTATAGCCCTCCTTTTTTTAAAATTAAATTATCAGTCAGCTATAATAACATCATTCATACCGAAAAGATTGTTCCACACATAAATTTTTGCAGTTTTTGCGTTTGTTGTGCCTGATAAATCAATCGTATCGGAAACGGTACTTTCACCGCCCTTTGTTGCAGTATGAAGCTTATAATAAGATTTTACTATTTCTCCACTTGTATTATAAATCAATACAATTACCGAAGAATCAACGTCAGCTGACATATAATTCACAAACGTACCGTTTAAGCTTACTGAAGTCTTTCCCGATAAATCTGTTGCTGAAAGCGCAATATTTTTCACATAATACGGATGCATTTCAGTCTTGAAGTTGACAACTCTTTCATATAATGAAAGTCCGTCACCATCACTTAAAACAGTTTTAGGTATGGTAAGCACATAATCGGTATTATAAGAAAGACCGTACGGGAAATACATCACATATTCTCCGCTTTCATTTTTTGAAATTTCATATGTAACACTGTCTTCTCCGCACATCACCGAAATATTATTTAAAGTGCTTTCATCTGCCGCACCGTTAAGCTTAAAAATAATATCCTTATCTATCGGGACAACATCATTTTCAGATACATTAAGTGACATAATCTTAAAGCTTCCGTCACTTACTTTAACGTCTGAAACTGTAACCTCAAGAGGGCTTACAGTTGTAAACACCATTTTTTCTAAGGTGAGCACCTTTGAAGTACCGGTTGAGAAATTGCACGAACTGCTTTCTCCACCTAAATTTCCTTCTTCATCATAAACAGCAAGCTTAACACTGTTATTCAGAAAATCGAATGTATATTTCATAATATATGTAGTTCCTTCAACTGCTTTAACGCCTGTCGATTTTGAACCGATTGTAAATAACTTCGTCATAGCTATCTGAGTTGATGCAACAGATACTGCGTCTCCTTCTGAAGATGTTTTTCCGAAAAATTCAGGAAGCTTTACAGATCTGCCGTATTTATCAACTGTCATTTTCATTTCAATACTAACAGATCCGCTTTCGGATACATCAAGACTGTCAAAGCTAAGCTCAGCCGATGCACCTGCACCGATAGCTACATCTGAATTATCATTTGCAACATCGCCCGAAATGACCGACCAGTTTTCAAGCTCAACAAATGGGCTTGCTGATACTGCTGATGATATAAGCATTATAAATGCCAAAATCAATATAAAAATTCTTTTCATATAATTCTCCTTCCTGAAACACTTTTAATATTGGTAAAGTATCTTGGTGAAATACTTGATATACTCAACAACCTCACGGATTTCACCTTCTTTATTTCTCTGTCTCCATGTAGCCATATAATATTCAAGCCATATTTCAGCCTTGCGAGCTAACTCCTTATGAGGGAGAACAGGATCATATTTTGCAAGCTCGATTGCAAGTAAAATCATAACGCCCTCTACGCCTGACAAAAGCTCATCTTTTCTATCACCTAGATTAAGCGCTGCAAGCTTCGGAAGATATTCAACAATTTTTAAATATTTTTCTTTATTTATATCGCTCTTTTCGTCAGGGGTTGGTGTGGAAACAGGGACATATGGCTTCATCGGAAGGTCATTTCCGCCTAATGTTTTCATCATATGCTCACGGCATAAAGCTGCAAAGCTGAAATTACACTCAAGAGATATTTTCTTCATAAGTGCAATTGCCTGCCTTGTCGTATCTGAAAATTCCCATTCTGATACAATTCCGTCAATTGCCTCCATATCCTCGTCTCTTACTGCGTTCCAGAATTTTTCGCCTGCATAAGCAATACACGGGATAATCCATGAGAAGTTTACGGTATGGAAATAATCACCCCAATGCGTAAGCATTACGCCCTTTAGATTTTTATCAAAAGCAAGCTCTGCAAGTCCCTTAATATTAGGGATTGAAACCCAGCCTTTTCCGGTCTTTGAGGTATATATCGGGATAAGTGCATTATTTGTCATAGTAGATGCACATAAGATTGTAGCTAACCCTGATTTAAGCTGATTCCCGATATTTTCGTCTCTCGGAGGATGATAATATTCCCATATCAAAATGGTAATATCCTCCGGAAGAAGCTTAAGTATTTCAGGATTCTTCTCAAGCATATCTCCCCATATCTGAACTTCTTTTCCATAGCCTTTTAAATAGTCATATAAGGTGCTCACATATTTTGCAAAGGCTTCTGCTTTGTCAACATCAAGTCCATAGCATAAGTCCATAGCCTCATCACAAGTGATATTGAATTTTTTACTTTTGAAAATCGGAAGAATCTGATCATACAGCTTCTTTATAACCTCTGCGCTTTCAGGGTTCGTTATATCTATTGTATGATGCTCAAATCTTTCGTGCCAGTTGAAAGGAATATCTGCCTCATAATCCTTAATTGCGCAAAGATGCTTATACTGCTGAGTTTCCATAAGGAAGAAAAGATGCCCCATTGAAGCTATTGAAGGTACAAGCTCGATATATCTTTCTTCGCAATAATCCTGAAGCTCTATAAGCTCCTCTGCGGTAAGATGTCCTTTTTTACCGGTATAAAGCTCTTCAAAGCCTTCAAAAGCAAACACGTGCTGAATATAAATCTGCATTTCGTTATACTTATAGAATGCAATCATATCAACTGCTTTTTTAAGACTCTGAAGTGTCGGTATTCTGCCTCGTGTAACGTCATAGTAAAAGCAACGGCTTTCAAAATCAGGCTTATCCTCTATATGTATACAGCTAAGAGTATTTCTCTCTTGTCTTATAATCTGAATAAGAGTCATTATTGCATAAAATAAGCCTTTATCTGAATTTCCGCAAAGCTTTACATAATTTTTTGTTATATCTATTGTATAACCTTCGTCACCGTTACCGTTTTTACAAAGGTATACACCTTTTTCGGGATCTGAAAGTGTTTTTTTGATATTAACAAAGCCGCAGGCATTGTTTTTCATTTCACCCTTTAATCTTTTAGATGCAATATAAATATTTTCCGGACAATCAAATGAAATATATATATCTGAGCCGTAGAGGGCAAAAGTGCCCTCTTTTGACTCCATTTTTTTAGGTTGAGGTACGAGTATCATGGTAAAATATCCCCCTATTGATTGTTTTTAAGGAATTCGTTAACCTGTTTTTTGTATTCTGCCACTATCTTATCAACGCCTGCGCTGTCTAAGTCTTTTTTGAATTTCGGCATATATTCCGAAAGGTCAACTGCGCCGTATCTTATAAGCTTATATTCTTCATATACACTTGCGCAGTTCGCAATTTCAGTCTTGACAGGAGTATTATCAAATTTGAATTTGCTCATAGGATTGATTTCTGATTCTTTGTTTATTTTATCGCACTGCTCTAAGTAATCTGCAGGCTTAGTATCTTCGATAAGTGCGTTCATAGTGTTACCTATAATCCAAAAATCACTGCTTCTTGTGTATTTTGTGTTTTCGTTTATATGTATTCTTCCATCCTCTAAGGTTGTATAATGTTCACCTTCAAGGCCGAAAACAAGAGTGTTATAAAGCTCTTTATTTGTATTTAAAAGCTCAATTACTTTAATAGCTGTTACCGGGTCCTTACAGTTTGCACCGATACTTAAAGCTGTCTGTGTAGCTGTTCCTACGCCTCTTTTTGCATTTTCCATAATAATCGGAACGTATTCATAGCCTGTTTCGGTTACCATATCTGCTTCAATTCCCGGCTTGTAGCCTGCTACTGTTACTGCATATTTTCCTGCTTTATAATCTGTTGTATCATCCATTACGCTTGCAATATCTTTTCTGATGTAGCCTTTTTCATACCATTCACGCATTGTCTGTGCGTTATCGTTAAATTCCTTTGATTCGTAAATAGGTGCCACAGCATATTCGGTATCGCTAATTTTCTTTGTGCTTACATATGCGGAAGCTACATAGCCTTCAGTCGGAATATTGTCTGAAGGTCCTCTGAAAGAATCTATATGCCAAGCTGTTCTGAAAGGAAATACATCCTTTTCATTTTTTGCAACCTGATCTAAGAATGGTTCAATTTCTCTTGTATTTTTAATATTCATATCTGCAACATTGTATTTTTCATACAAATCTTTTCTTATGAAAAGTGCCGGTGGAAGAGCCATAATCTGATAGTTCGGAACACAGTAAAGCTTTCCGTTAAATTTTGCATCTTCAAAAACAAATTCCGGAATAGCTTTTTTAAGCTCAGGTGCGTGATCGTCAATTAAAGCATCAAGCTCTATAATACCACCCTTTTTAGCAGCATCATATGATGTGTTGATATATCCTGTCCAGCAAATATCAAAATCCTTACCTGCTGACATATTCATACGCATTTTTTCCTGATATGAGCCTATGTCAACACAGTAAAAATCAATTTCCACACCTAATTTTTCTTTAACAATTTCATTTGCCTTTGCAAATACCTTTTCATCGTCCTCCAACTGAGTCAACGGTAAGTAAAGAGATACCTTTTTTGTATCATCTGACACATTTCTCGCTCCACATCCAGCGAACATCGAAATAGCCATAATAATGACTAATAATAATGAAATTTTTTTCATAATAAAAAACCTCCTGTTTTTATAAATATATTTTTATTATTTTTTATTAACCTTTAACTCCGCCTACAGTAAGACCTTTAACGAAGTATTTCTGGAAGAACGGGAATACTATAAGTGCAGGACCTGCAACCAAAACAGCCATTGCCATACGCATTGATTCGGCAGGAACATCTGCTGTTATACCAATCTGCTGAGAAGCCTCACTTGTGAGAACCTCAATATTTTGCATTATTCTTTGAAGCAAGTACTGCAAGCTTATCAGCTTCTGGTCGTCTATATAAAGCATTGATGTGTTCCAGTCATTCCATTTTGCCAAAAACATAAATAATGCTACGGACGCTACTGCCGGCTTTGAAAGCGGTACAACAATTCTTGCAAAAATTGTATATTCACTTGCACCGTCTAAAACTGCTGATTCAACTATGCTTTCAGGTAAGCCCTGGAAAAATGTTCTGAGCATATATACATAATACGGTGCAACAAGACCCGGAAGAATATATACCCATATAGTATCATTAAGATGAAGATACTGTGTTATAAGTATGTATGATGGAATAAGTCCGCCTGAGAAAAGAGTTGGTATATAAAGGAACAACGCAAGCTTATATCTGCATTTTAAGACATTTCTTGCAAGTGCATATCCCATAAGCGACATCATAAAAACTGATAAAAACATATACACAAATGAAAAAATCGCTGTTACCTTATACGCCTGAATTAACTGATAAGAATTTTTAAAAATTGCTTTATACGCTGTAAAATCAAATTCTCGAGGAAGAATTGAATATCCGTAATTTGAAATTGTTTCTGTACTTGTTACAGAAATACTCAAAAGCATTACAAACGGCATGAATATACAAAATGCAAGACACGCAAGAGCAATATTGAGTACTATCTGTCCCATGTTCAACTTTTTCATAATTGTTTTGCCCTCCTTTATTAAAACATTGCTAAATCTTTATCATATTTTTTAGCACATGCATTTGTTATCATTACCATTGCAAAGCCGACAACAGACTGCAAAAGCCCTGCCGCTGATGACATTCCAAAGTCATCAAGTTCTCTTAATGCTCTAAAAATATATGTATCCATTACATCGGTTGTAGGATAAAGTATTCCTATATTTCTCGGCAGCTGATAGAACATACCAAAATCTGCTCTGAATATATTTCCTATTGACAGAATTACTCTGATTACTATAATAGGAACGATTGAAGGTACCATTATGTTCCACACAATCTGGAATTTGTTTGCACCGTCAAGCGCCGCCGCTTCAAACAAGCTTTCATCAATTCCCATAAGTGCCGCATAATAGATGATACATCCCATTCCGACGCCTTTCCACACATACGCGAAGGAAAAAATCAGCGGCCACCACTCGGGCTCTGAATACCAAGAAATTGCCTCAAGTCCTATACTTTCCAAAAAGCCGTTTAAGATACCGTAGTTCGGATTTAAAAATCCGTATAATATGTAGCTTCCGACAACCCATGATACAAAGTGAGGTGTTATATAGATTGTCTGATATACTTTAGTTGCAAATCTGCTTTTCAGATTATATAAAAGGACTGCAAGACCTACTGAGGTGACGAGATTAAGTGCTATAAAAAGCAAATTCATTCCGACGGTATTTCTTATAAGTCTTAAAAATATATCCGATTTAAAGAAAAACTCAAAATTCTTAAATCCAACCCATGGACTGAAGAAAAGTCCATCGCGATAGTTATAATCCTTAAAGGCTATTATGATACCAATCATTGGTAAATAGCTAAATAAAAAAACTAAAAACAGCGGTATAGCCGCCATTGAGCCTACCTGAATTTTCCTTTCCATCATCGATGATGATGTTTTGGTTTTTATTTTCTTAGTTTTCTTTTTTTGCGTTTCCATTTTTTTAATTCTCCTCCCATTATGAAAACTTTGATACTATAATTATAAAAAAATTTTCATATATTTTCAATCAAAAAAATATTGAAAAATGTGTACATTTTATTGTTTTTGCACATATTCTTCATAAAAATCGGGCAATTTTTTCATAAAATATACATAATTATCTATAATTTGTTGATTGACTTTTTATAAAAGATAGTATATAATTTAGCTATAATGGAGGTTTAGTATTATGTATAATGTAATTGTTGTTGACGATGAAATTGATACTCTGGAAATGTTTAATGAAAGTATTTCGTGGGAAGAGTATGACTGTAATCTGATAAAAACCTTTTCAAGCGGTGCGGATGCACTTAAGTATCTTAAAGAGCACAATGTTGATATACTTATAACCGATATAAGGCTTGGCGAAATATCAGGCATTGATATTGCAAGATACTGCTACGAAAACCAGCTCAGCACCAAAATTATTTTTATGAGTGCATATGCCGATTTTGAATACGCACAATACGCAATTGAGTATCAGATAATTGCTTATATCGTGAAGCCCTTAAGCTACAATGCAATAGTGGATTCAATAAGAAAGGCTGTCAATATCATAAAAAACAACAATACAACAAACGACAGAAACGAATCAAAATACATAACTCAGATTAAAGATTACATCAGACTCAACTATAAAAAACAGCTTACAGTACAGCAGATTGCAAATGAGCTTCATTTATCTTCAGCATACATAGGTCAGATTTTCATTCAGTCAGAAGGCGAAAAAATCGGAGATCATATAACAAAAATCCGCATCCGTCAGGCAAAAAAGATGATTCTTTCCAATCAGGATTTCAAAATGGATGAAATTGCACTTCAATGCGGCTTTGAAACGACAAGCTATTTTTATAAAAAATTCAAGCAGCTTGAAGGAATAACGCCTTACGAATTCAGAAAGAACAACAGCGGAGGTAATTAATGAAAAAAAATCATATTGTGTATGATTCCGTAAAGCTATACGGAAAAAACAGTATATTTCACTCAACATTAACGAAGCTTTTATATTTTCTTATTATTCCCTTTTCGATTGCAAGCCTTTTGGTATTTTCTTTTTATGAATTTAACCTTCGCAATCAGATTAATGCTGACCTTGAATCAGAAGCAGGGAGAATTGCGCAGAACTACAGTAATCTCCACCGAAGCAACGAAAATTACAACAGTATGCTTTGTGCAAATAACTATGTCAAAAAATATCTGGAAAATGATTTCTATAAAATGGACAACAACGAAATCCATAACGTTATATCAAATATAAATCTAGCGATTAATCCTTCTTTTTTAAATATTCAGGAGCTTTATTCAATCACTATATACAGCGAAAAAAACGATAGATTTGTATCATCTAAAATCGGAGACAGAGAGGCAAGTCAGATAAAAAATGAATTATGGTACAAAAAATTCAAGGAAAACTCAAAGGAATCTTTTCTTATAAGTGACGAAAATAATGTTGTTTACTGCTGTTATCCCGCTTATACCAATTCTGACCTCAGCGGCTTAATAGTTTTTACATACGATTCAAATACTTTTACAAATATTCTTTCAAAAAAAATGGATGAAAGAACGATATATATAACTGATTTTGAAAACAACCTTATATATTCAAATTCAAAATTCATAACCGTTCCTGCAACAGAAAAACCACTTGGCTTCCATAAAATAAAAAATGACTATATATATAAAGAAAAGGATGCCTATTCCGAATCAAACATAACGCTTATAGTGCCCGGAAGTGCTTTTCGGACATACAGGTCATTGCAGGTAAGCTTTATGATTTTTTATCTTATACTTCTTATAGCTTCAAGCATCGGAATGGCTTATTATTCCACATCAACAAACTATAAGTCAATCCTTAGTATTATTGATATGATAAATAAAAGTAATAAAAACGGAGTCCTGGAAAACACGAGTCTCAATGAAATAAAGTTTATTGAAAATTACATACAAAACACAAGCACCCGTGAAGAAAATCAGGTGGAGCAATTAAAGCAGGCTCAGCTTCAGGCTCTGCAATCACAGATAAACCCGCATTTTCTGTTCAACACCTTAAATATGATAAATACACGTATAATAAGGATAACAAAATCAGATACTGAGGTCTCAAATGTTATAACCTCTCTGGCAGAAATTATGAGAAGTATTCTTGATCATACTCAGTTTACAACCACTTTTTCAGATGAGATTGAGTATGTAAATAAATATATGTATATCATACAGACAAGATTCCGCAAAAATATATCTATTATCTGGGATATCCCTTCAGAGCTAAAGGAGCAGTATATCCTAAAAATGATACTTCAACCGATCGTTGAAAATGCCTTCAACTACGGTCTTAAGGATTACAGCGGCCCTGACCCTACAATCACCATATCCTGCAGAATGAAAAATCATTACCTTTTATTTACTGTTGCAAACAACGGAAAACCGATTTCAAATAATATGATAAGACAACTTAACCAAAGACTGAAAAATGCTGAAAGTCCTTCTCCCGAACATATCGGACTTTTAAACATAAATAAACGAATTAAAATATTTTACGGAAACGAATGTGGAATAGTAGTCGGACAAAAAAATAATATGACTGTCGTGAATACAAAAATCAAGACATTCAAACAAAACAATAATAATATATAACACACACAAGAAGAGCCTGAGTATAAACGGGGACTGTTAAAAAATTTCCTTTTTTATCCGATGTGGGGATATGAATGGCAAGATAGAACAATTTGGATGCAGATATAAAACTTTTTCACTATTACATATTACTTATTACTTTCCAAAAAATTCTCACTTTTTAATAGTAAGGAATAGTGAAGAGTGAATAGGTAAGAAGTAAAAAATCCCCGTTCTTGCGAACGAGGATTTTTTGGCAGGGGCAGAGCGATACCTCTCATATCCACACCATTATTTTATTTTT
>CAZHZL010000020.1:0-35554 GCA_964537245.1 uncultured Oscillospiraceae bacterium
TTTTAATTCTCGGTGCAGAGCTGAATGCGGCACTGAAAACTGTCAGGCAGAAAAATGTGAGGTGACATGACTCGTGACAGATAAAAAAGGAATAAATAAAAACTTAATCAAAAAAATTGTCATAATCACATTTTGGCTGCTATTTATAGTGCAAATTTATCTTTTTTAATTTTTATTTTTTCTATTATTTATCCTATTGCACTATAAGGAGGAATTTTTTTGATAAATGTAAAAATTGACAATAAAGGTTATAATAAAAAACCTTCTGAATTTGGTCTTATTTCAAACAGGCTTACAAACTGTGAAGCTGAATGTATAGAATGGTCTCGATTTTGCGATTTAGTCGGGAATAAAGGTCATGCATTCTTAACTTCAGATTTTCACAGCGGCAAGCGAAACCGAGAGAACTTTAAATCTCAGCAAATTTTTGCTCTGGATTTTGACGGTACTGCAAGCTTTAATGAAGTATCTAAGGTTGCGGAAAGATATGGTCTTCCCATAGCATTAGCATACGCTTTTTGAATGCTTTCAGCCTCTTTGTTTAAGGTTTCTATTTGATTTTCTGCATCAAGCTTTGTTTCAAGGGTAAGTTTTGCTTTTAATTCCGTAATGCGTTTCTCTAATGATGCATTTTCAATTGTTTTTGATTTGACTTCATCCTTGATTTGAGCTAATTCTTCTTTTGATTTTTCAAGAGCAGAGGTCTTTTCGGGTAAAAGTTCGTCAAGTTCTTCTTTTCGGTCAATTTTATCTTGAGTTTCAGCTATCTTCGCATCAATCTCATCTATCAGAGAATCTATATCTGACACTCTTACTGCAATAGCAGATTTTGCATCATCCAATGATACATCACCCAAAAGTGATGATATTTCTTTTTTAACACTTTCTTCCTTTTCGTCTGATGCACCTTTTAATTTACCCGCTTCAGTTCTTGCATTATTTGCAACAGTATTTGCATCATTGAACTTGTCCTGAAGAATGTCAAGCTCTTCTTTCGTTGGAACATCTACGGGTTTTGTTGCTAATTTCGGATGCGAGGTTGAGCCACATACAGGGCAAGGTTTATTTGCTTCCAGAGTTTCAGCTAAAATCCCCGCCTGTGCTTCAAGGTAAATCCTTGTTTTTTCTTTCAGCTCATCATCCAATGTGTCTGCCTCAAAATATTTTTTTGTGTAATCTCTATGAGCTTTAACAGACTTCAAACATAATTCTACTAAATTGTCAATATCTTTGTCCAACTTTTCCAGTTTTGTTTTTTCTTCCTGCTGTTTTTTCTTTTCAGTTTCAAGTTTGAGCTTTTCTTCACCGATTTTTTCAAGGCATTTACTTTCATCTGTAAGTGTAACTATTTCATCTGTCAAAGATTTGATTTTTGCTTCTGTATTTGATATATTTTCAGAACTGCTTTCAATAAACGTTTTGTTTTTATTGAAAGTATTTTGTTTTTCAGTAAGTTCATCATAGTCCGGCAGGAGCACTTTTACCGTTTCCGTCAATATCGCCGCCTTTTATAAAGAGGCCAAGATTATCATAAATAGTTCCATCATCATTAAAAAGCGTTAACGCATGATAATTCTTATCCGATTTATAAACAAAAACAAAATCCATTTCGTTTGTTGCAACAAGATGAGCCGCAGGGTGCATATCAAGCGAACAACGGTTTTGTATGTATATAGTTTGTCCTATCATATATTCGCCTTTTGGAATACATAAAATACCGTTTTCAGTTGCATCAATTGCACGCTGTATTCTAGGTGCGTCATCTTTTTCTCCCTTTAATTTCGGAAAATCGTTCAATATATTGTCATACATAATAATTACTCCATTTCGTATATAAGTGATATAAGGTTTAGATGCAAACCTTATTTATCGATAGTCCATGTCAATATTTACATCTTTGCCCCTTCACCTTCACCACCAAAAAATTCACTGTATAATCCTGAATTCGACACCGGTTCACCTTTTATGTACAAATGAGAAGTATCTCCCATTTGCTTGCATTTAAATATAAATTCTCCCTTGACTCTCTCTTCTGTTACAAACTCTGTAACAGAAGATGTAGGTAAAAACATAGTTTGCCACAAAAGAACCGGAGAAATCCCAGCCAAGTGGGAGACAAGCACCATTCCCAGTGCAAAATGACAAAAAATCGCAATTGTGTCGTTATTATTTTCTCCCTTATAAATTATATTTTCTCTCTTTGCTCCGTGATTTTCCAATAATTTATCAAAATTTTCTATTACATAATCATATTTTTCCGGCATATTGTCTGATGAATACAAATTACTTTTTTTAAATGTTTTTATATTAAAAACTTCTGCCTCTTCCTGCCATATTCTCGGCAATATATTCCAAGGGATTCTTTTTTCATCGTTTAAAATTATTTTTCCATCAAACTCCGTAAGCCAATCGCATATTTTTACTTCTTTATTTATTTTTTCAGCTGTTGGCTTTGCAGTCAAAAAAGCTCTGCTAAGCGGTGACGAATAAATACACGTTATATTACTGTGCTGAAGTTTATCCGAAAGATATTCTGCCTCGACAAATCCCTTATTTGTCAAAGTGTTATTTTCATAATCAGGTTCTGCATGTCTTATAATAAGTATTTTCATAATATATTTATCCCCTCACCAATATTAACTCCAGTTACATGTAAATTTTAATTTCATAATTACCTCAATTTATTTAGTATTTCAATTAAACATTGTTTCAATAAGACTATACGCAAAAAGCTTATTCATTTCGGGAACAGGATGGTTGATATGATTTGAAAGAAGTTCAGTTGTATTTACACCACCGTCATAGAGCTTTTTCCATTTTGAATAACAATCACATACAGAAATACCCATACTTTCCGCAAGTGCTTTAGCTTCGTTTAAAAATTTTTCAAGTGTTCCATTATTCTGAACTTCTGAAATAGACTTTGCAATATTCAATATTTTTTCATCTTTAATATGACAGCTGAGTTCAGTACACATCATATTTGGAGTAAGGAAAATAACCTCGCAGTTTATTTCTTTAAGCGAAACAAAAATTTCTTTTAATGAAGATATATATGTATCTAAACTGCCTCCGCAACAATCATTAAGCCCGAAACAAACAATGCACAAATCAGGAGAATATCTTAAGACATCTCTTTCAAGTCTATTAAGTCCCTGCTCAGCCGTGCCACCGCTTAAGCCTGCATTTATCATTGCAAGCGGAACATTTGGATATAAAGTGTTAATTATTTTTTTAAGATACGAATGATAAGCATGCCCGGAATCAAAATATGTTTCTAAACCGCCACATGATTTTATATAAACATCAAAACAGCCTTGCGTAACACTGTCTCCCAAAAACGCCATAGTAACAGGCGAATTTTCATATATATCTTTACTTTTTTCAGATAATTTTTTTATAATCTCCATTTTATCTTTCTCCTTTTTTAGTCAGGTTTGTATGTAAAGCTTCATAACAACTGACAAACATCCGGGCTCAATCCTGCGTGATATTTGTTAGGAGAATATAATCCCATGCATCTATGTTAGAAATTGTAATAGTTGTTTCTTCTGCTGAATAGGTTTGTTCTGTAGGTATAAATTCACCAACGGAGTTAATAACATAGAATTTTTTACTGCTTCTTATGACACATTCAAATTTTCCTGTGCCGTCAAATGACGCATTGGTAAGCATAACATTCATACCACCGTCAGAATTTGTTGTAACATTCGGCATTATTTTGACATGTTTTTTTATTCTTACAGGCAATTTGCCTTCTGTAAGCCAATCAATTATATTTCCGAGTTGTTCTTTCTTCGCATCTGTGCAGAGCGAATTAGGGAAAAGATAGCCATCTGCTGCAAAACGCATACCGCTTTCATGCTTATACACATATAAACTGCACCCCAAACTCTTGTGCGTTATCGTTTCAAGATAAGATATGATTTCTGCTTTTTCTGATGGAATAAAATCGTACGCATTTCCGGTGTTGTTTATATAATATTTAAAGTTCATATACACATCACGATAATAATTCATATAGTTGCCGTTCAACAGATGGTTCCCAAAACGTTCTGCCATACCATTATCATAGATATTTTTGATTTGTCCGCCACAATATTCCGAAAATCCTCTTTCAGACAACATTCCCATTCCTTTTCCGTCTGTAAAAACATTTTTATTCATTATTTGCGTGATTTCTTCATCCGTTTTTTCATTCCATTCATCACCCAATATAACTGCAGCTACGGCATTTTCTATATATGCGGTAACAGGGATTCCTATTTCATTTAACAGTTTTGCTGTATGAAAACCGGCACAGTAAATGCCGGCAGGCTTACAGGAACGATTAGCGCACACTAAAATTTCCCATTTTTTAGCGGAAGTAGTAAGCATATCTGCCAGCATCCGGCGATCATAAAATATATCATTATTATATAACACTCCGGAGCATCCTGACATAATTGCCAATGTTGATTCAAGCTCTGAAAAATGAGCAGATCTGTTAAGCGACTGATAATTAAAAGCTTCATATTCATACTGAATATCACATATATAATCAGGATATTTTGCTATCTGATATTGAACATAAAAAGCCTTCTGAAAAACCTCCAATGGAGTGCGTTCATCATAAAAGCCACCACCTGGACGACCTTTTGTTGCTTCGCTTTCTTTTATCCAACTGCAGATGGCGTTGTCCGGGATACTCATATAGCCTATTTTTACATCAGGATTTGTATTTTTAACTGCATTTTTTATAGTTGCAAAAAGGTTAAGCATGGAGCTATCAACAAAACTGTTCCAACAGTTTTCCATCGTTTTGTCAGCTTTTAAACATTCGATCAGTTCACTACGGCTATAATCTGATTTATTTATCTCATTAAATTTTTGTATACATTTTGGGCAAAAGCATCCGCCTTGCAAACGGAGATCATCATCCATCCAGATAAAATCAGCTCCGGTAGCAGCGTATAAAGCATATCTTTTGGATATGTAATCCAAGTATTTATCATTTGAATAACACAGAAGACCTTTGGATTCAATTCCATTTTCATTCAATTGATACTGAAGGTCTGCTTTGGGCAAAACTGACCATGCTTCGTTTGTATGTCCGATAGTACATAACAAATTTATACCAACGCTTTGTATACCAATTTCTTTGTAGCGTTTAATTCTGTCCTTCAGAATTTCTGCATTTTGGGCGGAATTTTCCAAATCCCAGTAACCGTAATGAGAAAATTCTGCAAATAATGTTACTTCATCAATAACTGCTTTATTCTTTTTGATATATTCCAAATGCTCCTTAAATATATCCTCTCTGTAATAACGATTGTATCCTATTCTTAATGCTTTTTTCATTTTCATATCTCCTATCGACAACATTAGACACTCTTTATAACATCACATTATTTTCGTCTATTATATACTGCGGTGTCTTTCCTGATGCTGAAACTATTTTTTCGCATACTCCGCTGTTATCAAATATTTTTGTTCTTTCGGGAAACTCATATTCTTCCTTCAAAATATTCTCAAGCTCCGGATATGCTTTTTTCCATATATCGCTTTTATAAGGGACTGCCTCAAGATATTTAATCAAAATCCCAATATTTCCGTTTGCCCAGTTATTAAATCTGTCATCTATTACTATTGCAGTTTTGCAATTATAGAACATATTTCTGTAGACATCAAAATCACGACCGCCGCCGATAAGAATACCTGTTTTTACATTTACAAAAAGATTTCCGTAAACCTCCGCACTTGAAAATCCGTCATCAAAATAAAGCCCCATACAGCCATTACCGCCATATCCCGGCATATCATGGAAATGATTATATCTTATCACATTTCCACGGCAGCTCCAGTCTTTTCCTGAGTAAATACCACCGCAGTCATTTTGCTCATAGCAGGCATTATAAATTTCATTTTTTTCAATAAGATGGTTGTTTCCGTGAAAAAGTATTCCGTTGTTGGGAACATCGTGCGTCTTATTTTCTCTTACAATACTTCCACATCCTGAAATTCTTATTCCCGGAGTGTAAACCCTGTCCCAAAGCCCTGTATCAGATACATCGTTATTTTCAATTATATTATGTGAGGCTGTCAATGTGTTTCTGTCACCGCCGTCAACAGCAATTCCGCCTCCACCCGTTGAATAGACCGTACAACCACTTATTGTAGTCTTAATACAGTTTTCTCCGATAACAGCCCACGAACCGGTATTTCTGATAACACAGTTTCTGATTTCGATATTATTACAATCATACATACGCAATGCAGTTTTTTGAGTTTCTTCAAAAATTATATTTTCAAAAACTATATTTTGGCAGTTTTTGATTTCAAATATTCTTTCTGAAACAGAAAATGAAAATTCTTCCTGACTTTCAAAAGGAATTACATAAAGCTTTTCATTTTCATGGTCATAATACCATTCCCCTTCATCAGTAAGCTCCGACAAAAGATTTATTCCGTAAAAATGACCTCTTTCTTTATTGTAACCAAAGCTGTCGTAAGGCTCATCAAGCTTTATGACACCATCTTTTATACTTTCAATTCTTTGTCGGTGCATTGCCCAGTCAAATCTCCAATAACCTACTAAAACTGCATTCTTTTCATTTTCCCAAGTATATACTTTATTATCATCAGGAATAATATAACCTTCCACACAACCGTCTACTTTTCCGTAAGGCTCTAAAACATCGGTTTTTCCACATATCTCTTTGATTCCTATAAACCCTTGCTTAGGATAGCGCGATACCGGCATTATTTTATTATTATGATACAAATTTATTCCCATTACAGTATCTTCCAAAAATGGCTTCATTGTTTCATAGTCAAACCAAAAATCCGAATAAGGACCTCCACCTATAGCTTTAATTTCCGGAATTCCTATATTTTTCAAATCAAAACATTTAATGCGTGAATTATAATTTTCGCCATCCTGAATTTTCATCCTGATACTGCCTGCCAGAATAGTTTTATCTTTTTCACCTTCAAATTTAATATTTTTTTTGCCGATTAAATTTATTGTTTCCTTTATTTCATATCTGCCCTCCAAAAGCTTAATAACAGCTTGCTCATCAGATGAAGGCAGATTATTTATCGCATCCAATAATTCTTCAGTGTTTTTTACATTAATAACCATAATTATTTCCCCTTATATTTTTAAGAAAGCTTAACAGGTGATTTACCTTTAAATTCAATTTGCCCCGTTATTGCTCTTACAAAGGTTTCATGCATTGTAGGAGTATTTGTATATGCATTTATGTATGTAGTCGAAGTTTCACTATAGTATTCATAATGATACGGACTTCCGAATGAGCATACGATTTTTTTATGAGGATCACCTGAATTTGATGCCCATATTGAAGCGGCGTTATCACCCCAGAACTGCATAGGGCCGATTGGCTGATGCGTTACTCTTTGCAAAGCAAATACGGTCAAATCATAGTTATCCTGAATTTCTTCAAATTCGTCCTGAACTATATCGCGTCTTATTTCTGCTTCAATTCCGTATTTTGAGAATGCATTTTTCAGATTTTTAAAAGCTTCATAAGCGGCGTCTGACGGTGTTACACAAACCACAAGAACTTTTTTAAGATTTTTAGCAGGAAGAACATTAAGCTCGTTCTGCACAAGGGTAATTCCTTTTTCGCTTATTTTTCTTGAAACCTCTTCAGCTTTTTTCACATCGTATTCTTTAGGCTTGAAGCTTCCGTCAAGAATACCTAATTCTTCTTTTAGTTTAAGTATTCTTGTTACTGCATCGTCAAGTCTTGACATAGGAATTTCACCGTTTAATATTTTTTCCTCAACCAAATCCATATATTTAACATCAGGCCACAATAAAGCATCGTTTCCCGCCGCAAAACTCTTTACTTGATTTTCTATTCCATCAGCACCGGTAAAGCCACCCATAACAAGTGCATCTGTAACAATAACACCCTCAAATCCGAGCTTTCCTTTTAACAAATCGGTTGCAACCTCTTTTGACATAGTAGACGGCAAATATCTTCCGTTTACTTTTTCTGTCTGATAGCAAACGAGATTCTGATGCCCCATCATAACTGACATAACACCGTCTTTAAATAACTCGCTGTACACCTTTCCGTTAGTTGCATCCCATTTTTCTTTTGAAATTTTATTATTAATAGGTGCTAAATGAGGGTCTACACTTTCTTTATCATCAGTACCCGGAAAATGCTTAACAGTTGCGGCAACCCCGGCATCCTGAATTCCTTTTACTATCGCTTTTGCCAGGGGAATTGCAATATCAGGATCATCAGATAACGACCTTGTATTTGTAACCGGACTCAAAGATGACATATTAAGGTCTACAACAGGTGAAAAGTACCAGTGGATATTACAGGAGCTTACTTTCTCTGCACTGATTTTTCCGAATTCATACGCAAGCTCAATATCGTTTGCCGCACCGAGCAGCATCTGACTTCCGAATGATACTGTTCCCTTTTTGTCATTTGCTCCGTCTGCCGTCATAATAAGCGGAATTTTTGAATATTTATTACATTCCGATATGGCCTTGTCACATTCATCCTTATCCACAATACGCATAAGGCCTTTTTCCAGCCCTGCGCACGGATAAAATCCGCCTATAGGATATTTTTTTATAAAGTTTTCAATTGAGCCGTATTCTTTTATAAATTTTTCAGGTGTACAGAGCATTATCATTGTCTGCCCTATTTTTTCGCGAAGCGTAAGTTTAGATATATCCATTTTTTATCTCCTATCTCTTGAACAGTATAATTATTTATTCACCTATTTCACCGTTAATTACAACAAATCTGTGTGTAGTTCCGTATTCAGAATAGCGCAGTATTTTTGAGCAGTTTTCTCCGACATTCTTATATGTTAAAATATCATATTTTGTGCCTTGCCTTACATTTACCTTATCACCGCTGTATGTGACAAGTACAACATTTGCACCTAATGATGTAACCTCTGTAAAATATCTGCTGTCCGCTGCATTTGAATAAGGCATACAGCTTAAATCCTGAGTTGTATATGTAAGGTAGCCCCTTGAATCAATGCTGTAAGCATAGCCGAGCATCGTTCTTCCGACAGTCGTATATGAACCTGCATTGATATTCGGATCTCCGAGTCTGAACGGATTTGAAACTCCCGGTCTTGAACCGTCCAGATAACCGATTGTCCCTGCAAAATTGCCTTTTTTACCGGATAAATCGGTTACATTATCCATATCGGATCTGTATAGAAGTTCAAATTTTCGTACTTTTCCGAGAGATGTAGAACATCTTACAATATCGCCAACCTTTATATCGTATTTGTTATCTGTTTGCATAGCGTCAGAAACATTTTTTAATACATCTTCATCTGCATAAAGAATTTTTTCCGGTGCAGCTCCCCCAAGGGAATTTGTCGTCACCTTCATACATGGATTTCCGTCTTCATCAAGTGCCCTGCTTATTTCAGTAATCATAAGCCAATCAAGTGAAACAGCATAATTCGCGGTTTTCTCTGTTACAATTGTTATATAATCGGCATAAAGGCTTTCGTTTTCAAAATTATAAGCATTTTTTATAATATCCGTGTTTCCTGAAAAATCGTTCATCGTTGTAACTGTATATTTTTTGTCATCTGTCGTGGCATTGAGATTTATTGCAAATACCTTTGTATCTGTCGGGCTGAGAGCAAACAATCCGTCAACATTGTTACGTCCGCTTTCATAATAGCCCGATCCCGAATAAATGCACCCGAACTTTCCGCTGTTTCTTTCAGCGCCTACTTCCGCAGGAAGCTCCAGTTCCTTTACTTCACCGTCGTCATTCATCTTGTAAAGAACTATTCCTGAATATCCGCGGATATTTTTATAGAGATTTTCTTCCGAAAGTGAGCTTGCGCTGCCATCTCCACTGATAAGTCTTACTCTGCTTGCAGCCTCAAGCTCGTAGTTTTTGCCATCCTCCATCAGCATATGAAGTCTTACACCGTCAAGTCCTTCAGCAGGGGCACTTTCGATAAGATAACCTATATTATGTTGAAACAAAGCGCTTGCCGCTTCTATTCTGACAATCTTGTTAAAGCTGTTTAAATAAACGCTATATGTCTCACCCGGATTTGGCATTGTGTTGCCAAGAGCTAAATATTTTTCAGAAACCTCATACTCAATGCCGTCAATAATCACTTTATTACCGTTACGCACCTCCGAAACGGTTACATCAAATTTACCTTTCGGGGCAATTATTATTTTAATAAAGTTACCGTTTTTACAAATATCAACGAGAGTCATTGTGTAGATATGCTCAATATCAGATGCAAGCCCGTAGTGGTTATATATTCTTATAATGCTGTTATCATCGTCAAGGTCTACGTATGAAAGCTCTTCACCGAAAACATTTGTCGGATGCATTGTTTTATCTGTGTAAATACGTTTTTCAGCGTCAATAGCCGTTATGTACCAGCTTACATAGCCTTCGATTATTATAACGTCATAAACAGTCGTATCATCTGAACTTATAAGTGTAACCGTTCCGGAATCATAATCAAAATTACTTTCGTCAAAGGACTGCACAGCCTTGCCGTTATATATCACAGTAGGCGTTAATGATATTCTTTTAGTTATTTTTTTGTCATCTACATCAAATGTAATACTTGTTTTTTCGAGACTAAAAAATGAATCTATGTCATAAACAAGACTTTCTCCGTCCTCAAAAAAGCCAACAAGGGTTTCTATGTCGCTGTCTGTATATGTAGAATAAGCTATAACATTTTTTCCGATATAATTTTCAATATGAGAAGAGTTTTCCGTTGTTTTTAAAGTAACGCCTTTTACTTTGACGTGACCTGCTCTTATTTGAGTATCACCTGTAAGAGATGTTATTCCGTTATCGGTAACCTGTCCCTTAATGCGGTCATATCCCATTATATCATTAAGGAAGGTTTTTCCTGTTTTTTGATAACTTACCGTTTCTTCTGTAACAACAATCGGCTCTAATGTTTCGATATCCTGAGAATTATAAAGCATACGGGCAAAATCCGCATAAGTGATTTTTTCATTGTATCCTTTGTTTATTCCTTTGAAAATTCCGAGACTTGTCGCAACGCTTGTATATCCTGATGAAAATCCACCGAGGGCAATTGCTTTTTTGGAATAACCGAGCATAGTTGCAATGATTTTTCCCGCCTCATTTACGGTAACAACTCTCCAAGGATAAAAGCTTCCGTCATAATCAAGTGTAAGTATTCCGTTCTCAACAGCGCTGTTGATATAGCGTTCATACGCTATATAATCACCTATATCGTGTATATTAAAAGAGCTTTGTGCTGAAGAAAGGCGAGCGACCTTGTAAACTATTTCTGCCATTTCGGAACGTGTTATCTCTTTAGCTGAATCAAAGTCACCGTTTTCATCCTCCGCAAACAAATCCAGCATTTTAACAAAGCTGATTTCAGGTGCATCTGCAGGGGAAACAATCGTTTCCCCTGTTTCTGCTATTGTCATCGGTGCACATATAAAAACCATAATCAAAATTATAAAAACTGAAAAATAACGTTTCATATATTAATTCCTTTCTTCTAATCTGCATTTACTGTCTTAATAGCACTTATTTCAAGCGCCTTTCCGCTTATATTTGTTACTTTTACCGTTATGGTGCCCTCTTGTACATCGTCAGCATCCAGATAACACCAGCCGTCTTTTATATTCTCATTTGTTACGGTATAGGTTTTGATTACCTCTTCACCCTCACGACTCTTGTTATAGTCATAGGTTACGGTAATTTCACAAACTCCGCTGTAATCTGCTTCTGAAGGCACTGCAATATAAAGCTCTTTGCGTCCCATTCCGGGAGTAATATCCCATACCGCAGTATCACCTACGGTATTTGAAACTCTTGAGTTATCTCTGTCTGTCCAGCTTCCTGAATCGGAATATGTGCTGTGCGATACTGCATATACCGTTTCATTCACATTGGTTGAGGTAGCTTCAGAATAGTCAAGAGAAAGTGATGTCAGAGCGACATTTGCAAACGCCATATATCCGTTTGTGAGATTTTTATCATAGTCGGGGTAATCGAATATTGTTTCACCGTCTATTCTGAATACAACTCTGTAACAGTCAGCTTCTTCAATAAGTCCGTAGCTGTATTCGTGCCAGCCTTCATCTGAAACTATACTGCTTTCAGCAGTATCAAAAATACCGCCGGCACCGTTTTTATATTTCTGAAGCTCAATTTTGTGCTGCTTTACAATGATCATATAGCCTGTATCCTCCCAGGCAACTTTTCCTATTTTTTCTCTGAACAAATCAAAAGTTGCAAAGGTTGATTCGATGTTTGGCGCTCCATTGTCAAAATCTATTTTTGCTTTAAAGTTGTATACCACGTTTGTTTTTTTATCTTCGCTTACGGCATAAGATTTTGAACCCTCGGTAGTAAATGTAATTCCTTCTCCTACATTTGCGGTTACCCCTTCAGGTAAAATCCATTTATCTGTATTTTTGAAGGTTTCCTCCGCTATGCTTTCATAATGGTAGATTTTATTTTTATTTGCGTAATCAACAGCCTGCCAAAGTCCGCTTACAGCGTTTGTATAATCTGTCTTCGTTACCTCTCCGTATGGCATTGAAAGAACACGTCGTGCTTCAGAAAGCGAATTTTCCACCTTAATAATTGCATCTGACTCATAGGTTTCTTCATTCATAATAGCTTTAAGACTTTCAGCGTCATGCATATTGTACTCAAGCATTGCGTAATCAATTATATCATACTTTGATGTGGTAAAACTGTATGGTTGTGAAGATGTTTTCCAGGTCTTCTGTGTTTTAAAGCTTTTGTTTTTTGCCTCAACGGTCCAATAATATGTTTTTTCACCTGTTTCAAGCTTCTTAGGCTCCGCTCTGTTGTATGGCACCTCTAATGTTTCAACAACATTTTTCATTTCAGGATCAGTTGCAATTGTAACAACATACATATCTGCCGTGTCTGCCTGCTCCCAGTGAAGCTCCGCTTTCTGAGCGTTTACTTCCTTTTGGTTATCTGACGGATACAAAAGCTCAAATCCGCCGTTTCTTTCAAAAAGTCTTTCTCTTACAGCTGTCTCCGCTCCAACCTTAAACAAATCGTAATCATTTTCTGTCCACGGATCTGAAAGTGATGAAGCAAGCTGTGAAGTGCTTTTTATTCTGTAATCTCCGTTTTGTGCATCTACAAAGCTGTCTTTATTTTCAACCTTTATATTATTCTCAATAATACCAAGCTCCTCAAATCTCCGATTATAAGTGAAATTGCAGTTTGAAACATTATCAACGAGAACATTATTAAGCGGAGCAAAAATTTCATTGTTGATAGAATCCCATATACCCGAATTTCTTTTTACTATACGGTTTGAATCCAAAGAAGTCTGAGCATGAGGTAAAAGCAAGGAAAGCCAGTCGTTTGTCCACACTTCGCCTCTGTTATCAGTCAAAAGTGGCGTGTTTGCAACATCAAGAATTATATTGTTTTCAACGATATTATCGTGTCCGCCGCCTATCTGTATACCTCCGCCGCCGTTTACCAATATATTATGGTGAATATATGCTCCGCCAAAGAGGTCGTCCATATATATTCCCTGACCGCCCGCTTCAAAGAAGTCTGTTTTCTGATTGTAGTCGTAAAAATAATTGTAGGCGTACTCGTTTTCATGGTAATACCTGCTTTTACCGCTGTAAACCATACCTATGTCGGATCTTTCTTTCATAAGATTATAGCACTCGTTGTACATAAACTTATTTTCTCTTGAGGTCCAACCGGCAGACATAGCCGCTCCCTGCGAGTAATGAAAGGTATTGTTTGCTACCGTAAAATTCTGTTCCTCTGAAGCAATCGCCTGACATGCCTGCGCTACGTAATTCGTGCAGTCATAGATATAATTATTTCTGAAATAAACCGGCGAATCCTTTGTGTTATTATCCGTATAATAATCGACAGCCCGCATTACATAGCTGTTTACATGAGCAAAAACATTATTTTCAATATAAAGATTTTCACCCGAGCTTTCAATGGCGGCTCCGCCTATAAATTCAAATATACAATTTTCTACCGTTACATTGTCAGCATTTATTTCCAATGCGTTTCCAAGCGTTTTTGAAAAGTTTATATTTTTAAAAACGGTGTACATTTTGTCTTTGTTTCTGCTATTGTAAGAATTGAATTTAATCATTGTATTTCTGTTTAACGACAACTGAAGCGAATCATTTTCGGAAAGCTCGTAAGGTGGAAAATAGTACAATATAAGATTTTCGCGGTCTATATACCATTCCGTTGCAACATCAATCTCTTCAAGCAAATTAAACGCCTGATATCTTCTTGTTGCAGTATCCTGAATAATACCGCCACCCATATTGGCAACTTTAACAACATAATTGTCCTTGTCAACCGACGATCCGTTTACTCCGAAAAAATTATAGTCCTGAGAGAAAAAACCGTATAAATACCAGTTCTTTGCGTTTTCCCATCTTTTCACTTCGGGATCCTTTGAACGAAAGGTGGATTTATTATCGTAGGTTGTACCTGCAGTTGTAAAATTCCATCTGCCGTTCGGCCATTGCGCTATCATCTGCTCCTTATTATTCAAATAAAGGGCAATATCACTGCATACCGAACCTGGATTTTTTGAAAAATCCACATTCTCAAGTTCCTCGGTTATTCCGCTTTTTTTCAAATCTATCTGAATAACTCTGCCTCTCGAAGATTCGGGAAGTCTGTCAAGAATCGCTTTATCGCTGACATAAGAAAAGTCCGAAAAATCTATATTTTTTGAACTGACAAAATTAACATCCTCGCCTTCTGCCGCTTCATAAAATATTTTCGCCCACTCTGTGCCTGCGTCTCCGCCGTTAAATTCCAGTGGCTTTGTGAATTCATAGTCGCCCTCATGAAAAATCACGCGGATATTTCCGTTACCTTTTTTCATTGCACGCACCTTTTTCCTTGCTCCCTCCGGAGTTTTCAAAGGCGAGTCAACAGTTCCGGCAGCTTTGTCATTACCGTTGGGACTCACATGCAAAATTCTTTCCTCTGCCGCAGATACCGAAAAAGCTCCTCGCCCTATAATCATAAGGCTAAGTATTATTACTGCAATAAAGTTTATTTTCTTATTCATAAAGTCACCCTTTCAGTTTTGGGGACTGTAAAAACAGTCCCCTTGTTTTAAAAAATACTTATTTTGTGATATACTCACCAAGTACTGCTTCAAGCTTTGTTGCAATTTTATCATGTGCTTCAGCAGTCGGATGCAAATCATCATAGAAATCTGTGCTTCCCTGTTCCTCATCGAGCCAATCGGTTGTGTCAACATAATGAAGCTTTGTATCAGTCGAAAGTGCATTAACCGCACTACTGATATACTGTGCGCCATATCCATGGAATGCTCTTAACACAAATATTTCTGCATCCTGATGAGCAGCTCTTACATTTTCAAGAAATGTTTTCATTGTGCTTGTGATTTTATCTGTAGTTACGTCGGTTTGCTCTCCTGTCCAGATTCTTGACTGATCATTTGTTCCTATATTTACAACAATTATATCAGGTGAATATTTTGCAGCATCATAGTCAACTGATTCATAAGCTGTTTTTGAACCATCAAGCTTGAAGTAAAGCTCGCTCATACCCTTGTCGAACCAGTAGTATGAATCATTTACCAAAGTAATTCCCGGCTGTGCAACAATAACTCTGTCGATATTTTCATTATCGGAAAGTGTTTTCCATGAGTAGCTCGTTGTAACATCTACTAAATCTTGGCACTGTCCTGCAGTTATTGAATCACCTATAAATTCAATTAAAAGCTTATCGCTGACAGGCGCTTTAAGCTCTGCACCGTCATCAATTACAAATCCTAAAATTTCTATATTTTTGTTGATTGACTGTCCGTAAATTTTAAGAGTATGTTCACCCTCTGAAAGTGGTGTTTCTGTAAGCTTAACTGTACCTGAAACATTCTCAAAGAGAGTTTTTGTTCCGTCGATTTCAGCAAAGAAATTCGTAGCTGTATCACCGAGTACAACAGATAATGTTGTCCCCGTGAATATTGTTTCGGCATAAGCACCACTCCAATGTGATTTCATGCCTTCTTTTGTTGCTTCCCATCTACCTGTGTATTTGATATTTGAATTAAGAGCACCGGTTATTCCGATTTGCCTGGCATACTCCTTTCCGGCGCAAAGAGATCTGAGATTTCCAAGACCGCTCCAGAGGAATACTTTGATTTTGCCGTCTTCAAGATTATCGAAACCACTAACCTTAAAGCTTTCATCAATTGAAGTTATTCCGTCAGCTTTTGCTGAAATATCTTTCACTTCTATTGTTCTGCTTAATTTATTGCCATCATAAACCACCATAATAACCGAAACATTTTTAGCTTCATCGAAATAGTTTATAATTTCAGCAGAAACATCAGCGTTAAGGCTTCCGTCAGAATTATTTGAAGTGTTTAATGCAAATTCATTAACAGCAACATCTGTGTATAAAGAGCTGAGTGTAGATTTCAAAACAGATCTTAAGCCTGCCAGTTTAGCTCTTCTTTCAGTTGTAAGTTCTTCTTCTGAAACATTTTTTGCTTCCATTTTTTCTTCTATTTCCCAGATAGTTTTTTTAATTTCTATAGCATTATCAGCAGTAACTGCTCCGATTTCAGGAAGTGCATCAATTTCGGAATTGATTCCGTTGTCTGATAAAGTTAAAGCAAAAACTTTTGTCTGTTCATACCAATTCCCGTAATTATTACTGTTATTATAGAATCTGATCTTATCAAGTGTTTTTCCGCTATCAGCATTAACAGAATACGTATAAACAGAGTTTGAAGCAGAGCTTGCAGCATCGTATTTCATTGTTGAACCTATTGTGCATCCGGTTGTCCAGTGTACATGATTTTTAATATTTATTGCTGTCTCATCATTTGATGTCATTCCGTTTATGTCAATCTGCTCAGAAGCCTTTGTTCCGTCTGTATACTGAAGTTCAACAGTGAATGCATGGTAGGTAGCAGAACCGCTGACAGAATATGCAAGGAAATTAGCCTTTGAATATTTTCCGTCTTCAATATCAACTGCAACTGAATTTGTATATGTAACTCCAGCATTTGATCCACTTATACTGATTGCACCATCTGTGTTCCAATCAAATGGAATACCTGTTTTATCATATACCAAACCATCAACCTTTAACGAATCAATGTAATTTTTGTTAAACGCAAGATTGTGTCTGTAATTATCGCCACCCCATGTGAAGAAGTCATCATTGCTCTCAACTACTGCCGCAATGTAGTTTGAATCTGTTACATACGCTTGTGAATTATTAAAGGAAGATAAATCTACAGTTGAGTAAGTATCGCTTAATTTAATCACAGCATCGAGCTCTGCAATTTTTTCTTTTACTGTTGTGATTTTTGCCTGTTCTTCTTCAGTTAAATCTGAATATGTCTTATTCTGTGCAGCCAAAACTTTATCAAGGTTGTTAATTGCGGCTTTTGCAGATTCCAAATTTCCTGTTCTTACTGCGCTTGCTTCAGGCACTGCTGATAAAGCAGTATTTAACTTATCTGATTCAAGAGTTAAAGCCAGAACCTTTGTTTTTTCATATGCATATGATGCTGTTGAAGTACCATTGTTATAAAATCTCACTTTATCAAGAGCTTTTGCCTGATCAACATCAACTGAATATGTGTCAACATATGACGCACCGCTTTTAGCGAATGATGTTACTGTATCTCCGGGGAATAGGTTTGCGGTCCAGTGAACATATGTCCCTATCGCTATAGCATTTGCTGTATGACCACTATTGCTGTTTACTGTTACAGCCGTTGAAGTTTTGGAACCGTCTGTATACTGAAGTTCAACTGAAAATACATTGTAATATGGTGCCGAACCGTTGAAGTTAAAGGCAAGGAAATCAATTTTTGAATATTTTCCATCTTCAACATCAACAGTGTTTGTCTTTGTGAAAGTATAACCAACATATGGGCTATCTTGTGTTCCGAGACCTATGCTAACTGCACCGTCTGTGTTCCAATCAAATGGAATACCGTTATTATCATAAACAAGTCCGTTTGTCTTTAAAGCTTCAATCGAGTCACTATCAAAAGCATAGTTGTGAAGATATGAAGCACCGCCAAAAGACATAAAATCATCATATGTGTTTAATGTAACAGAGCTGTAATTTGTTGAATTAAGATAGGTTTGTGAATTATTGAAGGGTGTTAAATCAACAGTTGTATATTCTGTAGTTGCTTCAATAATTGCCAGAATTTCATTTGCTTTAGCAGATACAGCTGTAAGTTTTTCTGCGTAAGCTTCGGGCAAATCTTCTAATGTCATATTATTTTCTTTAAGAATTGTGTCGATTTCTTCAATTTTTGTTTTAACGCTGTAAGCGTTTCCTTTTGTTACATCTGTTGCCGCAGGGATAGCCTCAATTTTATCTGTAAGAAAATCCCCTTCCAAAGTTAACGCAAGTACCTTTGCATGCTCATACCAGCAAGCATAGTTTGATAAGTTGTTATAGAATTTAACTGAAGCTACAGTTTTTGCAGAATCAAGAGCAACTGTGTATGTATTCACTGCCGCACTATTTTTTGAATAATCATTTGTAAATGTTACTTTTTCCTGTTTACCCTGTACCCAATGAGCAAAATATCCAACAGAAATTGCATTTTCAATATTCTGATCCTGTCCATATAAATCAACGGCAGTTGTTGCAGTCGTTCCGTCAGTGTATGTTACGGTTACATGAAAAGGAACCCATGAAGCTTCATTTGCAATCATATGAGCAAGAAAATGAAGCTTTGAATAACTTCCGTCAGGAACATCAACTGTCTGTGAGTTTGAATATTGGGCATCTGACTGCTTTGATGTGTCTGTTCCTGCGATTGTGATTGCACCTTCGGTATTCCAGTTAAAAGGTACACCGTTTTTGTCATAAACAAGTCCGTTTTCATCCTTTAATGCTTCAACTGCTTCTTTATCAAGAGCATAGTTGTTGTAATATAACTGTCCGCCGAAATACCAGAAATCATTGTCACTTTCAATTGTGATTTCTTTTTGTAAATCTGAAGCACTAATATAAGCCTTTGAGTTATAAACTCCGCTTATATCAACTGTTTTGTAGGTGGTGATTGCATCCTCCGCCAATACGGGAGAAACTGCAAGAGTTCCGAGCAGCAAAGCTGCGACCGTGAGGATTGATAAAATTTTTTTGAATTTTTTACTCATAAAAATTCGTCCTTTCTTTAATTTTTTATTTTTTCGGTAAACGGTTTTAAGGTACCCGTTTCCCAAATAAAAATCTCGTTCCCTTCTTTTTCCGTTGTAAAAACGCCTGTGGTTTCTGACGGAATATTAAAGGTTTCAATGGTTATATTTTCTAAAAGTCCGTTATTTTTCTGCGTTTTTATTATGTCCGCTGAAGCCTCTGCACTTCTTCGGTTTGAAAGATAAAGAGCATCGGTTGCTTTTGCGGTTACTGCATATATATTTAGTGAATCACTTCTGTCAACAGATTTTTTCAGAGTTATACTTACAGCTTTTTTATTTTTATCGGGCTTTATACCGTAAGAAGTCAAAGTGCAAATCCAATAGTTGTTTGTTCCGCTTAAGTTAAGAGCCGGTACAAAAAAGCTGCCATTTGTTTCAATTCCGCTGTCCTGAGTATAAACATCAGTGCTTCCGTCTGAATAGTTTATGCTTATTTCTGATGTCAGGTTACCTCCTGACGGAATATGAGAAAGAATTGATATATTTTCATAGCTGATTTCGCTAAGCGGTATTGTTAAGTCGGAAGAATAATTTCCTGCCGCACCGTATTCACCGCTTAAAGGCGGGAATTGGTATTTTGTTCCGAATAAGCTTATACAGCCGTTTTTATCAAGATATTTTTCAATATAGGTTTTATTTAAAATATAATTTCCGTAGTATAAGCTTTCCTGAGATGATGAAACGTTTTCCTTCTCCCAAAGGGCTGTTTTTTCATTTAAGCATGAAGAAATATCAATCATTTCGGTTTTTTCGGTGTCAGCATAAACCTCGGGCAGCAAAAGCTCATAAACCTCTGCACTCCTTATACTGCCGCTAAGCTTAAGTGAGCTGTTATTTGCATAAACACACCAATAATATTTCGTACCTTTAAAATTTGAAATATCAACTGCGGCGTTGTTATAACCGACTTTTTCAGAATAAACTATATTCTGCATAGAACTGTCTTCTGCTATAACAAGCTCATATCCGTCTGCACCTAAAGAATTTTCCCATAAAAATTTAAGCTTCAAGCCCGAATTAACTTTTTCTCCATTTTTCGGATATAAAAGTCCGAAGGCTTTTTCTTCATTTGAAAAAGGCTGAATATTTTCTCTTGCTGCATTTGTGTAAAGTCCGATTTTTTCAATATCAAAATTACCTGTATTTAAAATATAGGGCAGCAGCCACTTATAGCCGCTTGATGATTTCAGTCTGTAATCGCCGCTTTCGGGATTTTCAAACTGTGAGTTGTTTCTCATTCCGAGAGTATAATTTTTTGATATATCCGTTGCACCGCTTTGAAAATCAGAGGCTATTATCGGATTCAAATCGAAAATATTATTTCTCAGTATATTTCTCTTTGGAGTTGAACAATCTGCATAAGTTTCAGAAAGCATCGGATATTCGGCTACCCATGTGTCGCGGTATTCAGATTCCATAAGAGTGACCATATCATCTTTCATTGTTCCCGAAAGCTGTGCACCGCCAACCTGTGCAGAAACAGGTGTCAGCTTTGAATTTACTATAGTATTATTTTCAACAGTATTGTCACTTCCGTAAAACAGTATTCCGATTCCGACATCGGAAATTATGTTATGATGAACATATTGTCCCGAAAGTCCGTCATCAAGATATATTCCCACATTATTTCCTGCACTGTGGCCCTCGTTCGGCAAGGTTTCGAGGTCGTGAATGTAATTATATGCTATTTCATTCCCACGGAGTAAATAGCTTTTTCCCGAATAAAGAGCACCGCCGTCAGTTCCGTTTCGCATAACATTATATACTTCATTATAGCGAAGCTTGATATTATTGCCTCCGTAGCCTACCGCAATACCTCTCATAGTATGGAAAACATTGTTTTCAACTGTCGTTCCCACAGTATAATCAAAGGTAACATTAAAATACGAATGACCTTTGTAACCGCAACGGTAAAAATAGTTGTTGGTTACATAAGAATTATTTTCTGTAAGCGTTATTCTTTTTCCGCCGTACATTGAAAGGGGTTTTCCCCATATATTATAAAAATTGCTGTCTTTTATAACTATGTTTTCTCCACCGTCAGACTCATAGTCTTCAAGAGGCGAATATTCACCCATAATAACATTAATTCCCGACTGAAGATCAAAAAATGAACATCCCAAAACTGTAAGATCTGAAACACAGCTTTCAGCACCGTTTTTCAAAGCGTCTATTGCAACACCTCCGTTTTGCGAAAATGAAATACCGGAAAATGTTATATTATCCGCATTTTTCATCTGAATAAGCGGTTTTTCATTGCATACAAATTCAATGGTTTTACCATTCAAATCGCCCATAGGATAATAGTATAAAACTCCGTTTTCTCGGTCTGCATACCATTCTCCGGGACTATCAAGCTCTTCGGGAAGATGGTAGATTTTATATTTCATAAGATCAGACTTCAATGAACCCATGTTGCTTGTGTCAACCTTGACTGCTCCGCTTATTTCATCAACTCCGAGAACGGATTTTGTATAAATTCCGAAATCGGTACTAAGGTTTCCGCCGATATACGAATCACCAGACTCAATTTTACTCCATTCCAAGCCCTTTTCATCTTTTGGAATAAAGATGTCTGAAGAAGTGCTTTTTCCGCCGAGAGCAAAATTGCCTTCACCGTCAGGATACTGTGAAACCTCCTGCTCTTTACCGTCTACATAAAGCGAAAGATTCATTGCGGCAGGTAGGTTTTCAATATCTATTCCCTGCTCCAAAAGAGAAATCTGTTTTACTTTACCCTTTGAATTTCCAGGAAGACGGTCATAAACACTTCCGCTGTCTGCAATTTCAAAGCTGTCTGCCGAAAGAAGCTTACTTCCTTTAATTACAGGCTTTTCACCTGTATAAGCTTTATAGGTTATTCCATTATCACCATACATATAAAGTGTTTCGGATAATCTGTAATCACCGCCTCTTAAAATCACATTTACCGAAGCTTCCGGGAACAGACTTTTTGCGGAAACTGCGTTTTCCCTTACATCTGATAATGCTTCATCGGGTGTAGCATAAATATTTATTTCTGCAGGATTTGAATTTTTGATTTCTTCTGCCTTCGCTTCCAAAGCCTCAAAGCTGTCATATCCGTTTAATTCGTTTATGCTTCCGCCTAGGGTTTCATAATGATTTATAATTTCTTTAATATAATCAACCATCATAACATCGGAATAACTCAATTCTTCTTTATTTGAAAGAAGCTGTATTATTTCTTCATATTTTGCTTTTGCCTGCTGCTTACGCATTTTAACGGCTGTAACAGCAAGTATTTTTGAACGAAAGGTATATGAAAAATACATATTTCCTGTTTTATTTGAAAAAACAATTTTATCAATTATTTTATCATATTGAGGAGTTACTCTGTATTTTTTTATATTGGCTTTTGTTCCCGTAAGTTCAAAATTGATAATTTCAGGATTTTTTTCCCAGCATAAATAAGCATCAACAGTGCAACCCGTTTCATCACTGTCATTAAAGCTTTTCAGCGTTATTTGCTCCTCGCTTCGTGTTCCGTCGGTATACAAAAGCTCAACTGTAAATTTACTGTCTGAGCTGCCATCTGTTGAACCATTTACACTTACAGCAAGAAAATCTATTTCCGAATAAGCTCCGTCCTCCAGATCAACAACGGTTGATATGCTGTCCTTACCACCTACCGCAATTGCTTTATTAAGAGGCATATAAAACGGTACTCCGTCTGAGTCAGTTAAAATATCATTTTCAATATACTCTGATAAAGAAACGCGGTCAATGGCAAAATTATTCGGATATTCTGCTCCGCCCCAGGAAAGATAATCATCTTCTTTTTCGGGCTTAATATTTTCATGGTTTTCGTCATCTGTATAGATAGGCGAATCAGCAACACCAAGCGAATCTATATCAACGGTTTTATAGATGTTTTTTTCCTCAATTGCTTCATCCGAGCCATAAGTTAATGTAAGCGCAAGAACTTTAACAACATCATACCATGCCTGATAAGTGCTGCTTCCTTCAGAAGCACTTGATTTATTATACAGCTGTATTTTGTCTAAGACTTTTGTCTCATCTGTTGTGATTATATAGGTATCAACCGTTAAACTTCCGCTTTTACCATAAGTTATTGTTGAACCTAAATTCTGATTCGGTACCCAATGAATATAAGAACCGATATTTATTGCATTTTCAGAAGCACCGTTTCCTGCATTATTTACCGTAATATATTTGGTTTCTGTGCTACCGTTTGTATAAGTAAGCCTGACCGAAAATGTATCTTCATAATATATAGTGTTGGAATATGCCAGAATATCAAGCTTTGAATAGTTTCCGTTTTCAATATCTATTACAGCACCGTTGCTATAAGTAACACCGCCATACGAGCCTCTTACATGAATAGCTCCCGTTGTATCAATATCATAGGGTACACCGCTGTTATTGTATATAAGACCTTTATCATCCTTCATCGCTTCAACCGAATCAGCGTCAAAGGCTGTATTATGTCTGTAAGTGTCATTGCTCGGCAAAAAATCATCGTTGCTTGTTATTGTTACAGATTTACAATTGTCCGCGTTTAAATACGCCTGTGAATTATAATATGGTGTTAAATCAACGGTTTTATATGAAAAAGATGTATTTTCAGCATATGCACAACATACATTCACAGAAAATATTAAAAGCATCGTCATAATTACACAAAGGTTTTTTTTCATCATCTGATTTTAACCTCCAATCAAAACAATCGGCTCCCATATTAGTCTTCTGTTTTCACTACTGTCAATTGCATAAAATTCAACGGTGTAGTCTGTTTCGTTTTCGGGAACTGTCAATTTTTTATCTGTAAATATTTTTCCTTCGCCTGCCTCAAGATTACCTTCATCGAAAAGATAGTCCAAAAGTCTTCCGTCTTTGGAATATAATCCAAACATAATCGCATAAGTACTATTTTTATCGGTTTCATTTAAGAGATGTGCCTCAAGAGTGATTTCCTTTCCTGAACTTACTGCTTTAAGATCATAGATATATACAGTCGGTTCGACTTGAAATTTTATTTCCCTGTCTTTACAAAGAGTGAGTCTTTCATCATAAGCACTTCTTATATCTTTTGATAAAACCACTTTATATTCCGAATCATAGTCAAGGAAATTCGGGAATTTCATAATTATTTTATCAGTTTCCCCGTTTTCTCCGCTGAAAGAAAAATCTATATATGAGCTGTTTATTTCCTTATCATCTGAATAAAGCTTAATTTTATCGCTTTCAAAATTCACAGCTCCTTTTGATAATTCAACAGCTACGGTTATTTGAGATGATTCTGATGTAACACTGCTGCTCTTTACTTCAAAAAGATTTTCATACAAGCCTTCAAATTCATCAATTCCGTTTAAAGACTGTGTATCTCTTCCGAGCTCTTCAAGCTTATTCAGATTTGCTTTTATTGCTTTTAAATCCTCAGATGAAATAGTTGCCAATGATTTAAGCTCCGAAAGCTTCTTCTCTGTGAAAGCTTCTATTTTTTCAGGAGTTTCATCAACTGCTGATATTGCAAGAACTTTGAATTTTTCATACCAACCCAGATAAGTGTTTGTGTTCTGGAAAGTAATTGAATCCACTATTTTTCCTGCTTCGGGAATAACCTCATAAGTATAAATACCATAATTTCCGCTTGCTGTATCGAATGAAACAGTGTCAAGATAGCCTGTTTTCCAATGAGCATAACTCGGAACTCCAAAAACCCAGTCATCATTTTCACTGTCGTTTCCAATTTGAGGTTTTATTTCATATTTCTTAAATACGGTTGTTGAATTGTCATCGTATTTAAGAGTAATTGTTGTTGAACCGTATGGTGCTGTTCCCGAAAGAGAAAATGCAAGAAAATTCACGCTTGAATAAGCACCGTCAGGCAGATCCACTTCTGTTTTATCCACACCTGAAATGCCATAATCGCTTCCGGAAACCGGAATTGTCAAATCACTGTCTATAAGATACGGAATGTGTGATTTATCTTCAACAATGTTGTCATCACCCACTGCTTCTTTTAGTGCGTCACCGGAAAGTGCATAGTTGTTATAATATGTTCCTGCCTGACCATAGTTAAAGAAATCGTGCTTTTTGTCAATACGAATATTTTCTTTTGCATCCTCATATACAAAAAGCTTTGAACTGCGATATGAAGATATGTCAAACATCGTGTATGTGGGTTTTACTGTTTTGAGTTTTTCTCTTAATTCGCTGAGTTTTGTTTTTGAAACTTCAGTTAATTCATCTTCCGAAACTTCATATTTTTCCATTTCATCTTCAAGATTTTCAATTTGACTGAGTATATCGTAATATGTGTTTGGTGTCACCTTATCCAATCCGGGCAACGCCTCAACAAGACTGTCGATATACTCGAATTTTATTTGTTCGCATTTCTCTCTTACCGAATCAAGCCTTGCTTTTGCTTCCGATGTAAGTTCTTCTTCCGTTATTCCCTGTGCGAGCATAGAGTCTTCCATGCTTTTTATCTTATCAAAGGTATCGTTAAGATTATCCAAAGTGATGTCATCGGGAATCGGCAAAACTTCAATTATAAGTGAGCTTATAGATTTCTGTCCTAAGGATAATGCAAGAACCTTTGCAGGCTCATACCAGTTTCCGTAATTGCTTCCGCCTTCATTCAAAAATGTCACCGAAGCAACTGTTTTTCCGGAATTCGGAATGAATGAAAATTCATCTATTTTTTTACTGCTATTATCAAGACCGAAGCTTGTTATTGTCGTTCCCTTATTAAGATTTGCGCCCCAATGCAAATATGTTTTCACATATCCTGCTGCAGTTGCATCCGCTTCATCATAAGCAGCAAACGCAGACAGCTTAGCTTTATGCTTATCTGAAGTTCCGTCTGTATAATTTATTTTTACCGTAAATGCATTAAAGTTGCTTGAACCGTTTACAGAAAAAGCAAGAAAGCTTACTTTTTCATATTTTCCGTCAGCAATATCAACCTCTACAGAATTTGTATATGTAGTTGCATCATTTGTCCCTTTTATTGAGATAGCACCTTCGGGATATAGCTTATACGGTATTCCGCTTTTTGAAATAAAAACTCCGTCTGTCATCTGTTGCTCAAGACTTTCCCAGGAAAGTGCAACATTATGACGATATGTATCTCCTCCCCAGGATAAAAAGTCGTCATTACTATCTATTGTTACAGATTTATAATTATCTTCTGTAAGATAAACTTTTCCGTTAATTGACGATGATATATCAACAGTGTTATAAAACACACCGTCATCCAAAGCATAAGCAAAGCTGTAAATTCCGAATGAAAAAAGAATTGCCGATATTAAGATAAGAGATACTTTTCTTTTAATATTCATTTGTGTTACTCTCCTTTCATTATAACAGAATAAACGATTTTTGCCGCTTCAGCTCTTGTACAGCTGTTTTTAGGTAAAAAGCTTCCATCAGAATATCCGTTTACAATTTTTTCTCCTGCAAGAGCTTTCACTGCCTCTTTGCTGTAATCCGCAATATTTACATTGTCAGAAAAAGAAACTTCGCTGTATTCTCCCTTGAATATTTCGGGCATAGCGCGATAAATCATTGTGCACAATTCTTCCCTTGTTACTTCTTCTCCAACACCAAATTTTTCTTCAGTTTTTCCTTTTATAACACCTTTTTCAAAAAGTGCATTTACATAAGGAGCATACCACTCGTTCGGATTAACATCAGAAAAATGAGAAGCACCCTGAGCAGGCGACAGTTCCATAGCTAAACAAAGAATTTTTGCTATTTGCTCACGAAGAAGTGATGAAGAAGGTGAGAATTTATTTTCACCTGTTCCCGAAACTATTCCTTTATTGTAAAGTGCATAAACAGCTTCTTTTGCCCAATTGGCATTTCCCATATCTGAGAATGTCTCCTGTGGCTGAGGTTTATTTGGAACTATTTCCTCAATATTTTTATCCACCGTATAGCCTCCTCCTACCGAGCTACTTCCTGAAAATCCACCTACTGTCGGAGAGCCACCGGATATTATTGTATCTGTCGGAAGAGAATTTAATGCTAGCTGAAGCTCACTTACAGAAGCATAACCGGCTGTTTTTGAAGCAATAGTCATAGCATTTGCATCTGAAAGAGTGCGGTTAAATATAATCCCCAGATAATTAAGATTTTGCGGTGCAAGAATAGTCTTTATATGACCATATCCGTTTTGTTTGGCATTTGTAAGTGATATAAGAATAGTTTTTTCAATGAACTTCTTATGAAAATCTGCCAAATCGGTATAATCCTTTCCTAAAAGATAATCCGTTATTTTTTGCTTTCCTGAGTCGCTTATAATATTTTCATAAATACTGTATGCAGTAACATTGTAGGTGCTATCAATTTCTTCCGCCTTTATAATATCCTTATAAAGCAATTCTCCATCCTTATATAAAAGCTCGCTTTTTGAATTTTTATAAGTGCAAAGAAGTGAGTAGGTCAAAAGAATTTCGTTTACCTTGTCTACTGTCAGCTGTATATTTTCATCTATGTTTAATGCATTAAGAGCAACTACACACTTTCCGGCAAGCTCCTCTTTGTCCATTTTAGTATAAAGCTCATTTCCCGAAGCTCCAAAAAGCACACAATATTCCACATCGGCAAGATATGTCGCAAGTGTAGTTTTATCAGCTTCAATAAAAAGCTTTATCTTATTTTTAAGCAAATCGCTTTCACTTTTTTCATAATAATAGGTGCATTCGGCATTCGTATTTCCGATTGTTGTCAGATACACTTTATGTATCCCCGAAACACCTGAAAACGAAGAATTAACCTTATAAGTATATGTAAAACCTCCGTCGCTTTCCGAAAGAAAGCTTCTCTGATGCTGAATCTTTTCACTTCCCGAAGGATTTTCATCAACAATTAATATTCTTTCGTTTCCTCTTCCTATATTTCCGCTTACGGTTACGGTGTCGTCATAATAATTTATCTTCGCTTCTGCTGTAAAATCTCCGGAAGCATACGCAACAGGAAAAGAGAAAAAAGCAAGAACAATAGCCATACATAATATTAGAATTTTTTTCATTGTATCCTCCGATAACTGTTATTTTTTGTTTTATTTTGAAGCAAGAAATTCATCAATCTGCTTCTGAAGTTCATTAACGGCCTTATCAAAGCCTGCGTCCTCCATTTTTTTTGCAAACTGCGGAATAATTACTTCAGGATCCATTGAACCATTCTCTAATGCTGAAAACTCCGAAACTGTAGCTTCACACTGTGATAACTGATTTATTACATTTTCAGAATTAAATGAAAATCCTAAAAGTCTTGATTTTGTTGCATTATCATTGAGCGCCTGAGTCTGTTCCCAGGTGTCATCTGCTTTTCCTTCCAAAAGATACGCATTAAACTGATTTCCGAACATCCAGTCTGCATTTGGAGTATAACCGCTGTCATCTATACGGCTTATATGAATATCATCTGTTTTTGTATAGTGCTTTCCTTCAATACCATTGGCAATAAGATTATAAAATTCAATATCAGTATTCAACTTTTCAATAAGTTTAACCGCTTTTACCTTATCCTGCGTTGTATTTGAGATCGCTATCATAGTCTGAACGCACATATTTGATGTAATATGTCCGGGTGAAAGAACTTTCACAACAACCTCTTTGCCAGTAGTTTTCTTAAGATCTTCAGCAAGCCCCGGTTTATATGAACCCGACCAGA
The DNA here is from genome assembly GCA_964537245.1 of uncultured Oscillospiraceae bacterium. Taxonomy (GTDB): domain Bacteria; phylum Bacillota; class Clostridia; order UMGS1840; family UMGS1840; genus UMGS1840. Next base: position 28,910 of record CAZHZL010000020.1, read on the forward strand.
ATGCTGATTTTTCCTTATCTGAGTTTCCTGTTGCACTGGCAATATCTTTTCTTATGTAGCCTTTATTATACCAATCTCTTAATGTATTAACGGCATTGAGATATTCAGGAGTTTCATAGCGTTTATAAACCTTACACTGCGGATCATCCTGACGAATTACCATATATGTTCCCATAGGTTCTTCAATACCATTTACCCAGGGACCTACACCGTTTTCAGGAGAATATGCATAAAGATTCGGCTCATTTTGCTTAATGACTTCTAAAAACGGCTCTATATCATCAATATTCTTCACTGCATCTAAATCAAAATTATATTTGTCTACATACTCCTTTTGTGCAATAAGTGCAGTTGCAGATGCCAATATCTGAAGATTAGGTACGGCATAAATTTCTCCGTTTACAGTTGCCGCATCCCACAGATAATCAGGTAACGCATCCTTTAAAAGCGGCGCTTCTTTATCCATAAGCTCACTAAGGGGTTCAAACACCTGTTGCTCAATCCCTTTTATATATGGATTTACATATCCGGTGAAGCACAAGTCAAATTCTGCTCCTGAAGCCATCATCATGTTCATTCTTTCAGTAAAAGCACCACCATCAATAAACTGTAAATCAAGCTTACAGCCAATATCCTCTACAAGCTTTTTATTAGCTTCAGCCATAACTGTTGCAATATCCGCCTGTTTACTTCCCGGTACATACCAACTAAGCACAGGAACATCAGATTCAGAAGAATTCTTACCTCCCTTATCACCACATCCTGCGCAACCAATCAAAATACTGATTACAAGTGCAAAAAGCACTGCTTTTTTCATTTTTTTCATTTTAAACTCTCCTTTTATATTATTTTTTATTCTCTTATTTTTAACGATTATAGTTGCTTTTTGTTCCTTTATCCTTTAATACTTCCCACCGTCATACCTTTAACAAAGTATTTCTGGAAAAATGGGAATATAACAAGTGCAGGTCCTGCAACAACTATTGCCATTGCCATACGCACAGTTTCGGAAGGAATATTAGTTTCAAGCGATATATTTATATTATTTTTGCTTACATCATTCAAAAGCTCAAGATTTTCCATTATTCGCTGTAATAAATACTGTAGGCTTATAAGGCTATCATCATTTATATAGAGCATTGAAGTATACCAATCGTTCCACTTTCCTAAAAAAGTAAAAAGTCCTACAGTAGCCAAAACCGGTTTAGACAGAGGAAGAACCATTTTAAAAAATATCGTATATATTCCGGCACCGTCAATTTTTGCTGATTCAAATATCTCCCCGGGTATTCCCTGAAAAAATGTTCTCATCATAAAAACATACCACGGACTTATAAGGGTAGGTATAATATATATCCAAATTGTATCATCAAGATGCAGATATCTGGTATTTAACATATAAAGCGGAACCAGTCCACCTGAAAAGAGCATCGTAAAATATAGATAAAATGAAATTGCTTTTTTCCCTTTTAACTTTCTTTCTGTAAGCGGATATGCCAGCATTGCCATCAAAAGCACCCCCAGAACCATAGATGCAAAAGAAAATATTGCGGTAACTTTATAAGCATTAAGCACAGCATCAGGCTTTTCAAAAATATACTTATAAGCTGAAAAATCTATATTTTTTGGAAATATTGCATACCCATGCTGTACAATATCAGCCTCTGCAGATATTGATATTGAAACAAGCATCCAAAAAGGGAAAATTACAACCAAACACATAATTATAAAAACAGCTGTAAGTCCTATTTGCATTTTTTTCCTTTTTCTTGTATTTATCATATCAAATGCCCCCTTTTAAAACAGCGTTCTTTCAGGATCGATTTTACCTGTCATATAATTTGTCAGAACAACAAGCACAAATCCCACCAGCGATTGCAAAAGACCTGCAGCAGAAGAAAGTCCCATATTTCCTACAACACGCATCATCCTGAAAATATATGTATCCACAACATCAGTAGTTGGATATAGTGCACCAACATTTCTTGTTACCTGGTAGAAAAGTCCAAAATCTGCACGGAATATTCCACCTATTTTAAGAATAGTAAGAATTGTGATAAGAGGTACAAGTTCAGGAATTGTGATATGTACAGTTTGCTTCCAACGACTCGCACCGTCAATTTCTGCAGCTTCGTAAAGAGTATTATCAATCGCCATAAGTGCCGCATAATACACTACCGAATCCATACCTACATTTTTCCATATAGAAGTTACTGTAAGAATAAAAGGCCAGGCTTCAGGCTTTGAATACCAATCCACAGCTTCTTTTCCAAAAATTCCGAGAAGCTGATTTATAAGACCAAATTCAGGATTCAAAAGCGCATATACCATATATGAAACTATAACCCAAGATATAAAGTTTGGAGTAATAAGTACTGTCTGGAAAATTTTAGTTTTTGTTCTGCTTACAAGTCTGAACAATAAAATTGCCAATGCTATTGCTGCTACCGTTCCGCAAATTATAAATGTAAAATTCAGAAGTAATGTGTTTTTTGTTATTTTCCAAAAATCATTAGAAGTAACAAAAAGTTCAAAATTTTTAAGTCCAACCCACTCACTTCCGAATATTCCTTTTGAAAAACGGTAATCCTTAAACGCTATTACTATACCAAACATTGGCACATAACAAAAAACAAACACCAAAAGAAGCGGTATTGCACACAACGAATAAAGCTTCAGAGTTTCAATATCAAACTTTTTCTTTTTTGTTATAACTGTTTTTTGTGAATCGATGACACTATTCATCAGTTTTTCGCCTCCACTAAATAAATTCGTAAAATAAGTATAGCATTTTTCATTTTTGAATTCAATAAACAATTTATTGATTTGATTACTCTTTTTTTAGCACGCTTGACTTCAAGACAGTTAGTATGATATAATTGTGTCACAAACAAATTTTGCTTTGATTTTTATTGTGAGAGGAAAAGTTATGAGAAAATTCAAAATGATTATTATTGACGATGAGCCTAATTTCGCTGATTCGCTGGCAGAAATGCTAAAGTGTGAAAATCTTGATCTTGAAATCTGCGGTACATATAAAAACGGAATACAAGCACTCGAATTTATGAGTGAAAATGAAATTGACATTGTCCTTACCGATATAAAGATGCCCGGTATGGATGGTATAGAATTTGTAACTGAATGTTCACAATGCTTTCCTGACACAATGATTATATTCATGAGTGCATACAGTGAATTTGATGCCGCAAGATTTGCAATTCAAAACAATGTCAAAGGATATCTTCTGAAACCTATTTCTTATAACGAGCTGGTGGATCTTCTTTTTAAATTAACGGAACAGTTAAAAAAAGAAAAAATAATTGAAGAAGATGCCTTTAATCCTCTTTTATTCTCATATCAACAAATTTTTTCACAAATATTTTACGGAACAATAAAAGCAAATTCGGCTCTTGTATATCAATGGCAGACTTCAGGGCTGAAAGAGGAAAATATAAACCTTAAACACGCAGTTGTGAGAATAACTCTCGATAATTTCTCTGATTATCTTGAAAATATATGGAAACGTGAATACTACAGATTTTTTGATGCAATGAATTCTATAATACGCTTCAGCAGTACTATGGAATTTTATATAATAAAATACAGCTATAATACACTTGATTTAATTACTTTTACAGAAGATAACCTTCTTGAAAATTATTTGGAAGACAATATAAAGAAGATAAGTACCACATTATTTTCAGAGCTTAAAATTAAGAATTCAATTGAAATTCTAAAAATATTTAACAATGTCTTTGAAATGCTTGACTATGAGTTTGAACAACCAAAAGTTTCTACACAAAAAAACACAGATATAATTGATACTGCCATTGAGTTTATGGAAAAAAATTACAGTGAGGATATAACTTTGGCAGATGTTGCCTCTCACGTTTTTTTATCTCCTGCTTACTTTTCCGTTCTGTTTAAACAAAAAACAAACGAAAATTTCACTTCCATGATGAATAAAATACGTATTGAAGCAGCAAAAAAACTATTACGGGAGAATGATATAAAACCAACTATCGTGCATCAAATGGTCGGGTTTAAAAGCTATACTTATTTTTTCAAGAGATTTAAAAATATATGTGGCATGACGCCCAATGAATATAAAAATCGCTTTGTGGGGGGAGAGAAATGAGTAGTAATTCATTAAATAGAACTATTGAATTTATTAAAAAATATCGTTGGAACAGTATCTTTGTAACACAACTAAAAAGAGCTCTTCTTATTATACTTATCCCTTTTTTGCTCGTAGGCACGCTGTTCATATATTATCAAAATAAAATTTCTCTCACCAATACACAAAATCTTTTGCAAGAAAGCTTCAACAGCTCTTGTAATGTAATAAAGAACACTTTTAAGAACCTTGACAACCAAAAACAAATTATGCTGATAGACCCTAATATAAAAATACTTCTGACACTGGATGATATTTCAGAAAATACTGAAAATGTAAACCGTGTTATTCAAACAACCAAGAGAACTCTCTCAAATGCACAGCTTTCTATTAACAACATTCACAGCATTTCCTTGTACAGCATAAATACAAAAACTGTTTTTTCCACAGGAGTGGGAGGATACATAGAGAATATTAAAGAACCTGTCTGGTACTCAGAATTTTTAAAATCAAAAAATTCTGATTTTATACTGAAGTATAAAAACGAATCCACCAATAGCGACCATCTTGTAATTTGCGGGGGATATTATGTAAATTCAAAGCTTTACGGACTTATCGTATTTGATTTTAATATAAAGGATTTTATTTCCTCAGCATTTGATTTTAACCATCCCACATATTCAAAAATAATACTAAGTGATAAAAATGGCTTAATCTATTATAATTTCCCTCACGATAAAGAAATTAAAGCTTCGGTTTTGGATTTTTTACAAAGTGATAAAACTTTCATAAAAAACGAGAATAATTTTTTATTCAAAACTGATTTTGACGAAATTGACATTTCTATAAGTGTTATAAATAATCTTGACGCACTTACTTCAGGTTCATACAGCATTATTTTTTACTTTGCATTGATAATATTTATGCTACTGATTATGACTCTTATTTTATCCATGTATTTATCCTTTCAATTCTACGATACAATTACAAAAATAATGGAGAAAATAAATGAATTTAATTCAGATAGTATAAAACCACAATACGAAAACGAATTAACATATATAACGCAAAATATTTCTTCATTTTTCTTTAAAACGCAGGAAATAGAAGAACAGCTTGCACTTAATTTCTGCGAACTGAAAAAAGCACAAAATCTTGCGTTTCAGACACAGTTTAATCCCCATTTTATATTCAATGTTCTGAATCTGATAAATATCAAAGTAGTAAAATATGCTAAAGATGGAAATAATGAGGCAAGCCGTATGATTTCCCTGCTTTCAGTTTTACTAAGAAGTGCCATAAATCCAAATGAATACATGGTAAGTATCAAGGAAGAGCTTGATTACGCAAAGAAATATATAGAAATTGAATCTATATGCCATAACAATAATTTTGATGTGTTTATGGAAATTGATGATAGTTTAAATTCTTGTTTTACAGCTAAATTTATCCTTCAGCCAATAATTGAAAATGCCTTCCAGCATGGGATAAAATTACTTGATAAAGAAAGAGGATTCGTAAAAATTGTATCTTCAAAAAAAGAAGATATAGTCATTTTTAAAGTAATAAACAATACACCGGTTCTTAGTGAAGAAAAAATACAAAAGGCAATATCTTCTTTAAACAGTGGAAACGAAGCATCGGGAACACATATCGGACTTTACAATGTTAATCAACGAATAAAAATGCTGTTCGGAGAAAAATATGGTTGTGAATTTGATTCCACAAATGGAATAACTACTGTAACAATCAAACTTCCTGTAATAAAAAGCAAAGATTTGTAACTATTTTTATAATTAATATTGTAATTTTGCTATTTTGCGGTTCGTCAAGAACCGTTATGACCTGTCTGTCGATTGAAAGTCTATAATCATCAGGAATAATAACATATTTGGTGCAACCACGGTTTTTCTTACCATTATTCCAACATTTATGATTACAAGGACAACACGATGTTTTTGAATTTTAAAAAGGGCAGCAATATTTTTGACGTGTACGACCATTGTCAGAGAACTTGCCGTCTTTGCTCATTGCAAGACCTGCTTCGCAAATGATATTACCAGAAGGAAGCTTCTTAGGATTCTTTGTATTGCGCTTGTTAAGAGCAATGAAACAATCACCATTGTATATATCATGAACAGTATTGTAAATAGCTTTGACATCGTAAGCTTTATCAGCCAAAAAGGAGCATTCGACTAAAGGCAGAAAAGAATTAGCTTTAACGGGAGTAGCATCAAGGGCAATAAAAGATGTATCAATCAGGGCTAAATCAACAGCTTTTAAAACTTGTGTCTGCATAACATACTGAAGCAAATCGTTATCAAAGTCACGGATAAAGCGAGTGAATTTAGCATAAGAAGGCAATTCTTTGGTAATATCAAATCCACAGTAATGAGCAATAATCAGATTATTAGATAAATAATCGTGCAAATCTGAAATTTGAGAAAAGCCTTCGCATTTCATAACAATAAAGGCACAAATCATAGCGTGATTGCTATATCCTGTGCGACCTGTTTTTGAATTATGAG
>CAZHZL010000021.1:0-34635 GCA_964537245.1 uncultured Oscillospiraceae bacterium
TCGTCCTCATTTTTCTTTAATTTTAAGCTGTTATTTTGTCACAGCCCCTTTTTTTGATATAAGTTGATTTGTTAATTTCCGAAAATCAGTCTTACGATATCGTTTTTTGTTACATAAAGCATAAAGAAAATCAGAAGCATAAAGCCGATGAAGTGTATAATTGCTTCGTGGTCAGTTTTCAGTTTCTTTTTTGTTATTATTTCAAAAAGTACAAATATTATTCTTCCACCGTCAAGCGCAGGAAGTGGAAACAGATTTACAACTCCGAGATTTAGGGTTATAAGTATCAGAATAAACAAAACATCCTCAAGACCTTGCTGTGCGGCACTGCCGATTTGTGTAACTATACCGACAGGACCCGACATATCGTTCACCGAAACATTTCCTGTAAACATACCTATAAATGATTTATAAGTGAGCTTTATTATTGTTCGGGCATAATTAAAAGAATACGATGTTAAATTAATGGGATTTTTTCTTTCTGTATCAAGAGATATTCCGAGCAATCTGCTTCCTTCCTTAGCTGTCAGATTAACATTGCAAATTTTCTCAGCACCGTTTCTTCTGATGGTTACTTCAGCAGTATCTCCTGTTCCTATTGCAAGAGAAATATCCATATTATTGCGTATTCTTTCACCGTTCACACGGTAGATTTCATCGCCCGGGCGTATTCCCGCCTGATATGCACCGTAATCGGATAGGACTTCTTTTATTGTTGTTGTCGGAACTGATTGAAATGTTATTCCAAATAGAAACAGAATGACGATAATTCCGAGAATAAAATTCATAATTGCGCCTGCGGCAAGGATTATAAGCCTTTGCCACGGTTTTTTCTTTGAAAAAGAATTTTCGTCCTCAGATTCTTCTTCCTCGCCTTCCATTTTTACAAATCCACCCATTGGAATCAGCCTCAGACTGTACTGAGTGTCGCCTTTTTTCTTTTGAAAAATACACGGTCCCATTCCGAGCGAAAATTCGTGTACCTTAACTTTAAATAGCTTTGCTGTGAAAAAATGTCCGAACTCGTGAATGAAAATCACAAGCCCGAAAACAATTATAACTGCCAATAAGCTGATGATTGCTGACATAAATCTTAATCGCTGTCCTTTCAAAAATTATATATATGCATGGGCGATTGCCCTCGCTTCTTTGTCACACTCTAAAATATCATATAGGGTATAATTATCCTTTGATTTTATTTTTTCCATTGTTTTTTCTGTTAACACTGGGATTTTATCAAATTCAATTTTTCCGTCCAAAAATGCGGCAACTGCAATTTCATTTGCGGCATTCAGCGCACAGGGCATTGTTCCTCCGATTTTAAGTGCGTCATAAGCAAGCCTTAGTGAAACAAAGGTGTCGGTATCAGGCGGATAAAATGATAAAGAAGACAATGTGTTGAAATCAAGTGCACCTGCAACGCTCGGAAGTCTTTTCGGGAAGGTAAGCGCAAGCTGAATAGGAATTGCCATATCAGGCGTTCCCAGCTGTGCCATTACCGCATTATCAGAAAATTCTACCATTGAATGAATAATGCTTTCCCTGTGAACAACAACATCAATTTTTTTCTTTCCGAAAAGATGATAGGCTTCAATTACTTCCAAGCCCTTGTTCATAAGAGTGGCGCTGTCTATCGTTATTTTTTTCCCCATTGCCCAGTTCGGATGGTTGAGTGCTTCTTCTCTTTTTATGCCCTCAAGACTTTTTCTTCCGAAAAAAGGACCTCCCGAAGCGGTGAGGATAATCCGTTTTACATCTTTGTCACGGTTTCCCATTAAACATTGGAACACGGCAGAATGCTCCGAATCAACAGGCATAAGCGCGATATTCTCTTTTTTTACCATATCCATTATAAGCTCGCCGCCGCAAACGATAGTTTCTTTGTTTGCAAGTGCAAGCTTCATTTTTTTATCTATCGCTTTAATGGTTGGCTCTAAGCCTGCAAAGCCTGTGATACCGTTTAAAAATGTATCTGCTGAAGATGAGGCAATCATTTCAAAAAGTCCCTGTCTGCCTGCATAAACCTCAACATCACTATCCAAAGCGCTTTTTACAGCTTTATATTTTTTCTCGTCGTTTATATGAACTTTTTTTACATTGAATTTTTTTGCCTGTTCACACAAAAGCTCGCTGTTTGCAGCGGCACTCAAAGCTTCTGCTTTTATATTATGCATTTCGCAGACTTTCAATGCCTGTGTTCCGATAGAGCCTGTTGAGCCTGCTATAAAAACTTTTTCTGTCATACTGTCAAATCCTTTTTATATAGTGAAAATATTCTGTGAAATTAATGTTATAGTGTAATATACAAAAGGTGCAATTAAAGATAAGCTGTCAACTCTGTCGAGCATACCGCCGTGCCCGGGCATAATCTTCCCAAAATCCTTTATATTGTTAGCTCTTTTTAATGATGAGGCAGTAAGGTCGCCAATCTGAGATAAACCACCGCAGATAACAGCGATGATATAGTAGGCTGCATAGTTAATCTGTATATCTGAAATTGCTTTTAAAATAAGTGAATAAATGAAGAATGCTGCGATTGAGCCTATAAATGCACCAATGCTTCCTGCAACTGTTTTTTTGGGGCTGAGTGCTTCGCAAAGTTTTTTTCCGCCTACCGAACAGCCTATAAAATATGCGCCTATATCTGCACCGAATGCACCTAAAAGCGGAAGCCATATATAGTATGCGCCCAAATCAAGTGCTTTTAAATAGATAAGATGAGAAAGTGCAAACGGGATAAACAAAATAAGAAGACTTACAGCAGAGATATCCTGCACAGAAACATTCTTATATCCGAATATTGCCGAAAAGCACAGCAGCGCTAAGCAGATGAAAAATACGGGTGCCATAAACTCAAAGCCTATCATATCCATAAAGGGCATTATAACAGCTGCAAACACGCCTGTAAAAATAAGCGACTTCTTTTTTTCAACCGAAAAGCACCGTAATGCTTCAAACATACAAAGAAGTATAATTGCTGTGAGAGCAATTCTGATTACATTATTATGTAAAAACAAAACCAGTATTAATATTATTGCGGCAATAATTCCGCTTACAGTTCTTTTTATCATTTTGTAAAAATCCTTTCTATGCTTCTTTTACTCCGCCGTAGCGTCTGTCTCTTTTTTGGTATGCTATAATGGCTCTGTCAAGGTCCTCAGGTGTGAAATCCGGCCATAAAACATTGTCGTAATAAAATTCGCTGTATGCCGCCTGATACATAAGAAAGTTTGAAAGTCTGAATTCTCCGCTCGGTCTTATTATAAGGTCAGGGTCGGGACAATGGGCAGTATACAGATTTTTTGATATTAAATCAGGTGTTATATCGTCAATGTTAATTTCGTTGTTTTTCACTTTTTCAGCTATTTTTTTCATAGCAAGAGCAATTTCATCTCTTGAACCGTAGTTTGCGCATATATTTAAAAAACAGCCTGTTTCGGCATATTTTTCTGTTCTTGCTTCTTCTTTTTTGAGCATATCGTAAAGCTTAGGTGAAAATTTATCTACATCACCCAAAAATTTTACGCATACCTTTCTTCCTTCCATAAGGCTTTCCATCTGCGGAATTTTTTCCATAGAAAGCTCCATAAGATTGTTTACTTCGCTTTCAGGTCTTGACCAGTTTTCTGTTGAAAAAGCATAGACGCTCAAAACCTTTACTCCGATATCAAATGCATAGCGGGCTATTTTTATAAGGGTATCTGCGCCTACTGTATGACCTGCTGTGCGCGGCATACCTCTTTTTTTTGCCCATCTGCCGTTGCCGTCCATTATTATAGCGATATGGTGTGGAATATTTTCTTTATCAATTATATTTTCAATTTGATTTTTTTTCTTAAAAAATGCCATAGTTAAATTTCCTTTCAGAAAATTAATTAATCAATATTATAATTATATCATATAATGTAAAAAAAAGAAATACTTTTTTAATAATTTTTTATTTTTTTGTTCCTTTATTTTAGCGGAATACTGTCTATTCACAGAAATTACACCTTATTTATTTGTTTTTTCACATTGAATTCACAAATGCGTGTTAAAATTCAACTAAGAAAAATGAAAAACTATAAAACATAAAACAAAAATAACAGGAAAGAATACTTAATGTATTTGGAGGTTTTATTTATGGAGAATTACAGTAATTACAATTCGGATTTAGATACTGATATATATCAGGTATCATACGAAGCAGACGGCGCTTCTGTAAAAAAATCTAAAAGAATAAACTGGAAAAAGTTAGGAAAATCTGCAATAGCATTTGTTCTTGGTGTAGGTGTTACTCTTGGCGCAGTAAGCTTAAGCCTTCCGTCAATGGTTGAAAAACAGCTTGCAGGCAGAATAAACTATGCACAGCCCTCACAGCAAATACAGGGTGGTTCTGATTCTCAGGCAACACAGATAACTTACGGTAAAACACCGCTTAGCGTTGTTGATATTGCAAAACGGGTTGGTCCGACTGTTGTGGGAATAAATACAAAGGTGAGAACGCAGAACTTTTTCTTTGGAACAATGCAGGAAAGCGAAGGAAGCGGCTCGGGTATAATCCTTACAGCTGACGGATACATCGTTACAAATAACCATGTTATTGAAGGTGCAAGCAGCGTTTCGGTTGTTCTTAATGACGGAAAAACATATGAAGCTAAGGTTACAGGTGCAGACGCAAGCACAGACCTTGCCGTTTTGAAAATAGACGCTGCGGGATTGCCTCATGCAACTCTGGGAAACTCAGATGAGCTTCAGGTGGGCGAGCTTGCTGTTGCAATAGGAAATCCGCTCGGAAATGAGCTTGCAGGAACTGTTACTGTCGGATATATAAGTGCGCTTAACCGTTCTATAACTGTTGACGATAAAAAGTTTAATCTTATTCAGACAGACGCTGCAATCAACCCCGGTAACTCGGGCGGTGCGCTTGTTAATTGCTACGGAGAAATTGTTGGTATAAACTCTGCTAAAATGAGTGCTTCCGGAGTTGAAGGTATCGGCTTTGCAATTCCGATTGACGAGGCAAAGCCAATTATTGAGGATTTAAAAACATCGGGTTATGTTACAGGCAGACCTGTAATTGGTATAGCAGGAAGAGATGTGACAGAACAGGATTCACAGTATTATGGTATTCCGGTAGGTATATATGTATATGAGGTTACACCTTATTCAGCTGCTGAAAGAGCAGGCATAAGAGCAGGTGATGTTATAACAAGCTTTAACGGTATTAAGGTAAAAACTATTGATGAGCTTAACGGAGAAAAGGAAAAGCTTAAGGTTGGCGATACGGTATCAATCGGATTTATAAGAGAAAATAAGGAAAATACAACTAATATCACATTGCAGGAGGAAAGACCTGTTACTACGGTAGAATAAAGAGAATAAGGGGCGCTGCTCCGATAGGTGAAGCTTCACCGAGTCGGGACAGCGCCTTTTTTGTTATAAAGCTATAATATTTGAAAAATTTTTTATATAACTTTAAGGTTTTTATTAACATCATTGATGAATTTTATCGCAAAAGGCAGGCTTACAAAAAATGTGAGAATATCCGAACAGCTTTGTGCAATCTCGATTCCTGTAAGACCTATGATTTTAGGAAGGAAATATATAAGCGGAAGGAAGAAAAGTCCTTGTCTTGTGCTTGACAGAAATGTTGCTGTCCATGATTTTCCGATTGTCTGGAATGTCATATTGCAGACTACTCCCAAAGGAATGAAAATCATCGAAATGCATTGCGCTCTCAGCGCTCTTGAGCCTATTTCTATAACCTTAGGGTCGTTATCAATAAAGAATTTTATTATGTATTCAGCACTCAAGAAGCCTATTAAAGCAAATGAACACATACAGATTTCTCCGACCTTGAGCGTATAGGAGAAGGATTTTTTTACTCTGTCAAATTTCTTTGCACCGTAGTTAAAGCCGACAACAGGCTGATATCCTTGTCCAAAGCCTAAGCTTACCGAGAATATCATCATAAATACCTTGCTTACGATAGACATTGCGGCAACTGCTGCGTCACCGTAAATTATAGCGCCGCGGTTTAGCATAACCGTTGCTATACTTGCCAGTCCCTGACGGCAAAGTGATGGGAGACCTGTTTTTATTATAAGAAAATATGTTCCCGCTTTTTTGGGGAGATGTTTTATACTAAGCTCAATATTGCTTTTCTTTCCGATGTAAAACCATAAAAGAATAATAAAGCTTATAAGCTGACTTAAAACTGTTGCGATTGCAGCGCCTGCAATACCCATGTCAAATGTAAATATGAAAATCGGGTCTAAAAACATATTGAGGACGCCGCCGGTAGTTATACCTATCATTGCAAATTTTGCTTTTCCCTGAGCTCTTAAAATATTGTTAAGAACAAATGAGGCAGACATAACAGGTGCGCCGAAAAGGATATACCGGCCGTAGCTTTTTGCATACGGAAAAATAGTTTTGTTTGCCCCTAAAGCATATATAAGCTTATCGATACAGGCTGTTCCAAAAATAAGAAGCAGAAATCCGAAAATAAGCGCGGTGAAAAATCCGCATGAGGCAACCTCATTAGCTTTTTTGTATTCTTTTTGTCCCAATAGTCTTGAAATATTACTTCCGCTTCCCATACCGAGCGTAAAGCCTACTGCCTGAATTATCGCCATAAGTGAAAAAATAACACCTACTGCTCCCGAAGCACTTGTTCCAAGCTTTGACACAAAATAAGTATCTGCCATATTGTATATGGAGGTGATAAGCATACTTATAATTGTGGGAATCGCAAGTCCTGCGATAAGCCTTCCGACAGGGGTTTCGGTCATTTTTATATAGTTTTCTTCGTTTTGATTTTTCATAATTCAATTTCTTCTTTTGGTTTTAAAATAAGTTTTCCTGTACAGTTAAGCTTATTAGCCTTATCTGCAGCGTAAGGCGGATTTTTTGCGTCAGCTTCTGAATGAACAGGGGCGGTGTGTATCGGAATTGTATATTTTGCATTTATAAGCCGTGCACATTCTGAGGCTTCTTCTATGCCCATATTATAAACTCCGTCGCATGAGAGGAGTGCATATGTGATATTCATTGACGGAAGCTTATTTTTCATATCGTTTGTTTTTGATGTATCGCCTGACGCATAAATTTTAATTCCGTCAAATTCGATAATATAACCTACACAATCGCTGACAGGGTGATTTTTGTTGTAGGCTTCAACAGAGCTTATCTTTATTCCTTCTTTTTCAAAGCTTTGATATGTTCCGTCTTGCAAAGCGGATTCATATGTTACGGTAAGACAGTCTTTATTTTCTGTTAAAAGAGATGTATTTGTGTGGTCAAAGTGATTGTGTGTTATAAGAATGAAATCAGCTTTTTTGTCACAGCCGTATTCTATAAACGGATCAACATAAATAATTTTGCTGTTGTTTGTTTCAAGTCGGAAGCTTCCGTGTCCCTGATATAATAATTTGCTCATTCTTTAAATTCCTCCGTCAAATGCATTTTCTATATAATTTATTTCTTTATTGTTGAAAAGTCTGTTGTGAAGTATTATTTCGCATATGTCAAAGCTGATTATTCTGTCATAATATTCAGGATTTTTCATAAGATACACTTTTGCGCCGTGAATAATTGAGTTTCTTTTGTAATAGTTCACTGCGTCGGCAGGATTTCCGAAGCTTGCAGATGTTCTTGTTTTTACTTCTACAAAATGAATTTCACCGTTTTTTTCTGCAATTATATCAAGCTCGCTGCCTTTTGCAAGATAGTTTTGCGCCAATATGGAAAATCCCTGTTTCTTTAAATACCTTGCGGCGATTTTTTCTCCTTTTTTGCCCGTATCCTTATTGTAACTCATTATGTATCACCGTTTAAGATTTTTTTAAGAAAGCTTTTTCTGTGAATTGGGAGAATGCCGTATTTTCCTATTGCTTCATAGTGTGCTTTGGTGCCGTAGCCCTTGTGATTTTTAAATCCGTATTCGGGATATTCCTTGTCGTATGCGTCAAGAAGCCTGTCTCTTGAAACCTTTGCCAGAATAGAAGCACAGGCGATGGAATGTGATAAGCTGTCGCCTTTAACGACAGTTTTATTCGGAGTTGTAATCCCTTTATTGCGGTTTCCGTCTATCAGCGCAAAATCTGCTTTTACAGAGAGTGTATTTATGGCTTTCTCCATAGCCTGAAGCGTTGCATTTAAAATATTTATTTCATCAATTGTTTTTTCATCTTCAAATATAACGCTGTAGCTTATTGCCTTTTTTATTATGATGTCGTAAAGCTCTTCACGCTTTTTTTCAGACAATTTTTTTGAATCGTTTACACCTTCTATTATAAGTCCTTTAGGCATAATAACAGCTGCGGCGGCAACAGGACCGCACAAAGGTCCTCTGCCCGCTTCGTCAACTCCGCATATATATTGAGGCTCAACATTAAGCCCTGTAAGCTCAAAATCTGTTTTAAATTCCGCTTTCATCTTATATCTCCACTTTCTCAAAATAATTCTCTTCGCCCTCGCACATTGCACGCAAGGTATGATATTTAACTCCGTCAATGACTGTATCGTGTCCGTCGTGATAATGCCCCTGAAAAACTGTATTTACCTTTTTGCTTTCAGATATAATCTGCCGTATTTCTTCTGCATTTTTTACTATATGCTGCCACTGAACATCGGGGTCTAAATTCTGATGTATAAATATATACGCTTCTCCTTTGCAGTTTTTAAGAGTATCTTTTAATGCTTCAACATCTTTTTTAGGAAGCATTGCGTCAGACCAGTCAACCTTCCCGACCTCGTATGGCTTTCCTTCGGAAGTGTAGTTTGCATTAAGAAAAATCAGAGTTTTATTTTCAACCTCGATTGAAAATGGCGGCAAGCTGTTTTTGGTATATTTTGAAAATTCCTTTTCTGACAGTATATGGCAGTCGTGATTTCCTCTCAAGCAGAAAAACTTTTTATTGTAAGAAGAAATCATTTCCATAATTTCTTCTATTTTTCTTATATTTTCTGCTTTATCTCCGCAGTCGTCAACAAAATCTCCGAGACAAATAATTAAGTTTGTATCCTTGAAGCTGTCCATAGCTTCTTTTATTTTAGCCTTTGATAAAACAGGGCGCCTTGTTTTACAGGTAACCTCTTTATCGCAGTAATGTGAATCTGTAAAAATACCTATCTTCATACGAGTCACCGCCTTTTATTCTGACCTGAATATTTTATTTGCATCCTCAAGCGAAATTCTGCCCAGCTTTCCACTCTGAAAATCGTCCAGAACAGCGTGAGCGCAACGAGTGTAGTCGGGGTCGTCTTTTTTGAAAATATATCCTCGCTTAAAGCATATCTTATCATATACCGAAACTCTGTCGTCATAAGGCTCAATTTCTATTTTATATCTTTCCGAGAGCGCGTCCTTGTAATTTTCAAGCATAAATTCTATAAAACGCACGCATACCTCTTCAATATCGAGCACTTGCTCTTTTATTGCTCCCGTAAAAGCTAAATGAAGCGCACATTTTTCATTGTCAAGCTTAGGCCACAAAATCCCCGGAGTATCGAGAAGCTCTATTTCTTCCGAAATTTTTACCCATTGCTTATTTACTGTTACGCCGGGTCTGTCCTCAGTTTTTAAAGCTTGTCTCTTTGCCATTCTGTTTATAAATGAAGATTTTCCTGAATTGGGGATACCTGCAACCATTATACGAAGTGGCTTTTTTATTCCTTTTTCTTTGTTTCTTTCCAGCTTTTCAGAAAGAAGCTCTTTTAATTCGGAAAGAACTTTTTTCAATCCTTCTCCGCTTTCACAGTTTGCGCTTATTGCGGCAAAGCCTTTTTTCTTAAAATAATTTATCCAGCCTGATGTTATTCTGTCGTCAGCAATATCCTGCTTATTAAGAATAACAAGACGCTTTTTATCCTTACAAAGAGTGTTTATATCGGGATTTTGCGATGAGAGGGGGATACGCGCGTCAAGAATTTCGATAACACCGTCAACAAGCTTTAAGTTTTCGGATATAATTCTTTTTGTTTTCGCCATATGCCCCGGATACCAGTTTATGTTCATTTTCTATTCTGCCTTTCTTTTTTTAATTGCTTTGTTTAAACAAAAAGAGGCTTATCTCAAAGGGATGCTCTGAGAAAGCCACCAATTGCATTAATCGTAAAGACCGCCGATTTTGTTAAATGGGAATAATCTGAACCATGCTTTGCCGACGATATCCTTTTCTTTTACCATTCCTACACCTGTCATATCACGGCTGTCACGACTGTTTTCACGGTTGTCACCAAGTGCAAAAACACAATCCTCGGGAACTATTTTCGGATATGTTGAGTTATATCTGTCGTAGGTTGTTCCTTGGATATAATCCTCCGAAAGCTCTTCTCCGTCAACATAAACCTTTCCGTCTCTGATGTCAACCTCCTGACCTTCGGTCGCTATAACTCTTTTTATATAGTATTTTTTAGGGTCACCTATCGGTTTAAATACAATAATGTCGCCGTTTTTCGGTTCATAGCCGAGTCTTAAAACAAAGAGGCTGTTATTGTTCTGAAGCGTTGGCTCCATTGAAGCGCCGCTTACACGAACAAGAGTAAACACAAAGTTTACAATAAGAAGTGCAACAACTACTGCTACCAATAATGATTGAATCCATTCAAGCAATTCTTTTTTCCAACCCTTTTTCTGTTTTTTTGAGCATTCTTCCTCTGTTTCGGCTTCTTGTGATTCATCAACATCTGAAGTTTCTTTTTCTTCTTCTGTTATTTCTTCTGTTTCCGAAGTGACTTCTTCAAAATCCTCTTCGTTTGATTTTATTTCTTCGTAATCGTTTGACATAAACATCGAAACCTCGCTTTATACTTATTTTTTGGTATTTCCTTTACAGATTATATTACCATTTTTCTCTTAAAATGTCAACCGTTTTTAAATATTTTGTGAATTTTTAAGAAAAAACATTGACTATTTCTGCTAAATATAGTAAAATAAAGTTATGATTTAGTAAGAAAGGGAGTACAACTTATGAGTAAAATACATCTTACAAGCGAGCAATGCGATAAATTTGTAGGTCTCGTTAATAAATACGCAACGATAGATAGCGAGCTTTATACAAAATACAATGTAAAAAGAGGACTTCGAAATGCAGATGGCACAGGTGTGCTTGTAGGCCTGACTACTGTCGGAGAGGTTACCGGTTATGCTATGATAGATAACGAAAAGCAGGCGATACCCGGTAAATTAAGTTACAGAGGTCGTGAAATAAGAGAGATTATAGCAGCACAGAAGGGACGCCGTTTTTCTTTTGAAGAGGTTGTATATATACTTTTATTTTCAGAAGTACCTTCGGAAGAGGAACTTAAAGAATTTTGCGAGCTTCTTTCAAAAAACAGGGAGCTTCCGAGCGGCTTTGTTGAAGACACAATTTTAAAATGTCCGAGCCCTGATGTTATGAATAAAATGGCAAGAAGCGTGCTTACACTTTATTCTTATGATAAAAATCCTGACGACAGAGAAATCGGAAATGTTGTAAGACAGGTTTTAGAGCTTATAGCAAGATTCAGCGTTATTGCCGCATACGGTTACAACGCAAAAAGACATTATTATGATGATAAGAGCCTTATTTTGCACAAAATAAAACCGGAATATTCTATTGCCGAAAACTTTCTTCACCTCATAAGGACAGATGAAAAATTTACAGAGCTTGAAGCGGAAATTTTAGACCTTATGCTTGTTTTACATGCAGAGCATGGCGGCGGTAATAACTCTACATTTACAACTCATGTTATTATGTCATCGGGAACTGATGTTTATTCCGCTGTTGCGGCAGCAATCGGCTCACTTAAAGGCTCAAGACACGGTGGTGCAAATATTAAAGTTGTACAGATGATTGAAGATTTGTGCAATAATGTTACAGATATTACAGACGAGAAGCAGATAGAGCAATATCTTTCTGATGTTCTTGATAAAAAGGCTAACGATAAATCGGGTCTTATCTACGGTATGGGACACGCAATATATACCCTTTGCGACCCAAGAACTGAAATATTAAGGGAAAAAGCGAGAGAGCTTGCTGAAGAAAAGGGAATGATGAAGCAGTTCCATCTTTATGAGCTTGTGGAGAAAATCGCACCTGATGTTATAAACAAAAAGACAAACAAGACTATCTGCGCAAACATAGACCTTTATTCAGGCTTCGTTTATCAGATGCTTGATATTCCAAAGGAGCTTTTTACACCGCTTTTTGCAATTTCAAGAATTGCAGGCTGGAGCGCGCATATATTGGAAGAAATCGTTACAAACAAACGAATCATGCGTCCTGCGTATAAGAGCGTTTCCGAAAAGAAACCATATGAAAGGCAGCAGAATTAACCAATAAACAGGAAAGAAAAGGTATCATAATGAATTTAAGCTTATCCTATGTTACCATGGTAATCGGGATTTTAAGTGCAAAATGCTTTGGCTTTTTAAGGGAAATAGTTGTTGCAAATAAATTCGGAACGAGTCAGATTACCGATATTTATTTTCAAGTTTTTTCCGTAGCAAATGTGGTTTTTGCCGCGCTTGGCGTTGCGCTTTCAACCTTTGTGGTAAAAAGTATAAATTTATGTGAAAATGATTTTGAAAGCGAAAAAAGTTTTGTAGCTTCGTTTTACAAAAAAGCACTCAAGTGGTCGCTTTGGGGGCTTGTTTTGCTTGCGGCTTTGGGGTATCCTGTAACAAAGCTTCTTTTGCAGGGATTATCTAATGAAGATTTTTTAGTTGCTTTAAGGCTGTATTATATAATGATTCCGTCCTTTGTTTTTATTGTTCTTGCCTATACCTCAAGCGGTATTTTGCAAAATAAAGGGAAATTTTTCAGAACGGCAGTTATGAGCTTTCCTTTTAACATTATAATAATAGGAGGACTTCTTGGCGGGATTGATTCCATTTATTCGTTTGGAATAATAACAACATTAGGGTGGGCGTCACAGTTTTTGTTTTTATTGCCTTCTGTTTTAAAATGCGGCTATTCCTTAAATGCAGGAAATGAAAATCAGCTTCAGACAAAAAAAACAGGCAGAGTTAATATATCCGAAATTGCTTTTATTTTTGTGTCAAATGTAATTTTCAGCTTTCTTTTTATAATAGATAAATCATTTGCCAGCTACCGCGAAAGCGCAAGTTCTTCGATACACTATGCAAGTAATCTTTTTACCACTGTTTCCAGTGTATTCGTTGTAGGAATGTCGGCAGTGTTTTTTCCTTCACTTACAAAAAGCATAGCTGAGAAAAACGAAGAAAAAACAACCTCTCTTATACGGTATGCTCTTTTGTTTATGTTCTGCATTTTTATACCGTTTCTTATGATAACAAGCTTTTATAATAAAGAAATAATAAGACTTGTTTACGAAAGAGGAAGCTTTGATTCACAGTCAACACAGTTTGTTTCAAATGCATTTTTCTTTTATGCATTTTGTATTTTCGGTTATATAACGCAGGAGCTGTTGTTTAAAGTGTTTTATGCAAAAGGTCGCTACGGCATAACTGTAATTTCGTCTGCGCTTGTTATAGGTGCTAATATTGTGTGTAATTTTATTTTCAGAAACAATGTGAATCTTATTATTGCGACTACGCCTGTTATATGTATAACATTTGCCTTTTTCATTTTTATACTTTTAGGAAAAGAAATTAAAAATATTTATAATAAGGAATTTTTTAAAAACATTTTAAAAATAGCGATTGCTTCGGTACCGTTCCCGATTTTGTATGTGCTTATGAAGGGGTTGATACAAAAAAACAAGCTTATGTTTCTGGTACCTGTTGTTGTGGGTGCAATAATATATTTTGTGCTTTTGTATGCCTTTAAAATTCTACAGCTTATTTTTAAAAAAGACTGAAAAACAGGAGAATACCATGAAAGAAAATTCAGAAAACAAAGAAAATGAAAATATGCATGAAGGGCATCGTAAACGCCTGAAACAAAAATATCTTGATAATGGAATAGAATCTTTAAGCGAAATAGAAACTCTCGAGCTGCTTCTTTTTTATTCAATTCCAAGAAGAAACACAAACGATATAGCTCATAAGATTTTAGAAAAATTCTCCAATCTGGAAGGCGTCTTTAATGCCGATGCAAAACTTCTTGCGATGGTTGAGGATGTAGGTGAGCATACCGCAGCACTGATAAAGCTGATAAAAGATATTCATTTTCGTATTGAAACTAATAAAACAAAACCGGGAGTATATTTTACAAATTCTTATGAGGCAGGCAAACATTTGGTGGAGTTTTTTTCAAACAAGCAGCATGAGGTTCTTTATGCCTTTTTCTTAAACAAAGGAAACAGACTTCTCGGATGGGAAAAGGTTGTAGAGGGAACTGCTGATAAAATTATGGTAGATACTGCTCAAATAGTCAGAGCAGCATTGCGTTATAAAACCTGCAGCGTCGTTCTTGCTCATAATCATCCGGGCGGAAAAGCAACTCCAAGTAATGCAGACAAAATAACTACCGGAGTTATCAGAGCAGCTTTATCTGTTGTAGGCATAAATCTGAAGGACCACTATGTGATTGCAAACGGAGACTATATGAGCTTTAATGATTCCAACATATTATATGAAGAAATATCAGAAGAAGATGAAATTGAATAAAATATAAAAAATCAATTTCTTTTTTGAAAAAATGACCGTACAAGCATAATAAGCGGAATACCCAGAGTTATCGGAAGCTGTATAAATAAAAAAGTGGAATAGAGACTGTAAAATCCGCTTGTAAAATTAAAAAATACCATAAAAAGAATGAGAATAAGAGAGAATACCGAAACGAGTATTCTCTTTTTTGTTTCAGATAAGCTTTTTTCTTTGAAAAAAAGCATCGTGAACGCATTTATACACACAAAAAGAGAAATTGATATATAGATTATATCAAAAAACACATAAGAAACATAATATATTGTTTCAGAACGCTGGGTTAAAAGCCCCGGATTTATTACTCCAAACGAGAAAAGCGTAGGATAATAAAGCTCGGAAAGTAAATCCTTTCCGAGAGTAAGCAGATTTACGAAATACACAAGAATAAGACAAATTACGGAGATTGCCCCTGCTTTTATAACAGAGGGAACTATTTTTTTGTTATCAGCCATATTTTTCATAAAAAGAAAAATCATAAAAACATTGGAAAACGGAGAAAGAAAATTGTATAAAGTGCTTTTTGTAATTTCTTTTACAGAAACAGGGAGGGTAATGTAGAGATTTTTTATATTGCCTTTGAATATTCCGAAAATAATCATTACTGCAAACATTGTAAGCACAAAAGGGAAAATAAGCTCACAGTATCTGCCCAGAGTCTTTTTGTTTGCAGATAAAATAAAGAAGATACAAATTCCTATAAAAACAGCCAAAAGTGAGAAAGAAATTTCTGCATCAGTGCTTACAGACGCGAAAAACATAAAATTTCCGCAGCTTAAAGCAGCGCTTGTGAGACTGTATAAAAAAATTGCAAATAAAATAATTTTTGAGAAAAACGGCTGAAACGAATCGGAGACTATTTCAAAGAAGTCCTTGTATGAATTTTTCTTGTAAATATACAGGTATATGAGTGTAAGCAGTATAAAAAGACAAAATGCGGGAACAAAAGTCAGATAACCGAGCTTTTCTCCGAGTTTTCCGCTTCCCATGACAGCCAAAGTATTTCCGAGAAAAAAAGAAGCGGTGAGACATATTGTCTGTCTTTCGGTAAGTTGTTTTTTCATTGCATATTTCCTTTCAGCTTGGAATTTTCTTTAAGCGACAGCCTGATGTTATATTTGTAATCGGTAAATTCTTCATTTGTGAGGATATATGTCATTTTATTTTCTAAAAGATATGAAATAAATCCTTCAAGCTCATTTTTGAAAATAACCTCCGCGCTTTGTGATGAAACGGGAACAATACTTCTTGCAAATAGATTTAAGTCCAGAGCGAGTTCTTTGTTTTTTACCTTTGCATTTGCCTTCGAGCTTGTCAGCTCGAAGGTCTTAAAGGTGCTTTGGTAGTTTCTGTTTTTTATAAGTGAATAAATAAAAAAATTATTTTTGTCAAGCTCGCTTTCGTAGGAAAAATTTTTGAATAAAGCTGTGCTGTTACAGTAGGGAGCTTCATTTTTGCATTTTAAAACGGGTATATCACTACAGTAATTTGACGGTGAGAAAAATGTATACATTTCTATTGACGGCAATGTTTTATTCCTTGCCATTTCCGAAATTGAAAGACTTTTGAAATCGTAAGGATTACAGCTTGTGATATAAACGGCGGCATTAGGCGAAACAGAGTTCTCACTTATCAGAAAGCGAAGCACTTCTTCGATATTTTCAGTATAAAAGCCCTTTCCAAGAATAATAGCCTTTGCATGACCGAAATATGGAGTATTCTGAAATTTGCTTTTTAAATTTTCCCACGCAATTCCCGGCGTATTACCCTGACCTGTTGACAAACTTGTCTCAGGAGAATTGTTGTCACCTGAAAAGTCGGAAGTCTCCGATGTGAAAACATAAGATTTGTTTTTGAAATCTGCATATATTACTGATATAATGCTGTTTTTTCCCAACTCGTCAGCCTTGTTACAGCTGCAAAAAAGAAAGAGTGATAAAAAACACATACAAATACAAAGAAATTTTTTCATAAAAGCCTCTTTTTTAAAATTTTTTTCTCATATAACGCTTCTTTTTTTCAAGATATTTATACGGTGCGCGGATTATTGTGTCAAACATACTGTATTTGTTCAACGGTATGGTTGAGTTAACATAGGCAACCTTCAGAACATCAATCGAACACAGATGAATTGACAGGATGATAGTTCCTATTGTAAGACCGTATATTCCGAGAAGCGACGCCAGAAAAACAAATATGATTCTTAAAAGTGTTGTTGCTCCTGTCATCTGCGGAAGAATAACGCTTGTTATTCCCGCGATTGCGATTACTATTATTGAAGGCGTTGAAACGATATTTGCGCTTGCGGCAGTTTCTGAGAGTATAAGACCTCCGACAATGCTCATCGTCTGCCCTATTGCAGACGGCGTTCTTGTGGCGGCTTCCCGTATTATTTCAAAAAATACAAGAAAAATAAGAACTTCTGCGGTAACCGAGAAGGCGGCGCCTGACCGTTCACCTGCCAGACTTATAAGCAGACTTTCAGGCAGAATTGTTTTCTGAAACTTTACTGCGCAGATGTATATAGCAGGGAGATACACCGATATATAAAATGACAGATAGCGGACAAGCCTTGCTATGCTTGCAAAATAAAAGTTGATTGTATAGTCGTCGTTTGACTGAAAATATTCGTTAAACAGAAACGGTATCGTTATAACCTGAGGACTTCCGTCTGTCATTATTGCTATTCTGCCTTCCAAAAGCTTGTTTGCGGTTATATCGGGTCTTTCGGTTGAGCCGCAGGTTTTAAAAGGGGTATATGTTTTTCCTTTTATAAGCTCCGATATCTGATTTGAGTCCAGAAGGGAGTCTGTGTTTATTTCTTTAAGTCTTTTTCTCACACGCTCAACCATCTCATTTTCGCATATGCCCTCTATATAACACATAAGCACCGTTGTCTGTGTGTTTTTTCCCATAATAAATTTTTCAATTTTAAAATCGGGGTTTTTTATTCTTCGCATAAGCAGGGCAGTATTTTGAAGTATAAGCTCTCCGAAGCTGTCACGAGGCCCCTTGAGCGACTTTTCGTTTTCTGATTCGGATATCGAACGAGTGAAAGGGAATCTTGCGTTTACAAGAAGAATTTCATCATATCCGTCAACCAAAAAAAGAGCGTCTCCTGAAAATAAGCTGTTTATACATTGTTCATAGTCTGATGTTTTTACAACATCGTTTGAAAAAACAACAGCCTCCATTACAAAATCAAGCTTATTTTCGGAAGCTTTGAGTGCTTCACTTTCGATAAAAGGCTTAACCACAAAATCGTTAAGAAGTGTTGCACCTGCAATGCCGTCTGCAAAAATTATTGTCGCTTTTATATCGGGCGAAAATGCATTTTTTATTTCGCGATATACAATCATACCGTTGTTTTTAAGCTTTTCCTTGAAAAAATTGATGTTTTCGTCCAGATTTTTGCTGAAATTCATTACAAATCATTCCCATAGAATAAAATATTTACTTCTATTATGTGCAAAAATAATTTTATTTTACAAAAAATTTAATTTTTTTTGTAAAAATACTTTAAATTATTGAAAATATGTGTTATAATAAGTTATTATTGAATAAATTAGGGGTGTATACCCTTTTTTGAAAGGATAAAAAGAAAATGGTAAAAGCAGAAATTAAATCATTATTCCGTAGTCTCGGAGAATATGATAGTAAAACCGTAACCGTAAGCGGTTGGATAAGAACAGTAAGAGACTCAAAAAGCTTTGGTTTTATTGAACTTAACGACGGAACATTTTTCAAAAATATGCAGATTGTTTTTGACGCAGATAAAATTGCAAACTATAAAGAGGTGGCTGCACTCAATGTAGGCGCTTCAATTACTGCAACAGGAAAGATAATTGCAACACCTGACGCAAAACAGCCTTTTGAAATGCAGGCAGAAGAAATTTTTATTGATGGTGTGTCAAGCGCAGACTATCCGCTCCAGAAAAAACGTCATTCACTTGAATACTTGCGTACAATAGCACATTTAAGACCGCGTACAAATACATTCAGCGCAGTTTTCAGAATCCGTTCGCTTGTTGCGTTCGCTATTCATCAGTTCTTTAACGAAAGAGGTTTTGTCTATGTACATACCCCAATCATCACGGGAAGCGACTGTGAAGGCGCGGGTGAAATGTTCAGAGTTACAACTCTTGATATAGAAAATGTACCGATGACAGAAGGAAAAGCAGATTATTCTCAGGATTTCTTCGGAAAAAGCACTAATCTTACAGTAAGCGGTCAGCTTAATGTTGAAACTTATTGTATGGCATTTAAAAAGGTTTATACCTTCGGTCCTACATTCCGTGCGGAAAATTCAAATACTGCTCGTCATGCGGCTGAATTCTGGATGATTGAGCCTGAGGTTGCTTTTGCAGACCTTAACGACAACATGGCGCTTGCTGAAGATATGCTCAAATATATTATTAACTATGTTCTTGAAAACGCTCCGGAAGAAATGGAATTTTTCAACAGCTTTGTTGATAAAACACTTCTTGACAGACTTCATTCAATTGTAAATTCAGATTTCGGCAGAGTAACTTATACAGAAGCTGTAGAAATTTTGGAGAAATGCGGCAAGAAATTTGATTATCCTGTAAAATGGGGAATCGACCTTCAGACAGAGCATGAGAGATATCTTACTGAAGAAGTATTTAAAAAGCCGATTTTTGTAACCGATTATCCGAAGGAAATAAAAGCTTTCTATATGCGCCTTAACGACGACGGAAAAACAGTTGCCGCTATGGACTGTCTTGTTCCGGGCGTAGGCGAGATCATAGGCGGTTCACAGAGAGAAGAAAGACTTGATGTTCTTACAGCCCGTATGAAAGAGCTCGGACTTTCTGAGGAGGATTATTCATTCTATCTTGACACTCGCCGCTACGGCACAAACAAGCATGCAGGCTATGGTTTAGGCTTTGAAAGAGCAATAATGTATCTCACAGGTATGTCAAATATCCGTGATGTACTTCCGTTCCCGAGAACTGTCGGCAATGCAGAATATTAAAAGAGAGAAGGTAAAAAGTTTTGGCAAAGTTATTTCTTACCGTTGCAGTAATATACTGTATATATAAATTAATAACATCAAGAGGAACAATGGCTTTTAACAAAGCTGCAAAGCTTATTAACAGCGGAAACTATGACGATGGTCTTAAGCAGCTTGATAAAGCCGTTGATATAGGAATTCCTCCAATGCACAGAGTTCGTGCGGCTTTTGCTGAACTTAAATTCGGAGATATCGATAAGGTACCTAAAAAGCTTAATATGATTCTTATGGACTCTAAAGTTAAAGAAAATATCAAAAATGAAGCAAGATGCGTTATGGCTATTTATTATATAATTAAAAGGAAAATAGACGATGCAGTTGAGCTTATGGAAAGAGTTCATGAAAATTTTAAATGTACAAGATTTTATCAGACATACGGATATCTTGCACTTCTTACAGGAAAAGACGAATTTATAAAAAGCGCCAACGAAGAAGCATACGACTATAATAAAGACGACGCGGTAATCTGTGATAACTACGGTCTTTATTTAATAAGAGAAAAAAGATTTGATGACGCGCTTGAAATTTATAAAACTGCGTTGGAGAGTGAACGCAATTTTCCTGAAATTTACTATAATTATGCAACTGTACTTATTGAAAAAAATGATAAAGAAACAGCTAAACAAATGCTTGAAAAAGCTCTTGAAAAGCCGTTTTTTAATAACACCACAGTGAAAAAACAGGCAGTTGAAGCACTGCTTGAAACTCTTTAAAATTTTTTACCGAAAGGATAAAATTGATGGATAAGAAAAAAATCCTCGTTATTGTTGCTGCTGTTTTAATAGTTCTTATCGGTGCGGCTGCCGTTTTTGCCGCACCTGTAAACGACGCTTATTTTTCAAAAAGAAGCGTAAAGAATATAAAATTTTTAGGTGAAAATGCAGGCGCTATGGAAAAAAACGAAATCACAGCGCTTGTTAAGGCTGAGTCTGAAAAAGAAAATCCTGTGAAGATTAATGTTAAAGGTGAAATTATAACAATTGACGCTTCGGACGCGGGAGTAAAAATGGATATTGATAAAACAGTAGAAAAAATAATGTCTTCCGGAAAGAAAAATCTCGGTGAAACGATGAAATTGAGAAAAGGTGCAGAAATTACGCCGGTTTATTCTTCTGATAAGAAGCTTCTTCGCGATGTGATTGAAGCTCAGCTTTCGGAAAAAGGAATGAATATTTCAAGCTATACGGTTGATATAAATGACAGTACAGCGGATTTTGTTATTCTTACCGAAAATATCCCTGTGGATTATGATAATTTATATGATAAAATAGTTGAAGTGTGTGAAAAAAACGAAAAAAATGCTGAAATCAAAGCAAATTTCGGAAAGTTTATCTGGCCGACAGCCGATGAATTGCGAGACGATTTTGATGTTGAAATGCAAAATGCGTCAATGTCTAAAGAAAACGGCGAAGTGAAATATCAGTCTCATATCGTGGGCAGAAAGATAGACTATGAAGCATTGGAAAGTGCTTTGAATGAAAAGAAAACTGAATTCAGCGTTTCTTATAAAAAGGAAAATCCTAAAGTTTATACCGATGATCTTGGTGATGAGGGTTTTCCAGATTTGCTTGGAAAATATACAACCTACTATTCGGAAGGACAGTGGGGGAGATCTGTTAATGTTAAGCTTGCCGCGTCAAAAATCAATGGCTATATAATGAATACAGGCGATGTTTTTTCGTTCAACGGAGTTGTCGGAAAAAGATCGTATGCAAATGGATTTAAAGACGCTACTGTGTATAGCGGTAACGGCGTTGAAGAAGGAGTAGGCGGCGGAATATGTCAGGTTTCTTCTACATTATATGCTGCTGTTTTATATGCCGATATGGATATTGTTACAAGGACTAATCACAGTTATGTTGTAGCATATATGCCGGCAGGGCTTGACGCGACTGTTTCATATGGAACAATAGATTTCAAATTTAAAAACGATAAGAAAAATCCTGTTAAAATTAAGGCTACCGCTTCAGGTGGTGTTATGACGGTCCGTATTTACGGTACTAAGGAGAATAACAATACCGTAGTTCTTGATTCAAGAACTTTAGGATATACTCCAAGAGGTGAAAGAAAGGTTTATGATTCTTCGCTTCCTTTAGGGGCAACAAAGGTTGAACACAGCGGCTACGACGGTGCAAAAGCACAGGTTTACAAGTATATAA
Organism: uncultured Oscillospiraceae bacterium; assembly: GCA_964537245.1. Classification (GTDB taxonomy): domain Bacteria; phylum Bacillota; class Clostridia; order UMGS1840; family UMGS1840; genus UMGS1840. The sequence continues at coordinate 21,794 of CAZHZL010000021.1, forward strand.
AAGCGCCGGACGGCTCGACAATTTCAACTGAAAATCTCGGTATTTCAACATATATTCCGCTTAACAAGGTTGTAAGATATAATGATGGTATTGACCCTGATAATGAAGCTGTTAAGGCAGATTTGCCGAAAATTCCGCAAGTACCTGAAAATGCTTCGGAGGGAGAAACTGTTCCTCCTGAGGTTACGCCTCCGCCTGTTGAACAACCGTCTGAAACGGTCGTCCCGGATATACAGGAGAAGCCTGTAAAAGAGGAAGTTGTACCACCGTCTGTTGACGGTGAGGAAGGACAGGCTTCATCTTCAGAAGCTTCTTCGGAAGCGGAAGAAGTGTTTTCTCAGTTTGAGGAAGGAAGTACTGAGATAGTAGAATAGCTTTAGACAGAAAAGAGGTATAGATATATGAAACTTACATTCAGAGGCGGTATTCATCCCGACGGAAATAAGTCTCTTACAAATAAAAAAGAAACTGTTCTGATGGGTGCGCCCGATATCGTTGTTATTCCTTTATCGCAGCATATTGGTGCACCTTGTGAAAGCCTTGTAAAAGCTGGAGAGTCTGTTTTTGTAGGACAGAAAATTGCTGATTCGGAGGCTTTTGTTTCAACACCGATACATTCTTCGGTATCGGGAGTTGTTAAGACTGTTGAAAAAAGACCGCATGCTACAATGAGCGAGTGTATGGCGGTTGTTATAGAAAATGATAAGAATTATACTGTTGACCCGAATATAAAGCCGATTGATTATAATGAATTGTCTCCAAAGGAGATAATAGCGGAAATAAGAAACGGCGGTATTGTAGGTATGGGAGGCGCGACCTTTCCTACCTGTGTAAAGCTCAATGTTCCCGAAGGGAAAAAAGCTGATACCATATTAGTAAATGCGGCAGAATGTGAGCCTTATTTAACATCTGACCACAGACTTATGCTTGAAAAATCAGCTGATATTATTGAAGGTCTGAAGATTGTTATGAAAGCTACCGAAGTGAAAAACGCAATCATAGCAATGGAAGATAACAAGACTGACGCATATGAAATTTTACATAAGCTATGTGAAAATGATGACGGCATAAAGGTTGTTACCGTAAAAACAAAATATCCGCAGGGAAGCGAAAAACAGCTTATCGACGCTGTTTTGAAAAGAGAAGTAAAATCAGGAGCGCTTCCTGTTGACAGCGGTGTTATAGTTCAAAATGTTGCAACTGTTGCACAGGTATGCGAGCATTTTAAAACAGGCATGCCACTTATCGAAAGAATTGTTACCGTAAGCGGAAGAGGTATAGAAAATCCGATGAATGTGCTTGTGAAAATAGGTACATCATATCGGGATGTCTGCCAGTTTGCAGGCGGAATGAAGGAAAATGTTTCGAAAATCATTTCGGGTGGTCCAATGATGGGATTTTCTCAGTATACACTCGATGTTCCCGTTACAAAAGGAACCTCGGGTATCCTCTTTTTTACTGAAGAGGAGGATAAGGAATACGCAGAGAAGGATTGCATAAAATGCGGTAAATGCGTAAGCCACTGTCCGATGAGACTCATGCCGTTTATGATTACAGAAATGGCGCGTATAGGCGAAACGGAAGCTTCTTTGAAATACGGTCTTAAGGATTGTATGGAATGTGGGTGCTGCAGCTTTATTTGTCCGCAGAGAAGACATCTTGTTCAGAGTATCCGTGTGGCAAAGGCAAAGCTTCCGAGATAACAGCATTTTTTTGAAAGGAAATAAAACAATGGAAGAAAAATATATTGTATCATCGTCTCCTCATGTCAGAAGTGATGTAAATACTTCTAACATTATGGGTGATGTTATTATTGCACTTATTCCGGCTGTTATTGCAGGTGCTGTTATTTTTGGTGTAAGAGCACTTGTGATAATGATTATTTCAGTATTGAGTGCAGTGTTAAGCGAGCATATATGGTGCTTGTGTATGAAAAAGAAATCTACAATTACAGACGGAAGCGCTGCTGTGACAGGACTTCTTCTATCACTTACGCTTCCTGTGGGAGTTCCGCTTTATCTCCCTGCATTAGGAAGTATTTTCGCTATTATAATAGCAAAACAGCTTTTTGGCGGTTTGGGAAACAACTTTATGAATCCTGCTCTTATCGGCCGTGCATTTCTGCTTGCTTCTTTTTCGCAGGCAATGACAACCTGGAATAAACCGTTTTATTATAAAGGCGTTGACGCCGTAACAGGTGCAACACCGCTTAATCTTTTGAAATCAGGCGGAGAAATGACCGCTTCTTATAAGGATTTATTTTTAGGAAATATCGGCGGATGTATCGGAGAGGTATGCGCGCTTGCACTTTTAATCGGCTTTGCATATCTTCTTATAAAAAGAGTTATCCGTCCGTTTGCAACAATTTCTTACATAATAGGAGTAGGTGCTTTCGGAGTTATATTCGGATACAACGGTTATTTCACAGGAGATTTTCTGACAAGCATTTTAACAGGTGGAGTTATGCTTGGAGCAATTTTTATGCTGACAGATTATGTTACATCTCCTACAACCGATATGGGCAATATAGTTTACGGTTTACTCGCAGCTCTTATAACAACATTTATAAGATTAAAGGGCGGTTATCCCGAAGGTGTTTGTTACTCAATCCTTCTTGTAAATATCCTGGCACCGCAGATTGATAAGCTGTTTATTCCTAAAAAATACGGCTTTGTGAAGGTTAAAAAAGGAGGAGATTCAAAATGAAACTGAACAATGACAGCACAGTTGTATTGTCTCTTAAACTTTTTGTAATATGCTTATTTGTTGCATTAGGACTTTCTTCTCTTAATTATATCACAAAGGATACAATCGCAGCTCAGACAAAAAAACAGAAAGACGACGCTATGGCTCGTATTATAACAAACAGTGAGGAATTTAAAGCTGTAAATGATGAAGAAACAGTTTACGCTGCATTAAAAGACGGTGAAACAGTAGGGTATTGTGTTAATGTTGTGTCACCTAAGGGCTATGGGGGAAATATTGAGCTTATGATAGGCTTTGACAGCGAATATAAAGTGCTTGGAATAGAATATATCTCTATGGCAGAAACCCCGGGACTTGGTATGAACGCAAAAACAGATTCAGCCTTCAACGGTCAGTTTTTGGGAAAAGAAGCTTTTTCTGACGATGAGCTTCAGGCTATGACGGGTGCAACCGTTACTTCAAAGGCTGTAAACTATGGCGTTAATCTTGCATCAGATATGATAAAGGAGGCGCTTAAATAATGAAAAACTTTCTTAGAAAAATAATAGAAGAGAATCCTGTTCTCGTTCTTGTTCTGGGAACTTGTCCGACACTTGGTACATCGACCTCGGTTATAAACGGCGTTGGTATGGGGCTTAGTGCAACAGCAGTTCTTATATGCTCAAATATTCTTATTTCACTTCTGCGTAAATTTATACCCGAAAAAATAAGAATAGCGTCATACATAGTTATTATTGCAGGCTTTACAACAGCGGTTGAGATGATTTTAAAAGCATATTTTCCGTCTATTTCAAGTGCTCTCGGAGTATTTATTCCGCTTATTGTTGTAAACTGTATACTCCTTGCAAGAGCTGAAAGCTTTGCTTCAAAAAATAAGCCTTTGGCATCGGCTGTTGACGGTCTTTGCATGGGAATTGGATTTACATTGGCTCTTATGCTTATAGCTTCTATAAGAGAAATATTGGGAGCAGGAACTTTCTTAGGGCTTCCTATTCCTGTTTTGTCGGAAAATCCTGCAACTATGTTTATAATGGCACCCGGAGGATTTATAGCCTACGGGCTTGTTATGGCTGTGGTTAATTCTTTGAGAAACAAAGGAGGACAGAAAAATGGCTAAAATATTTTCTATGATTGTTATGACAATTCTTGTTGATAACTATGTTTTAGTGAAATTCTACGGTATTTGTCCTTTCCTCGGTGTTTCAAAAAAGACCAATACTGCTTTGTCTATGGGAATGGCTGTTACCTTTGTTATGGGAATTGCAAGCGCGATTACATATTTTATACAGCTTCTTTTAGTGAAATATAATATCGAATATTTGCAGACGATAGCTTTTATTCTCGTAATTGCCTGTCTTGTTCAGCTTGTTGAAATGGCAATTATGAAGCTGAGTCCGCCTCTTTATTCAGCGCTTGGTATCTATTTGCCGCTTATAACGACAAACTGCGCAGTTTTGGCTGTAACTATCCTTAATGTTCAGCAGAGCTATAATTTTGTTGAAAGTGTTGTAAACGGTGTTGCGGCAGCGCTTGGTTTTACTCTTGCAATATGGCTTTTTGCAGGTGTGAGAGAAAGACTGGAGACTTCAAATATACCTGAATTTATGAAGGGGACTCCAATCGCACTTATAAGTGCCGGTCTTGTTGCTATGGCATTCCTCGGATTTTCGGGCTTATCGTTATAGGAGGATGACTGTATGGAAAATATATTGAGTGCAACAATAATTGTAAGTATACTCGGCCTTGTGTTTGGCTGTCTGCTTGGAATAGCGTCAAGAATTTTCAAGGTTGAAAAAGATGAACGCGTTGAGCGCATTATGAATGTGCTTCCCGGAGCTAACTGCGGCGGTTGCGGTTATGCAGGCTGTTCACAATTTGCAGAATCTGTTGTAGCAGGAAAAGCAGAATGTACGGGCTGTACGGTAGGCGGTGCTTCAACTGCTGATTTAATAGCTGAAATCATGGGAGTTCAGGCAGGAGAATTTGTGAAAAAGGTTGCGTATGTAAAATGCGCAGGATGTTCTGAAGTGGCAAAAGAAAAATATGAGTATAATGGAATTGAGGATTGCTTTGCGGCTTCAAAAATATTAAATGGCAAGAAAGCGTGTCAGTATGGATGTCTCGGCTTGGGAAGCTGCGTCAAAGCTTGTTCCCGCGGCGCTATAACAATAGAAAACGGTATTGCAAAAATTGACGCTGAAAAATGCGGAGGCTGCGGCGCTTGTATCAAGGCTTGTCCGAAAGGTATTATAACATATGTTTCTGATAAGAATAAATATATGGTTGACTGCATGAACAAAGAAAAAGGCGCAGTTGTTAAAAATGAATGCAGCGTTGGATGTATCGGTTGCGGTATCTGTATGAAAAACTGTCCTTCAGAGGCAATTTCCGTTAAAAACTTTTTAGCTGAAATTGATCCTGACAAATGTACAGGCTGTGGAATTTGTGCTGAAAAATGTCCTAAAAAGATAATCAGCGTTTTATAAAAAAGAAAAAGAGGTATAGCTTTTTTTGTATGGAAAATATTAAAACAAGAAAAAATATTAAAGATCTTACATTTTCGGAATTAAATGAGTATTTTTGCCAAAAATATAATCAGAAGTTCAGAGCAAAACAGGTTTTTAAGTGGCTTTCTTTGGGAGTGACATCGTTTGCGGAAATGACTGATATTTCAAAGAAAATGGCGTCAGAGCTTGAGGAAGATTTTTTTATATCTGATTTAAAGGTGCTGAAGCGTGCAAAATCAAAGGATTCAACAGTAAAATTCTTGTATGAGCTTGTTGACGGCAATACTCTTGAAACCGTTTTAATGTCATATAAGCACGGTATGAGCATCTGCATTTCTACGCAGGTTGGTTGTAATATGGGCTGTAAATTCTGCGCTTCCACTATCGGCGGAAAGGTGAGAGACCTTACTGCCGGCGAAATACTTGACCAGGTTATTTTTACGGCAAAAAACGAAAATGTGCGTATTTCGAATATTGTTCTTATGGGAATAGGCGAGCCTCTTGATAATTACGACGAAGTACTGAAATTTTTGAAAAATGTAAATAATGAAAATGGGCTTAATATAGGCTACCGACATATTTCGCTTTCAACATGCGGAATTGTGGATAAAATAGAAAGACTTGCAGAAGAAAAAATTCCGCTTACACTTTCTGTATCCCTTCATGCCCCGAATGACGAAATAAGGCAGTCTATTATGCCCGTTGCAAAAAAATATCCTTATGACGAGCTTATTGATTGTGTAAAGAGATATATAAACACAACGACAAGGCGTGTTTCATTTGAATATACGCTTATAAACGGGGTAAATGATACTTCCGTTTGTGCCCGGGAATTGAGCGGCAGGCTTAAAGGAATGCTTTGCCATGTGAATCTTATTCCTGTAAATCCGGCGCGAAAAAAGATGTCTCCGTCTGATGTGCAGAGAATAAAAAATTTTGTGGATATTTTAACTAAAAACGGAATAAACGCGACTGTGAGGAGAACTCTCGGTCAGGATATAGATGCTGCCTGCGGTCAGCTAAGACAAAAAAATCAGCAGGCACAGTAAAAAAATGACACTTTTTTGAATTTGAGGTGATGATGATGGTTTTGGGAAAAACCAATGTTGGTGTCAGAAGAAAAGTAAATGAAGATGGATTTTACTGTTGGGAACAGGGCGACAGATATATAATGGTTGCCTCCGACGGTATGGGCGGACACAATGCAGGCTCTATCGCAAGCTTCCTTGTGGTTTCAGCAATAAAGGATTATGCCCAGAAGCATGATATGTTTGAAAATCCTTCAAAAATGATACGAAACGCGATATCGTATGCTAACGAGATTGTTTATTTGCAGTCTTGTTCGCATAAGGAGCGAGCAGGAATGGGAGCAACAGTTGTAATGGCTGTCGGAAAAGGGAAAAAGGTATACATAGGTAATCTTGGAGATTCAAGGGCTTATGTTGTAGCGTCAGACAAAATAGTTCAGATAACAGAGGACCACTCATATGTCAACGAGCTTTTGAAAAACGGACTTATAACTGCTGACGAAGCTAAGAATCATCCGAAAAAGAATGAAATTCTTAAGGCAGTCGGTATAGCAAACGGAGTTTTTCCTGATATTTTTGAGCTTAGCTTGAAAAATTCGGATAAGCTTCTTCTTTGTACAGACGGACTTACCAATATGGTTGATGATGAAAAAATTGCGGCAATAATAAATTCGGACGCTGATAATGAGACTGTTCTGGAAGAGCTTATTTCGGAAGCAAACAAAAACGGCGGAGCAGATAATATAACTGCTGTTGTTAAAAGATAGCCTTATTTACGGATTACTTGTTAAAGGAGTATAAATTTTATGATAGGAAAAATTCTTGGTAACAGATATGAGATACTTGAGCTTATAGGCTCAGGCGGTATGGCATATGTATATAAAGCGAAATGCCGTTTGTTAAACCGATTTGTTGCTATTAAGATTTTAAAAGAGGAATTTAATCACGATACTGATTTTGTCAGCAAATTCTATATAGAGTCACAGTCTGCGGCATCTCTTTCAAATGTAAATATTGTTTCCGTTTATGATGTCGGAGAAGAAAATGACCTTAAATATATAGTTATGGAATATGTTGAAGGCATTACTTTAAAGGAAATTATTCAGAAAAATGGCTTGCTTGAGTGGAATGTTGCCGTTAACTGCGGACTTCAGATTTTAAATGCGCTTGACTGCGCTCATAAAAACGGAATTGTTCACAGAGATATTAAACCGCATAATATTCTTGTTACAAATGACGGCGTTCTCAAAGTGACGGATTTCGGTATTGCAAAGGCGCTGAACAGCAGTGAAACAAAGAAAATTGACGAGAGCGTTGTAGGCTCCGTGCATTACATATCACCCGAACAGGCGAAGGGCATTATGATAGATGCCAGAAGCGATTTGTATTCTTTGGGTGTGGTTATGTATGAGATGCTCACAGGAAAACTGCCTTTTGAGGGTGAGAATCCTGTTTCTGTCGCTATTATGCATCTTAATTCAGAGCCTGTGCCTATCAAGGATATAAATATTGCAGTACCGCTTGAGCTATCACAGATTGTAAAAAAATCTATGTCGCGTGATATAAATTTAAGATATCAGAATGCCAAAGAAATGGCACAGGACCTTATTGATTTTAAAAAGCGTGAAAAAAACAATGCTTTTACGACAAATAAAAATGTTGATGAATTAGCGCAGAATCCTATGCATGTCAGTGATGATACAAAAAAAGGTGCTCATGAATATGCAGAGAAAAAAGAAGATGAAATATTTAAAACACGCATAAGCGATCTTAAAGTTGCTGAAATAACAGGACATACAACAAAGGTACTGGAAAAAGAGAAAATCACTGCAAATATCGCAGAAACAAGTGATAAAAGTCAGGTGAAAGAAATGACAAATAAAAATTCAAAAAAACCTAAGACGAAATCAGAAAAAAATGCAGTAATAGCTGCAGTTGCCGTATCAGTAGTTCTTATTCTTATAATGGCCGCTGTTTTTATAAATGTTTTCTTTAAAGACGCTGCCTTTATGGAAATATTCAAAGGCAAAGAATATTACCTTGCTGATTTTACAGGAAAAAATATTGCCGAGGTTGAAGAAATCCTTATTGAAAACGATGTAAAATATGTGATTGACGGATATGAAAAGGATATTTCTTATCCCGATGACGCTATTTTAAATCAGACTCCGGCAGGGGAAATGACTATAAAATTAAAAGGTACGACAGTAAAGTTTATTGTAAATGACCTTGATGACAGCCATTCGAGCGAGGAGGAGTCCGACAGCAGTCTTAAGGTTAGAGTTCCTTCTGTTATCGGTCAGGAATACAGACAAGCTGAAAAGAAGCTTGAAGAGCTTAAATTTGATTGTGTAATCAAAGAAGAAGTTTCCGAAGATGTTACCGAAGGCTATGTTATAAGACAGTCACCCGAATCAGGCGAAAAAATTACTCAGGGCGGCAAGGTTACTATTTTTGTGAGCAAGAAGGATAAGTCGGATATGGTTGTTGTTCCTAAATTTGTCGGAATGCCCGAAGAGGAAGCCGTTAAAGAGGCTGAAAAGCTCGGTCTTGATGTTAAGCTTGAGGAGGAATCCACAACAGAATCAAAAGCAGGTAAAATTCTTTCTCAGAGTCTGGCGATTGGAACGGAGGTTGCTAAGGAAAGTGCAATCACGCTTTTTGTAGGTGTATTTGACGGTGCGCAGGAAGATGAAACAGATGTAGGAACTGAAAATCCAAATCATTCTTCAAACGGAAATGAAAACAGCGGAGTGGAGAGCGAATCTTCAAAGGATATCACTGTTCAGCTTCCGCAGACAAATTCTCAGAATGTTGTAACAGTTTATAAAGACGGTGTTCTTATTTCTACAACAAATTATGCGGCGGACGCTAAAAATGCAACTGTTACCGTTATGGGAAGCGGAAGCTCACTCATTGAAATCCGTGCAAATGACTCTGTAATATATTCAAAAACTGTTAGCTTTAATTAAGGTATTAAATTATGAAACAAAATCTTGACGGTATAATTTTAAAGGGGATAGGCGGTTTTTATTATATTGATACCGAAAACGGTCTTTATGAGTGTAAGGCGAGGGGAGTATTCAGGAAAAAAGGTATTACTCCCGTTGTCGGAGATCGTGTTGTTATAAGTATCGTCGATGAAGACAATAAAAAGGGTAGTCTTGACGAAATAAAAGAACGAAAAAACTGCTTGCTTCGCCCTGTTATATCAAATGTAGATAATATGATAATCGTTGCGGCAGCAAAATCTCCCGACTTTGATTTTTTCTTTGTTGATAAGATGTGTTCCCTCAGCGAATACTACGGAATAACTCCGATTATTGTTATTAATAAAAACGATTTGACCGACGGAAAAAAATATGGCGAAGTTTATGAAAATATCGGCTACCGCGTTATATATACGACAAAGGACGATGAAGCTTCTTTAGAAGAGCTGAAAAGCGTAATGAGGAATGGAATAAATGTTCTCGGCGGTTTTTCAGGAGTAGGGAAGTCTACGCTCATAAATGGGATTTTCGGCGATGAAGCACGCCTGACAGGCGAGGTTTCAAAAATAACGAGAGGCAGACACACTACAAGACATTCCGAGCTATTTTTAGTTGACGAAAACACTTATATAGCAGATACTCCCGGCTTTTCTTCGTTGGAAATCAATTTTAAAATCGAAAATTTATCAGATTGTTTTGTGGAATTTGAGGAATTTATGCCATGTAGATTTTCATCATGCAATCATATAAAAGAAAATGGCTGCGGTGTTTGCGAAGCATTAAAAAAAGGCAAAATCGCTCAAAGCAGATATGACAGCTATACTGCTATATTCGAAAAAATAAAAAATATAAAAGACTGGCAGAAGTAAATTTGAAAGGAAAAAGAAAAAATGGTAAAAGTATCTCCATCAATCTTATCTGCTGATTTTTCAAAATTAGACAGAGAAATAGAAAGTATAAATAATGCGGATTTTATACATATTGATGTTATGGACGGACATTTTGTGCCTAATATAACATTTGGGTATTGTGTTGTTGAAGCTATAAGAAAAACAACGGATATTCTCTTTGATGTTCACTTAATGATTTCACATCCGCTTAAATATATCGAAAGCTTTGCAAAAAGCGGCTCTGATTATATTTCTTTCCATGTGGAATGTGAAGATGATATTTCAGAATGTATTGAGCTTGTGAAAAAATGCGGCAAAAAGCCGGGGCTTGCAATCAGCCCCGATACAGATGTAGAAGAGCTTCGTCCGTATATTGATGATATATCGATTATTACGGTTATGTCTGTATATCCCGGCTTTGGCGGTCAGTCATTTATCGAAAATTCATATAACAGAATATCTGCAATAAAAGAAATGATAAAAGACAAGGACATACTTCTCAGCGTTGACGGCGGTGTTTCCGAAAGTAATGTGCGTAAGCTGGAACAATGCGGAAATAATATGGTAGTTGCAGGAAGCAGCGTGTTCAAAGCTCCCGACAGAAAACAAATGATTGAAAAATTAAGAGGATAAAAAAGAAATATTAATCCATATGAGTTTGATTTGCAAAAAAAGTCACCCTATCGAAACGATAAGGTGACTTTTTTTACATTTTATTCAATTGAAATTGAATTAGTTAGCTTTTGCAGGGATAGATGTACCACCCATAAGAGCTAAGTTGTATACTGTTGTAACATAGCCTTTGCTATCAACTGTAGCTGTTACAGCCATAGGATTTACATCAGCCATATTCTGCATTGAGTGTAATTCAACAATTTCAACTGTTGGTCTTGTATATTTTTTCATAATAAAATTCCTCCTTAAAAATTGTTTAATTACTGTACATTTGCAGTTACTTCTGTGCCATAGATTGTGCCTTCAGCAGTCTTTATGAATGATTTAACCTTGTAAGCACCTTCAAAAGTGTTTCCGTCAGCGTCAACGCCTTTAGGAGCAACAAGCTTAATGCACCAGTAGCTGTTTTCAGGTACATCTGCAATACCAGGGAACTCAACTCCGCCTACGATAATACCGTAGTCATAAGCTGCTAAGCCTTTTGAAGCATTCTTTCCGAATACTGCGAGCTGTGTAGCGCCATCTTCAAGAGTAACCTTTTTATCGCCATCAAATGTATATTCAGCTTCTGTTGGTGCTGTGTCTACTACAGTGAATTCTTCTTCTGCTACTGTTGTTGAGCCGCCTTCACCAACTGTTACAGTAACAGGAACTGTTACCATATCAGCTTTTGCGTTCTCACCACTATCCATAGTATTACCTGTTAATGAGAATGTGTAAGTTCCATCAGCAACACCATCTTTTACTATAAGATTAAATTTTCCGATAACTCTGTTATCAATTGCATAGTCAGCTTCAACGCCTTGTGAACCAGCCCATGCAAACTGCATTTCACCAGCTGTAGCAACATTATATGTTGGATTTCCTAAGTAGTATCCCCAGTCGCCATCTGTATCTTTCATGCCATCTAACCATGTTTTATCAATACAGTTTTCAAGCCTGCTTACTTTAGTAGTATCAGCAGAAAATGCTGTAGTATCATATGTTAATTTGTACATACAACTAACTAACTTTTCAGTATTGTCCATTATAAGTTCAATAACAAGAGTATCTCCCGCCTTTAATCCTTCTGTTTTTTCTGGTTTAATTGTTACTGTGTGTGCTTTTGAAGCAGCAAATACATTCATTGCAAAACAAGAAATAAGCAAAGAAACAACTAAAACAGAAGATAAAATTCTATTTAATTTTTTCATTCTAATTACCTCTTTCATAAAAATTCAAATTATTCAATAGGAGTAACATAAGTGTATGTATATGTTGTCAATGCGTTTCCTTCCTGATCTGTGAATCCTGCAATAAGATTAACACCTTTTTGAAGAATTAATGAAGCATCGGAAGCACCAACTTCACTGTCACCATTTACATCACCTACTGTTTCAGGCATCGCTCTTCCTTCCTGATCTGTGAATCCTGCAATAAGATTAACACCTTTTTGAAGAATTAATGAAGCATCGGAAGCACCAACTTCACCGTCACCATTTACATCACCATAAGAAACTGTGATTGTTTCTGCGTCTTCGCCGCCTTCTTCAACAGTTGCAATAGTAAGAGTTGCAACAGTAGCAGGAGCGTTCATTGTGTCACCGCCCATAAGAACAGTAACGGTTCCGCTTGTTAATGCATCTTTCAATGCAAATTCATAGTTTGTAGCAGTACCCTGATTGATGTACTGAATTGAGTTTGTTGTTATACTTGCTGCTGTTCCGTCATAACCTGAAACTGCAAGTATAGTTGTTTGTGAGTTACCTTCAGTTGCAGAGGTATCTGTTGTGAATGTTGTGTTTTCGTCTAATGTGTAAACACCTTCTGTTTCTGTTTCGGTAGCATTAATTGTGATAGCGTCGTCTGTTCCTGCTGTTACAGTTACTGCCGCTAATGATGTGAGTGACATTGATGTAACAACGCCTAACGCAGCTATCAAAGCAATAAGCTTTTTCATAGGTTTTTCTTCCTTTCTATGCCTCTTTTGAGGCGTTTTTTATTTTAATTTTTTTATACAAATTTTGTCCGTTTACGTCAACAAAACAGATATTTTGTTAACTAAAC
>CAZHZL010000022.1:0-33901 GCA_964537245.1 uncultured Oscillospiraceae bacterium
GAATTTGTGCAAGGCTTTGAACCCGTATTTGTTTATCTGTTTGCAAAGAAAAATGCTGAAGGCAGAGAGAAAAACATCCGTGCTATGAAACTAAAAGCTGAACAATCACAAAAACGAATTGCAGAGCTTGATAAACTGATTGAGAGGATTTACACAGATAATGTTATTGGCAAAATATCTGATGAACGCTTTGCCATAATGTCAGCTAACTTTGAAGCAGAACAAAAGGAACTGCGAGAAGCCTTAATAGGAATTGAGCAATCCATAGTTACTGCCGAAACAGAAAAAGTAGATATGAAAAGATTCCTTGAAACAATCCGTGAGTGTACTGATTTAAAAGAACTGACACCTGCTATTGTAAATACTTTGATAAAAAGAATTGAGGTACATAATAGTATAATGGTTGACGGAGTTAAAAGAGTTCCTATTGATATTCACTTTACGGCGGTTGGTTTGATAAGTTTACCTGACGAAAAAGAACTGTTGGAACTCATAGAAGAAATAAAGGCAAATCCGCTAAAAAGTGCGTAAACACGGCAAAAGCGGTGCAACCTTAATAGTTACACCGCTTTACGCTTAACAACTGTCCTTTAGAGTACGCCTCTAAATACGGTAATGTTTTTTTGACGGATAAAGAATATGAAAAATTAAAAAAGGATTTTGAAAATTACAGCGAGCTTATTGATTTTTTAGATGAGTACATCGAAGAAAAAAGCTATCACACCAAAAATTGTTATGTTACCATAAACAGATGGGTTAAAAACGCAGTAGAGGAACGGAAACGAAAGGATAAACCTTCGCCTTCTTTACAAAAAGAAAGCATAAAGAAAGGACCTTTAAATAATTTTAAAGGCCCTGAGATTGATTTTGAAAATATAACTGATATGTTAAAGCTTAAGCAGCTTATGTAATAATTATTCAGGCAATGCCCAGTCAACAGGCTCTTGACCTGTCTGCTTTAAAAATCTGTTTGCCTGCGAAAAATGCTTACATCCGAAAAAGCCTCTGTATGCAGAAAGGGGACTCGGATGAACAGATTTCAAAACGAGGTGCTTGGGATTTGTTATAAGCTTGCCTTTTTCCTGTGCATTACTGCCCCAAAGCATAAAGACAATAGGTTTATTATGGTTGTTCAAAATTTTTATAACCTCATCGGTGAAAATTTCCCATCCGCAGCCTCTGTGTGAATTTGCTTCGCTTTTTCTGACAGTAAGCACATTGTTAAGAAGCATTACTCCGTTTTGCGCCCAGCTTTCCAGAAAACCGTGCTTCGGTATTGTAAAGCCGATATCATCGTGAAGCTCTTTGTAGATATTCATAAGCGACGGCGGTATATCAATCCCTCTTTTAACCGAGAAGGAAAGTCCGTGTGCCTGACCGACCTCGTGGTAGGGGTCTTGTCCGATTATAACAACCTTTACATCTGAATATGAGGTGTATTTGAGCGCGTTAAAGATGTCGTACATATCAGGGTAAACTATGTGATTTGTATATTGCTCGATAAGAAACGAACGCAATTTGAGGTAATAAGGCTTATCAAATTCGCCTTTTAAGAGTATATCCCACTCATTATTGAATTTTACCATAATAAAAAACTCCTATATGTATGGCAAACCGCAAAATCTGTATGCGGTTTGCAAAATAATTTTAAGATTACTTAATTTTATTTTCCTTGAGGTTCCAGATTTCCTTTGCATACGCTCTGATTGTTTCGTCAGATGAAAATCTTCCCGAACGCGCAATGTTGTAAGCTGACATCTTAAGCCACTTCATTTTGTCGTGCTTGTAGGTCATCATAGCCTTGTTCATTGTTTCAACATATGAATTGAAATCCTCAAGTAAGAAATATTCGTCGTTCTGACTTATCAACGAATCGAAAATAGGCATAAATTCATTTTCGTGTGCGTCAGGATAGAATTTTCCTTTAAGCGTATCAAGTATGCGCTTTAATTTGTAGTTTGAATTGTAAACATTAAGGCTTACATAATCGTTGTCACGGTAGTGTCCCAAAACTTCAGCAACAGAAAGACCGAAGGCGAAAATATTGTCAGGACCTACTGCCTCTGCGATTTCGATATTTGCACCGTCCATTGTTCCAACTGTAACAGCGCCGTTCATCATAAATTTCATATTGCTTGTTCCCGAAGCTTCCTTTGAAGCTGTTGAAATCTGCTCTGAAATATCAGCAGCAGGGAATATATGCTGTGCAAATGAAACATTGTAGTTTTCTAAGAAAAGCACCTTTATGATGTCTTTTGTGTCAGGGTCGTTGTTTACTAAAGCAGCGACGCTGTTGATATATTTTATAACAAGCTTAGCGTATGCATAGCCGGGAGCTGCCTTACCGCCGAACATAAATGTTACCTTCTGATAATCTCCGTTCGGGTTATCTTTGATTGCAAAATATAAATCCATAATCTGAAACGCTTTTAAAAGCTGTCTTTTGTATGCGTGGATTCTCTTTACCTGAATATCAAAAATGCTGTCAGGGTCAATGTCAACATTCTGCTTGTTTTTGATAAATGCAGCAAGAGCCTTTTTGTTTTCGTATTTTATTTTATCAAGGTTTTTTAAGAAGTCCTCATTTTCGCAGAAGCCTTTTTCAGAAAGCATATTTAATTTAAGCGGCTCTTTTATGAAGCTGTTTCCGATGCTTTTTGTAATAAGCGCTGTAAGCTTTTCGTTTGAATCAACAAGCCATCTTCTGTGTGTAATACCGTTTGTCTTGTTGTTGAATTTATAAGGTGTTGTTATATAGTAATCGTGGAAAAGCTCATCCTTTAAAATCTGCGAATGAACAGCCGCAACGCCGTTTATGCTGTGGCTTCCTGCAATACACATATTCGCCATATTTACAACAAAGCCCTGAATGATTGCCATATATGATACCTTGCCCGTATCACCCGGATAAAGCTCATAAAGCTCGTTGCAAAGGCGTCTGTTTATTTCTTCTGTTATCATAAATACACGGGGAAGCAGACTTTTGTACATATCTATCGGCCATTTTTCAAGCGCTTCAGGCATAATTGTGTGGTTTGTGTATGAAAGTGTGTTTGTTGTGATATACCACGCTTCGTCCCAGCCTAAATTATGCTCGTCTATAAGCACTCTCATAAGCTCAGGTACGCAAAGGGCAGGGTGTGTATCGTTGATGTGTATTGAAACATATTTATGAAGCTCATTTATTGAATTTCCTTTTTTGAGGTGTGAGCTTATAATTGAATGAATACCTGCGCAAACGAAGAAATACTGCTGTTTTAAACGAAGCAGCTTATTCTGATAGTTTGAATCGTCAGGATAAAGCACATCGGAAATAGCATGAACGCTTTGTCTGTATTCAACGGCGCTTGAATATTCGCCTCTTGAGAACTTGTGGAAGTCAAATTCACCTTCCTTCGGCTCTGCGCTCCACAGACGGAGGGTATTTACAGCGTTGTTTCTGTAACCTAAAATTGGTGTATCGTAAGGAACGGCAATAACAGGGTCGTAGTTTTTGTGGATATAAACCATCTTGCCGTCAACATATTGTTCTTCAACCTCGCCGTAGTACGGAACTTCAACATAGTCTGAAGATTTTCTTGTTTCATATATATTTTCCATATTGAGCCAGTTGTCAGCTTCTTCAACCTGATAACCGTCAATTATTTTCTGCTTGAAAAGTCCGTGCTTATATCTTATTCCGTTACCGTGACCGGCATAGCCGCAGGCAGCAAGTGAATCCAAAAAGCACGCCGCAAGTCTTCCAAGACCTCCGTTTCCCAATCCTGCGTCAGGCTCGATATGCATAACCTTGAAAATATCAAAGTCCATATCTGAAAGCACCTTTTTCATATCGTCAAAAAGGTTAAGCCCCGACATGTTTTTTCTAAGAGCCTTACCCATAAGAAACTCAAGGGAGAAATAGTAAACCTGTTTAACATTGTTGTCCTTGTAGTGTTTTTTTGCATTAACCCATTTTTTACCTACAAGGTCTTTTACAACGCTTCCCAAAGCAAAATACATATCTCTGTCGGTTGCGTCCTCCAACGATACATTTCTGATACCTGCAAGCTTATCTATAAGCTTGTTTTTAAGCTCCTCGTGGTCATATTTATCTGCTTTTGCCGCAGGTTTTTTAGCTGTCGGTTTAGTTTCCTTAACAGCCTTTTCAGCCTTCTGCGCGGCAGGTTTTTTTTCGGCAGCCTTCTTAACTGCCTTTTTTTCAGTTATTTCTGTTGTTTCTTTTACTTCTTCAATCTTTTTCCTAGCCATTTTTGTTTCCTTTCTTCTCAAAAATTCCGAATGAGTAAGGAGGCATAAGTACACCGTAGCTGTTTTTTAATATATCCTTCTCACCGAAAAGCTTTTTATTTATGTTTGACAATTTAACAAACTCGCAGCTTTCGCTGTTTGTTGCGACAAATATAAGCTTGCCGCGTTCAAAGCAGACTGTTTTTTCATCTGCAAAAAAATCACATACAGGCTCGCTGAAATCCTTTTCATATTTTTTTCTGAAATCACAAAGCGCCTTATGATGATTAAATATTTTTTTGTCGTGATTTTTTTTCGGAAATGTGGTGCGGTTATAAGGGTCCTTATAGCCCTGTACGCCCACCTCGTCTCCGTAGTATATACATGGGATACCCGGCAGAGTAAACTGCAAAAATACGCAAAGAAATAATTTTATTCTTGCCAAATTGTATTCCTCGTCACTCATTTTGAAGGTCCCTTGTTTTTTAGGCTCGACTGTCCTTTTATGATTTAGTGCGGTAAGCGCGCGGACAGTGTCGTGTGTGCTTATAAAATTCATAAGCGTATCTATTGCAGGGGCAGGGTAGTTTTCTAAAATATCTGTAACTGTATTTATAAAATCCGTTCCCTTGCCGCCGCAAGCAAAATCAATGATTGCATTTTTAAAGGGATAATTCATAACGCTGTCAAGCTGGTCGCCAAGAAGATATTTTCTCTTTACTCCGTAGCTTTCCTTTGTTGTCGCGTCCTCCCACACCTCGCCTATAATAAGCGAATCGGGATTTATTTTTTTGAGTCTTTCCCTGAATTTATCAATAAATACATCGGGAAGCTCGTCTGCAACATCAAGCCGCCAGCCCGAAACTCCCATGTCATCCCATAATTTTATAACTCCGTTTTCTTCAGATGTTATAAAATCTGTAAACTCAGGCGTTTCTTCAATTACCTCAGGAAGCGTTGTAAAGCCCCACCATGAACGGTAGCTGTCCTTATTTTCGGAAAATTTATACCATTTGTAATACGGAGAGCTTTCAGACTGATATGCGCCTACGGACGAATAATTCCCGTATTTGTTGAAATAAATGCTGTCGTCGCCCGTATGCGAAAATACTCCGTCTAGAATTATGCGGATATCTCTTTTTTTTGCTTCTTTTAAAAGCTCACAAAAATCCTCGTTTGTTCCTAAATAGGGGTCAATATTTGTGTAGTCCGCTGTCGCATAGCGGTGGTTTGTACTGCTTTCAAACACAGGATTTAAGTATATTATCCCTACATTAAGCTCTTTTAAATAGTCAAGCTCTGAAATAATTCCTTTTATATTTCCGCAGAAAAAGTCGTTTGCGGTATATTCGGGAACATCATATATAAAAAGCGGTACATCGTCCCAGCTTTCGTGGACTGTACGGGTGTTTTTTGTTTTTGGTAAAATATACGCTTCGTCCCTCTTGAAACGGTCAGGAAAAATCTGATACATAATTTTTCCCTTTGCCCATGAAGGTGTTTTAAAATTTTTGTCATAAACCGTAAGCTGCCACAAGGGGAGGCTTGCGCCTTCCTCAAAGCTGCCGAAGCTGTTTCTGCCGATTATTTCTCCGTTTTCGGTATCTATAACAAAGTAGTAGGAATAAACTCCCGCCTCCGAAAAAGAAATATCGCAGATGAATTTGTGAAATCCGTCAGCAATACCGTCATAAGAAAAATATTTCTCACAAAAGAAAATTTCATTTTTCTCAAACACTATTTTGACGCTGTTTATATAAACGCCGTCTTCGGTTAATAATGAAAACGATACCTTTTCGTCTGTTTTTACCGCTCCGAACGGCTTTTTATGATTTGCGTCTTTTGAATTGAATTTTATTTTCATTTATTTTCTGTTCAACTCCTGTCACACATAAATCGCACACACTATATTATATACTATTTTTGCGCGATTGTCAAGGAAATAACTATTGTCATACTATACCAAACTTAAAACAAATCACTGTGCGTACCTGTTCGTGTAAGATATAAAAACAATTCACCGTTGTCAATTTCGTAAATAAGAAGCCAGTCGGGCAAAATATGACATTCTCTGCAACCGCTGTATTTTCCGTATAGTTGATGGTCTTTGTTTTTTTCAGGGAGCGCTTCTCCGTTTGCGAGTTTTTTTAAGATATCTGATAAAAGCTTGAGGTCGCAGCCTCTTTTTTGTATCTTTTTCAAATCCTTTTGAAATCTTGTGGTCGGTTTCAACTTATATTTCATTTAAGAAGCTCCTCCATCATTTCATCAACATCTGTATATGCTTTTGCAATTGATGGATTTTTCTTCATCTGCTTTACTTCTTCAATCGCCGCAAGGGTTTCTGCGTTTGGAACATTCATTGTCACATCGAAGGGTAATCCCTGTTCTCTTATTGCCTGTTTTGCTGAAAGTGTAAAAAAGGTAGTCATATCCATACCTAAGTTTGATACAAGCTCCTGAAGCTGTAATTTCAGGTCTTCGTCCATTCTCATTGTTATATTTGTCATTGCCATAGTATTCATCTCCTTTATAATTATTTTATCACATTGTTATGATAATGTCAATACATCGTGTGTACAAAATTAAATAAATAATATTGAGATAACCGATTTTTTGTGTGCAACTTTAACAAGTGCTTATAATGTTTTTTGTGTAAGATGTAAAATTTATACAAAATTCATAAAAAAGCTTTCTTTTTTTGGGAAAATATGGTACAATATAACAAGAAAATTTATTCCGACAAATTAGTATTTTATTTACAAAATGGATATGCTAAAATAGGGATAAATAATATGACGGGAGAAGGTAAAAGCTTTCTTATGATAAAAAGACAAAATAAAAAAATTGCAAAAAACGAAAAAAAGAAAGACGAAAATTCTATGGCAAAATATTTGTTTCACGAAGGAACAAACTATAATGCCTATGAGTTTTTGGGAGCGCATTTGAAGGAAAACAAAAAATGCACCTTCAGAGTATGGGCGCCCAATGCAAAAGAAGTTTATGTAACGGGCGATTTTTGCGGTTGGGATTATCATAAATATCCTATGACAAAAATAACCGACGGCGGAATTTATGAATGTACGGTGGAAGGCGCAGAAGAATTTCAGACATATAAATATGTTATTTCGACAAAAGACGGAAGAGAGCTTTTAAAGGCTGACCCGTATGCGTTTCATTCTGAAACAAGACCCGGCACTGCGTCAAAAATTTACGATTATAAAAATAAACTTAAAAATTATAAATGGCACGATGGGGAGTGGATGAAAAAAAGGGAAGAAGCTCCTTACAGAAAGCCTGTTAACATATATGAAATGCACTTCGGTTCCTGGCGGAGATACAAGGACGGAAGTAATTTTTCATACAGAAAAATGGCAGACGAGCTTATCGCATATTTAAAGGAAATGAATTACACCCATGTTGAATTAATGCCGATGAGCGAATATCCCTATGATAAATCGTGGGGCTATCAGGTGACAGGTTACTATGCGCCTACCTCGCGTTACGGCGAAGCGGCTGATTTTATGTATTTTATCGACGAATGTCATAAGAATGGCATAAGCGTTATTTTAGACTGGGTGCCTGCTCATTTTCCCAAAGACGAGCAGGGACTTTATGAGTTTGACGGCGGATATTGCTATGAATATTCAGACCCTTTAAAAAGAGAGCACAGCGACTGGGGAACAAGAATTTTTGACTACGAAAAGCCTGAGGTTATTTCGTTTCTTATTTCAAATGCGTGCTATTGGCTAAGAGAATATCACATTGACGGACTTAGGGTTGACGCAGTTGCTTCAATGCTTTATCTTGATTACGGAAAGCGTGACGGAGAATGGAGAGCAAATAAATACGGTGATAACGGAAATCTGGAAGCAATAGAATTTTTTAAAAAATTAAATACAAAGGTGTTTGAGGAATTTAAGGGAATACTGATGATTGCCGAGGAATCAACTGCGTGGCCGATGATAACATATCCTGTATCAGAGGGTGGACTCGGCTTTAACTACAAGTGGAATATGGGGTGGATGAACGATACTTTAGCATATCTTAAAACAGACCCGTTTTTCAGAAAAGGGATTCATAACAACCTTACTTTTTCTCTTACCTATGCTTTTTCGGAAAACTTTATTCTGCCGCTTTCGCATGATGAGGTTGTTCATATGAAGGGCTCGCTTCTCGGAAAGGTTCCTCTTGAGGGCGCTGACAGATACAGCAACTTAAGAGCGTATATCGCATATATGTATGCACATCCCGGAAAAAAGCTTATGTTTATGGGCGGTGAGCTTGCGCAGTACAGCGAATGGAATGAGGAAAAGGAGATTGACTGGCATCTTCTTAGCATAGAAAGTCATAAAAAATATCACAGCTTCATAAAATCTCTTAATGAGTTCTATAAAAAAGAGCCTGCACTGTGGGAATGTGACGATTCGTGGGACGGCTTTGACTGGGCAAGCTGTGACGACGATAACAACAATATTATTTCGTTTTTCAGAATTGATAAATCGGGAAATAAGCTTCTTTGCGTATGCAATTTCTCGTCGGTATCACAGAAAAGCTACAAGCTCGGAGTGCCGAACCGAGGAAATTATACCGAGGTTTTTTCAACTAATGATACTATATATGGAGGAAACGGAGAGGGGAACGGAGTTCTTAAAGCAAAAAGCGGAAGCTATCACGGCAAAAAGCAATATATTGAGCTTAATATCCCTGCTTTTTCTACCATTTATATATATAAAAAGCAATATAAAAGAAAGGACAAAAAATAATGATCAGGAAAAAAGAGATGGTTGCCATGCTTCTTGCAGGAGGTGCCGGCAACAGACTTTATGTTTTGACTAAGGAAAGAGCGAAGCCTGCAGTTCCTTTCGGAGGAAAATACAGAATTATTGATTTTCCTATTTCCAACTGCGTAAATTCAGATATTGACACAATCGGCGTACTCACACAGTATCAGCCTTTAGAGCTTAATGCTTACATCGGCAACGGACAGCCGTGGGATTTGGACAGAATGTACGGAGGTATCCATATTCTTCCGCCTTACATGGCAGGCTCAACAGGGCAGTGGTATAAGGGTACGGCGAATGCCATATACCAGAATCTTCATTTTATAGACCAGTATGACCCTGAATATGTGCTTATCTTATCGGGCGACCATATATATAAAATGGATTACGAAAAAATGCTTGAATACCATAAGGAAAAAGACGCTGATATCACCATTGCAGTTTTAAATGTTACAATGGAGGAGGCGACAAGATTCGGTATTTTAAATACAAATCCTGACAATTCGGTTTACGAATTTGAAGAAAAGCCTGCACACCCGAAATCAACGAACGCTTCAATGGGTATTTATATTTTCCGTTACAGCGCACTAAAGGAATATCTTATCAAGGACGAAGAAAATCCTGCGTCCTCAAACGATTTCGGAAAAGATGTTATTCCTGCAATGCTTAACGATAATAAGAAAATTTTTGCATACAACTACGAGGGCTATTGGAAGGATGTTGGAACAATTGACTCACTCTGGGAAGCAAATATGGACCTTCTCAATCCGAAGCTTCCTCTCAATTTAGATGACCCCGACTGGAGAATTTATTCCCGTCATACAGACACAATTCCGCATTATGTTGACAAGGACGCAAGAATTGAAAATTCCATCGTTTCTTCGGGCTGTGAAATTTACGGTGAGCTTAATTACAGCGTTTTATTCTCCGACACAACCGTTGACAAGGACAGCGAGGTTAATTACAGTGTTATTATGCCGAATGTTAAAATCGGCAAAAATGTTTCCATAAACTATGCAATCATTGCAGACGACTGTGTTATTGAGGACGGAGCCGTTATCGGTAACGCACCCGAAAAATGTAAAAGCGGTGAGTGGGGAATAGCAGTTGTAGGCAGTGGGTCTGTTATAAAAGCAGGTCAGGTTGTTAAAGCAAAAGAAATTGTGTAGGAGGGGAATATAATGAATGCATACAGTATAATTTTTTCCGACTCTTTCAATGATGAAAGAATAGGAGAACTGACAGCAAAAAGAAACTTAGCGTCAATTCCGTTCGGAGGAAGATTCCGTCTTATAGACTTTCTTCTTTCGTCACTTGTAGGAGCGGGCGTTTATGATATAGGCGTTATCACAAGAAGCAACTATTCTTCTCTTATGGACCATTTGGGAAGCGGTAAGGACTGGGATTTGGACAGAAAGCACGGCGGTCTTAAATTCCTTACTCCATTTGTTGAAACAACGGGAAGAACAATCAGAAACAGAATGGACGCACTTATAAGCGCAAGGTCATATATAAAAAGCGCAAAAAACGATTATTGTATTTTGTCTGACAGTAACATAATCTGTAATATAGATTTTGAATCGGTTATGAAAACTCATATCGATAAAAAAGCAGATATTACCTGTCTGTATCATACTACCGAGGTACAGCCCGGTGAAACGAGTATTACGGTTACAGCTGACGGCAAGGTTGTTGACGCACTTTATCACTTTGACGGCGACAGCGCAAAGAAAGATGTAATAATTAAAACATATGTAATAAGAAAAACGCTTCTTTTAGAGCTTATTGACAGAGCTATTACATTCGGCTGGGACGATCTTGACAGGGATTTTATAGCAAAAAGCTTTGATACATCAAATATATATGCATATAAGGTTACGGGCTTCTGCAAAATAATAAGAGATATAAACGATTACTACGAAGCAAGCATGGCGCTTTTGGATAAGAATATCCGAAAAGAACTGCTTCGTGCAAAAAATCCTATCTTAACAAAGGTTAAATACAGCGTTCCTGCAATGTACGGACAAAACAGTAAGGTTTCAAACAGCCTTATTGCCGACGGCTGTAAAATTGACGGTATAGTTGAAAACAGTATACTTTTCAGAGGCTGTAAGGTTAAAAAAGGCGCGATTATCCGTAACTCAATCATAATGCAGAACTCCGTCATCGGCGAAAACTGCGTTATGACAAATGTAATCGCCGACAAAAACATCGAAATCAGTCCCGACAAGGTGCTGACAGGCTATGAAGCATTACCGTTTGTTATTTCAAAAGGAACACAAATTTAATTGGCTTTTGGCGATAAATCCATGTTAAATTTGAAACATCAGAAGTTACTTGAAAGGAATTACTAAGATGAAAATATTATTTGTTGCTGCTGAGGCAAGTCCTTTTATAAAAGTTGGAGGACTTGGCGATGTAATGGGCGGGCTTCCGAAGGAGCTTTGTAAGCTGGGACACGACGCAAGAGTTGTTGTTCCGCTCTATTCCCAGATAAAAGAAGAGTTAAAAAACGAAATGGAGTTCATTTCTTCGCTCGGAGTTCCGCTTGGCTGGAGAATGTCCTATTGCGGAGTTTTTAAATCAGTAAAAAACGGCGTTACCTACTATTTTGTAGATAACGAGCAGTATTTTAAAAGAAATAATGTCTATGGTGAATTTGATGACGCAGAAAGATTTGCGTTTTTCTCAAAGGCTGTTCTTGAGATTTTGCCTGTTGTTGACTTTTTCCCTGATATTATAAATGCAAACGATTGGCATACAGCCTTAACACCGCTTTATATCAATGCGTTTTACAGAAATATCCCTGCATACAGAAATATTAAAACAGTTCTTTCAATCCACAATATTGAGTTCCAGGGTAAATATGACCCGCTTATTTTAGGTCATGTTTTGGGACTTGATGTGACATACAGAGATTTATTTATGTATGACGATTGTCTGAATATATTAAAGGCAGGTATCGAGTCTGCAAATATTATCACAACTGTCAGCAAAAACTACGCTCAGGAAATTCTGGACCCGTATTTTTCACACGGACTTCATAATATCTTAGAGCCGAGAAAATATAAGCTGAGAGGTATTGTCAACGGTATTGATGTTGACGCGTTCAATCCGAAAACAGACGAGAACATATATCATAAATTTGATTATAAATCAATCCGCTTCAAAACGAACAACAAAACAGAGTTCCAAAAAGAAATGGCGCTTCCTGTTGACCCGAAAAAGCCGCTTATCGGTATGGTTACAAGACTTACTGACCAGAAGGGAATTGACCTTGTGCGCGATGTAATGCACGAGATTGTTAAGCTTGATGTTCAGCTTGCAATTCTGGGAACAGGCTATCCGCAATATGAGGATATGTTAAGATACTGGGAAAACGAATGTCATGACAAGGTGAGAGGTATTGTTACCTTCTCAAATCAGCTTGCTTCAAAAATTTATGCGGCTTCGGATTTATTCCTTATGCCTTCAAAATCGGAGCCTTGCGGACTTGCACAGATGATTGCAATGCGCTACGGTACTGTCCCGATTGTTCATACAGTCGGCGGACTTGGAGAAACCGTTCAGCCGTTTAACCCTGTCGAAAAAACAGGTAACGGTGTGACATTCCAGTCATACAATGCGCTTGATATGCTTGACGCAATAAACCGCGCACTCAGCTTATATCATAACAAAGACCATTGGAGAGCTGTAAGAAAGAACGCTATGGCAACAGATTTTTCATGGGAAACAAGCGCGAAGGAATATCTTTCAATTTACGAGGAAATATAAATTTCAGACCTTAAAGAAAAAAGCTTCCAATGACGGAAGCCTTTTTCTTTTTTTGAATTTGTCTGATATTTGTGTAGCAACAATTTTCCGAACATTTTTTCACACTTATTTTATCTTTATTTTATATGTATTTTTTCGGTTAAATACACTCCCGGGAAAAATAAAAAAGTGTGTTGCAATCGAGTGCAACACACCGAAAAATGCTGCTCCCGAATTGCTGCAACACAAATTCTTAAACGCCTAAAAAGGTATGCTTAATAGAGCATGCATTTTTGCCTGAATACAAAAGCATGTCCTTATTTAAGCGATATAAAACTTGTGTTGCAATGATATTATATCATAATTATTTTAATTTGTAAAGTATTTTTTGAATTTGTCTGATGATTTGTTTAGCAACAATTTTCCGAACATTTTTTGCACACTTTTTTTATCTTTATTTTATATGTGTTTTTTCGGTTAAATACACTCCCGGGAAAAATAAAAAAGTGTGTTGCAAATGAGTGCAACACACCGAAAAATGCTGCTCTCGAATTGCTGCAACACAAATTCTAACTATATAAACAGATGTATGTTTAATAGAGCATGCATTTTTACCAAAAAGTAAAAAAACACACATAAGTCTATACAGTATTAAATTTGTGTTGCAATGATATTATATCACAATTATTTTAATTTGTAAAGTATTTTTTTATAAATACGATAAAAACTAACTTCAGCCTTTGCGGCGATTGAGCACTCGAAGGAAGGTCGGGGCATAAGAATGCGTAACTCTATATGCCTTAAACTTGTCAAATTTGTATTCTTTTAATTTGTCGTCCTTGTGAGGCGACAGCCTAACTGCGTCCTCCGCATTAAAATTATACTAAAATTTTTCTGCGTTTAAGGTCAGAGAGTTTTGAAATAATAAATTTTGATATAAGACAAAGAAAATTCAAGAATAATACTGGCGTATATTTGCAGGATTTTCTGCAGTATTATGCAAAATTTATATTTCAAAACCATATAGAGTTACGCATTCTTATGCCTAAGGGGTCATAGGGGATAAGGGGGAAACTCTGACCGGTTCCCCCTATCCCCTTAGAAAAATTAATAATATATTTTAATTTGTAAAGTAATTTTATTAAAAACACTTGATTTTTTATACAAAATGGTGTAAAATAAAAAGAGTTGTTTTTTAAACAGTTTAAATACTAATATATAAAGGATGGGTAATAAGATGGAAATTCAGATCAGTAAAAAAGGTTCAATGGTGGAAGCGTCTCCTACGCTTGCGATTGATTCAAAGTTCAAGGCTATGAAGGCTGAAGGGCTTGACGCAGTGGGCTTCGGCACAGGCGAGCCTGATTTTGATACACCTGATTATATAAAACAGGCGGCTATTGAAGCACTTGATAAGGGAATGACAAAATATACTCCTGCTTCAGGTACGCTTGCCGTTAAAAAAGCAGTTTGCGCAAAATTAAAAAGAGAAAATAACTTAGATTATGATGTGGCTAACATCGTTGTTTCAAACGGTGCAAAACATTCACTTTCAAATATATTCACAGCTATTTTGAATCCGGGCGATGAGGTTATCGTTCCTGCACCTTATTGGGTAAGCTATCCCGAAATGGTAAAGCTTGCAGACGGTAAGCCTGTTATTTTGCAGACAACAGAAGAAAATGACTTCAAATTCAAGCCTGAAGATTTGAAAGCTGTTATGACAGATAAAACAAAGGCGATTATCCTTTGCAGTCCGTCAAACCCGACAGGAAGCGTTTACGATGTAGCTGAGCTTAAAGCTATTGCTGATTTCTGCGTTGAAAACAAGCTTATCGTTATTGCTGACGAGGTTTATGAACACCTTATTTATGAAGGCGAAACTGTTAGTATCGCTACACTTGGCGAGGAAATCAAAAAACAGACTATTACAGTTAATGCCTGCTCAAAAACCTATGCTATGACAGGCTGGAGAATTGGTTATACAGCTTGCGAAGCACCGCTTGCAAAGGCTATGGCAAACATTCAGTCACACGCTACCTCAAACCCGAACTCTATCGCTCAGGCGGCGGCTTGCGCAGCGTTGAACGGTAACCTTGACAGCGTTATGGCTATGAAGGCTGAATTTGAAAAAAGAAGAAATTATATGTATGAAAGAATCAATAATATAGAAGGCTTGTCATGCCGTATGCCTAAAGGAGCATTCTATATCATGATGAATATTTCAAAGGTTAAGGGCAGAAAAATCTACGGTGAAACAATCAATACTTCAGATGATTTCTGTACACTTCTTTTAGATAAAAAGCTTGTTGCGCTCGTTCCCGGCTCAGGCTTTGGTGCAGATGACTTTATCAGATGGTCATATGCAACAGATATGGAAAGTATCAAAAAAGGTATGGACAGACTTGAAGAGTTTATGTCAAATATGGAGTAATTGGAAGGGAAAAGTATGTCAGTTGAATTTTATGAAAATCCGTTAAATACAAGATATTCATCAGAGAAAATGAAAAGAATTTTTTCCGATGAAACAAAGTTCAAGCTTTGGAGAGAGCTTTGGATTGCTCTTGCAAAAACTGAAAAAGAGCTTGGAATAAATATCACAGATGAGCAGATAAGACAGCTTGAAGAATACAGAGATAACATCAATTACGATGTGGCAAAAGAGCGTGAAAAGGTTGTCCGTCACGATGTTATGAGCCATGTTTTTGCTTACGGTGAGCAATGCCCTGACGCAAAAGGTATCATTCATTTGGGTGCAACCTCATGCTTTGTGGGCGACAACGCTGAAATCATCATGATTCACAAGGCGCTTCTTTTAGTCAGGGAAAAGCTTCTTAAGGTTATTTCCAGACTTAAGGATTTTGCACTTTCCTATAAGGATATGCCGACTTTGGGATTTACTCATTTTCAGGCGGCACAGCTTACAACCGTGGGAAAAAGAGCAACGCTGTGGATTTATGATTTACTTATGGATTTAGAACAGCTTGATTTTGTAATTTCAACTGTAAGACTTCGCGGTGCCAAAGGAACAACAGGCACACAGGCTTCTTTTATGGAGCTTTTCGATAACGACAGCGATACTGTTAAAAAGCTTGATAAAGAGGTTGTCAGAAAAATGGGGTATGAAAACGAATATCCTGTTACGGGGCAGACCTATCCGAGAAAGTTTGACAGCTATGTGTTAAATTGTTTGTCGGGAATTGCGCAGTCAGCTTCAAAATTTGCAAACGATATAAGACTTCTTCAGCACTTGAAGGAAATTGAAGAGCCGTTTGAAAAATCGCAGATTGGCTCGTCGGCAATGGCGTATAAGCGTAACCCGATGAGAAGCGAGCGTATATGCGCGCTTTCAAGATTTGTGGTTTCAACTGCAATAAACCCTGCTATGACCTCGTCTGTTCAATGGTTTGAGAGAACTCTTGACGACTCGGCAAACAAAAGAATTGCAATTCCGCAAAGCTTCCTTGCTATTGACGGAATACTTGATTTATATGTGAATGTAGCGGGCGGACTTGTTGTTTATCCTAAAGTAATAAATCAGAGAATTATGTCTGAATTGCCGTTTATGGCAACTGAAAACATAATGATGAACGCCGTTAAAAAAGGCGGCGACAGACAGGAGCTTCACGAAAGAATCCGTACTCATTCAATGGAGGCAGGTAAACAGGTTAAGCTTCACGGCAACAAAAACGACCTTGCAGAGAGAATAGCAAATGACCCGTCCTTTTCTCTCACTGTTGAGGAAATCGAAAAAGAGCTTAAGCCTGAAAACTACATCGGCAGAGCACCTCAGCAGGTTGTTGAGTTTGTGGAGGAATATGTCGACCCTGTCCTGAAAGATATAGACGGACTTAACGATGAGGAAGAAATAAAGGTATAGAGGTATTTAACCGAAAATACTTGACAATGTCTTTTTATATGGGTATAATAATAACAGAAAATATAGATGGAGGGATAGATATGCTTACAATAGCTGAAATTTCCAATGCTGTGGCTTTGGTAGCAAAGTCGTATGATATAAAGCAGATTCTTCTTTTTGGCTCATATGCAGACGGTTGCAGTACCAGTGAAAGTGATGTCGATTTGCTTGTTGAATTTTATGCTCCGTATGTGTCGTTGCTGACTATCTCTTCCCTTAAGCTTCAGCTTGAGGAAATACTCAAAAAAGATGTTGATATAATAAGATTTCCTATACCTGAAACATCTTTAATTAATCCGGAAAATGTGGTGACAGTTTATGCAGCATAGAGATAATATTATTTTAAATAAAATTCTATCGGAAATTGATATTGCTTTTCAGATGATTGAAAATAAATCCTTCCAAGATTTTAATTCTGATGAAATATTGAAAAGAGCAATCTGTATGACTGTAATTAATATAGGAGAGCTTGTTAAAAGTCTTACGGAAGAATTGCGTTTGGAGTATACACATATTCCTTGGAAGGCTATTGCAGGTTTTAGGGATATTGCGGCTCATAAATATCAAACTCTTCATATGGAAGATGTATATCAGACAGTTATTGAAGACTTTCCTGATTTAAAGGTTAAAATTGAAAAATTGTTATAACAAAAAAACACTTTTACGGTTTTGCTGTAAAAGTGTTTTTTATTCCTTATTTATAATTTTTCTTAAACTCTTTGAATACTGCCTGGAGAATTTCTTCGTCGTCAACTCCTGAATATGAGTCGGTTTCTTCGTCGATTTCATCAACTCTGAGAATTGTTACTACGCTTCCGTCGCCTTCGTCAACAGGGAGGAGGACAACATAGTTTAATCCATCGTATTCAACAACATCAAGAAATTCAAATCTGACATCTTCTCCGTCATCAGCCTGAAGGATAATAATGTTATCAGACTGAACCTCGTTATTTTCTTTCTTTGCCATTTTCAGAATACTCCTTATTCTTCTTCGTCGTCAAAAATTCTTTCGTCAGGGTCGACCATAGTTTCAGCCTTCATCTTTTCTCTTATCTGTTCTTCCAATATATCCATAATTTCAGGATTGTCGCTGAGGTATTTCTTAGCGTTTTCCTTGCCCTGACCTATTCTGTCATCATTATAATTATACCACGCTCCGCTTTTTTCAACCAAGTCAAATTTTACAGCCATATCAAGTATGCATGCTGATTTTGAAACGCCTTCGCCGTAGATAATATCAAATTCTGCTTCCTTGAACGGTGGTGCAACCTTATTTTTAACGATTTTCACCTTTGTCTTGTTACCGATTGCTTCGCCGCCGTTTTTGATTGTTTCAACTCTTCTTACATCAATTCGCATTGAAGAATAGAATTTAAGTGCTCGTCCGCCTGTTGTTGTTTCAGGATTTCCGAACATTATTCCAACCTTTTCACGAAGCTGATTGATGAAAATTACAATTGTATTTGACTTTGAAATAAGGCTGGTGAGCTTTCTGAGAGCCTGTGACATAAGACGGGCATGAAGACCCATATGTGAATCGCCCATATCGCCTTCGATTTCCTGCCTTGGTGTAAGGGCTGCAACAGAGTCGATAACGATAACATCAATCGCGTTACTTCTCACCAAAGCCTCTGTAATCTGAAGCGCCTGTTCGCCTGTATCAGGCTGAGAAACCAAAAGTGTGTCTATATCAACGCCGATATTTTTTGCATATACAGGGTCAAGAGCATGCTCAGCGTCAATAAATGCAACCTCGCCGCCGTTTTTCTGTGCAGAAGCTATCATATGTAAACAAACTGTTGTTTTACCGCTGCTTTCAGGTCCGAATACTTCAACAATTCTTCCTCTCGGAAGACCGCCAATACCTGTTGCAATATCAAGCGGAAGGATTCCTGTCGGAATAGCGTCAACATCCATTTTTAAATTTTCGCCCAAACGCATAACAGCGCCCTTGCCGAAATCCTTATCTATCTGAGACAAAGCCATCTGAAGTGCCTTCGCTTTATCGTCTACCTTCGGGTCCGGTCTTTTTTTATCTATTGCCATATTTTTATACCTGCCTTCTTAAAAAATAACATATACTAATATTATAGCATAAATATGAAATTTGTCAATAATCTTGATGATTTTATTAAAAAAAGATAGAATTTTGTATTGACTTTGTTATAATTAAGTTATATAATATATTATGTTATAAACAGCAAGGAGTGAGCATATGTCAAACATAATAAATGCAATAATTCATTTGATTGAAAATCCTAAATTTGAATTAAGAAAGTATTCAGAAAGTCATAACCGTGCCAAT
This sequence comes from uncultured Oscillospiraceae bacterium, assembly GCA_964537245.1. Lineage (GTDB taxonomy): Bacteria > Bacillota > Clostridia > UMGS1840 > UMGS1840 > UMGS1840. Next base: position 18,992 of record CAZHZL010000022.1, read on the forward strand.
AATATGGGGGAGGCTTTAGAAGAATATATTAAGGATATTTTTGCAGGTACTGTTAATGAAAAAAGCGAAAATATACGAAATCAAAAATTGTCGGAGGTTTTTTCTTATTTAGGGAATCAAAACAATCCTCCTGATTCGATGTTGCGCGGCGGCGATGCGATAGAGGTCAAAAAGATAGAGTCTAATGATTCTTCGCTTGCACTTAACAGCAGTTATCCGAAAGCAAAACTGTTTGCTGACAGTCCGATGATAAAGAAGGCTTGTAAAATCTGTGAGAATTGGATTGTAAAAGATATGATTTATGCTGTTGGTGTAGTCGATGATAATAATATCAAATCTTTGGCACTTGTGTATGGTGATGATTACTGTGCAGAAAAATCTGTTTATGAACAAATAAAAGATGTAATTAAAAGCGGGGTTGAAGGTATTAGCGGAGTTGAGTTTGCAGAAACAAAAGAACTTGGTAGAGTTAACAGAGTTGATCCGCTTGGAATTACATATTTGCGGGTAAGAGGAATGTGGGGCATAGAAAATCCGTTTAGTGTTTTTGGTTATATATACAAGAGAGATTATTCAAAGAAATTTAATTTTATGGCTCTTATAAATAACGAAAAATATTATTCGTTCGATAATTATTTAACATTGGAAAAACTGTGCAAAAACACCGCGGGTTTAAAGATTGCTGATGTAAAAATCAAAAATCCTAATAATCCTGCACAGCTAAAGGCGGCAAAATTAATTACATATACTGTATAGGAGATAGGAAATGAATATTATAAGCTTATTTTCAGGCGCTGGCGGATTAGATTTAGGCTTTGAAAAAGCAGGATTCAATATTATATGGGCTAATGAATATGATAAGACGATTTGGGAAACTTATAAAAAAAATCACAACACCCCTCTTGATTGTAGAGATATTAGAGACATTGCTTCAAATGAAATACCTGAATGCGATGGGATAATAGGAGGACCACCTTGTCAAAGCTGGAGTGAGGCAGGAGCATTGAGGGGGATTGACGACAGCCGTGGAAAGTTATTCTATGAATTTGTCAGAATATTAAAGGATAAACAACCTAAATTTTTTGTGGCGGAAAATGTATCGGGAATGTTAGCTGATTTGCACAAGGAGGCTGTAAAAAACATTTTACACCATTTTGAAAATGCAGGATACAATATTACTGTTAATTTAGTTAATGCAGCAGATTATGATGTTCCGCAAGACAGAAAAAGAGTATTTTACATAGGTTTCAGAAAAGATTTGAATGTTGATTATATGTTTCCTCATGCAAAGGAAAAGAAGATAACCTTAAAAGAGACTATCTGGGATTTGAAAGATACTGCTGTAAAGGCGAAAGACAAGAATAAAACAAACGGGGATAACTGTACAGTTCCTAATCATGAATATATGAACGGTGGTTTTTCTACAATATATATGTCAAGAAACAGAGTTCGCGGTTGGGATGAGCAATCATTTACCATACAAGCCGGAGGAAGACACGCACCTATCCATCCTCAAGCGCCCAAAATGATTTTTGTTGAAAAAAATAAAAGAATATTCGTTCCGGGAAAAGAAAATTTGTATAGAAGGCTTTCTGTCAGGGAGTGCGCAAGAATACAAACATTTCCTGATGATTTTAAGTTTTATTACGAGGATATTGCTAATGGTTACAAAATGGTGGGGAATGCTGTTCCTGTTATGCTTGCGTATCATGTTGCTGAAAGTATTAGATTACTGAATATTTGACATTATCAGAAAAATAAGCATACTGCAATAACAGCAGTATGCTTATGTGTTTTTACAAATCATCCTGGTCCTGCACAGGCTTTTCATATTTTTCGTCTTCATATCTGCCTGTATACATTCCCTGTGGGTCGGTTTTGTTGCCGACTTTTTTTATTTCGTCAATAACAAGCTGTGCTTTTTTCGGAATTTTTCTTTTTTTCATATGAATACTTCCTTTCGGAAATATTATTTGCAGACGGGGCTTTGTTTATTCAGTTTATTTTTTCTCCGTCTATAAAAAGAATTTCGTTTTCTTTTAAGTAGTTAAGGTCGCTTCTTGCAAGAGATTCAATTGTCTCTTGGCTGCTTACGCTTTTATCGGTTTTTCCGAGCGTTTCTTTTTTCTCTTTTTCAAGCTCTATTTTTTCGTTTATTGCCTGTTCCTCAGACACAAGCACTTTATAGTCTGCATTTGTCTGGAAATAGAGATAAGAGAAATATAGACTTATAGCAATAATAAAATATATCCAAAGATTTTTTTTCTTAAGCTTTAACATAAGTTCATAACCTCGATAATTTTTTTGTGTGTTTTATGAGCTTTGATTTTAAAATTTTAAAAAGTATAACGATTTTTTTGAAAACCCACCTCAATGGGAATGTTAAAAACAGAAAACACTTTTTTAATATTTTACCACAAAACTTGATAATTGTAAATACTATTTTTAAAAAAAATTCAAAAATATTCAGTATTTTTAATATAATTTTCCCAAAAATTCCCGAAAAAACAGCAAAATACAGACTGCACCCTGCTGAAATAAGCAAAAAATGGTACAATCTCAGATTAAAGGAATAGTATTTATAAAGCACAAAAAAAGTCAGAATAATAGTAAGCAGCCAGAATAAAAAATCGCATATCACGCTGATTGCAGCGTTGTATTTTGTTTTTATTCGCATAGCTCTGAAAACATCATATGAAAACCCGACGGCGTTACCGCAGAGTATCAAAAAAAGAAAAGACATTCTACCACCTTATCTGAAAATGTTTTTTAAAATATTTCCTTTTTTCTCCGTTGTATGCTCCTGTGAATATACCATTTCGTTTATTAACCCTTTTGCTATAATTTCGCCCGAATCTGTGCTTAATTTTTCGACTTTAAGATTACAGCCTCTTATTTCAAGCACTCCAAGAACAGTATCAAGAATAATCTCCTCCTCGTCAAAGGTGAGGATATCCTTAACTCCGCTCACGCTTAATTTTTCCTTGCTTTCCAATATTATGTTTGAAATTGTTTTTTCCGTTGTCATAAATTTTCACTCCTTCTTTTTTCTCTCTTTTTATTTATATTAAAAAATCTTTGGAAAAAGAACTGAAATCCGCTTATTTCCTTGACTTTTGTGCATTTGAGTGGTATAATGATTTCATCGAAGATGAAATCAATGAATTGCCTATCGACATGAATTGCACCTTCAGTGCATTAAAAGGCAATTCAATTCATGGAGCGTTAGCGAGAAATCATGGCGGAACGCCAATTCATGACAACGATAGTTGTCAATTCATTTAAAATGGTTGGCAGCTAATGTATAAGTGCAGTTTCTGCTAATAATAAATTATATTATGTAATGCATATCACTTGGTTAGTAGATAATAATCACTGGTCTTATATAGGGAATTGTTATGTTTCATCTGATGGACAAGAAATTTATGATGGAATTGCTTCACCGGCAAAATATGAGATGACAGAATTGAGATGGAAAAAATAATTTTTTAGCGCTGACTTGACAAAAGTCGAATTGTGTAGAAAGATGTAAAATTAAAGAAAAGAGGTACAGACCTATGTATTGTCAAAAATGTGGAAATCAAATCGAAGATAATAGTATATTTTGTAGTAAGTGTGGTAATAAAATTGTTAGCACAAATACAGAATTAAATATGGAGAATGTAAAGGGACTTCACAATAAGAAAAGTATGTTTGTAGCTTTATGCTTAAATATATTTTCTGTTCTTATACCAGCATTGCTTTTAGGGTTTGTATATTTAACAGATTCCCCATTTTCAAGCATTGTTCCAAACTTTGATGAAGATAATATGATTATATATTTATCTGCATTGTTTGGAGTGATAATATCTCTCTTGGGATTTCTGATATACTTTCTACAAAACAAAAAGGTAAAAAGATTACTTTCGTATATTTATTTAGCATCTTCAATAATAAATATGGCATTATTGTTTGTGAATGTGATTTTTGTTGTGATTATAACTTGCGGAATAACCGGTGCGATTTTCATATCTCCAATTTTACAAATAGTAGCAGGTTCTAAATTTGTTATTGGTTCAAAAGTATATGATGAATAAAGAGAATATTTATAAATGGAAGTGGTTTAATGAAGCAAGGTTGATATTATATCTTGTTTTAATTACAAATTTTATAATTGTATATAAATATAAGCCTATTGCCAGTTTGTGCGATAATGACAACAAATATTGTTCGTTGTGTGGTATGCGCAATGCAGTTGATAAACTGATGACATTAGATTTTTTAGGCGCATATAACTCTAACAAGTATATATTTATTGTTTTGTTGTGTTTTATCTTTATAATTGCTGATTGTACATATATATGTATCAAAAAGTTTAAAAAATGAATAGTCTGCCGATAATAAATATTTACATATCGGGCAGGAAAATCTAATATTCCTGCGGGTTCTGGTGAATTTTGCTTAAAAAAAGAACAAATAATATAAAATAAAACAGAAAAGGAATGAAGAAATATGAAAATTGAAGTATTGCAGAAGGCTATGATTGCCGCAATGAAAGAAAAAAACAAGGAAGTTAAGGACGCACTTTCAGCAACTATCGCAGCTATAAAAAAGGTTGCTATCGACGAGGGGACAAGAGAGGATATTCCCGAAGAACTCGTTGATAGAGTTATTTTAAAGGAATTAAAATCTCTAAAGGAACAGCTTGATACATGCCCTGAGGAAAGAACGGATTTGAAAGAACAGTATCAGAAAAGATATGATATCGTAAGCGAATATGCGCCGAAGCTTCTTTCAAAGGAAGAAATAAAAGTAATTCTGACAGAAAAATTTTCGGAAGTTATTGCTACTAAAAATAAGGGTATGATAATGAAAGCTGTTATGGCTGAGCTTAAAGGAAAGGCTGACGGAAAGGAAATTAATGCTGCGGTTGCGGAGTTATTAGGCTAGAAAAAATGGAAATAAGTATAATACTTTTAAAGCAGGTTATCGTTGTGCTCCTGCTTATAATACTCGGCTATGTGCTTACAAAGGCGAAGTGGCTGGACGACAGTTCTGTATCAAAGCTTACAAATATTCTTCTTATGGTTGTTACACCGTGTGTTATCATAAATGCGTTTCAAAAGGATTTTGACCCCGCGCTTTTGAAAAAGCTTTTAGTTGCAACGGTGCTTTCGATAGCTGCTCATATAATCGGAATGATTGCGTCGGCTGTCATATTCAGAAAAGAGGAAACAAACAGATACCGCGTGAGCCGTTTTTCTTCGATATATTCAAACAGCGGCTTTATGGGGTTGCCGCTTCTCAGCGCAGTTTTAGGCTCGGACGGCGTGTTCTACGGGTCTGCATATCTTGTTATACTCACAGTTCTTTACTGGACGCAGGGAGTTTATAACTACACAGGAGATAAAAAACAGTTTTCACTTAAAAAAATTGTAACAAATCCGGGAATTGTGGGAACAGCAATAGGACTTTTGTTTTTCTTTTTGAATTTCAAAATGCCATATGTGCTTTCGGAAACGGTGACTCATGTTGCAAATATGAACACACCGCTTGCCATGATGATTTTGGGAAAATATCTTACAGAGGTTGACCTTGTAAATACATTGAAAAAGAAATCAATTTATGCAGTTTCCTTTGTTAGACTTATCCTCGTTCCCGTTATTTTTGTATTTGTTTTAAAAGCGTTACCGATTGACAGCGTTGTTGCCAAATCTGTTTTGATTTCAGCTTCATGCCCGACTGCCGTTGCGGCTACACTTTTTGCAAACAAATTCGGTCAGGACGCGGCATACGCTTCCGAAACCGTATCTTTAACAACGATATTTTCGGTTGTTACAATTCCGCTTGTTTCACTTTTGCTGTAGTAGCCTTTTATGACATTGGTAAGAAAAACACAAGTGCTTTTTTGTTTTTGAAATACAAATATTATCTATAACAGACTAGGAGGAATAATTGTGGAATTTATGTCTTCAAAAGAGAATACAGAAAAGATAAGCATTTTTCGAAGAAATACGGTTATTTGTGAAAAAAGTGCAAAACCTTTCTTAAAATGGGCAGGTGGAAAAAGTCAACTCTTGAAAGAAATTGAAAAATATTACCCTTTTGAAAAATTTTGTATTACAAAATATGCTGAGCCATTTGTTGGCGGTGGTGCAGTTCTTTTTGACATTCTTGGAAAATATGATTTGGGTGAAATCTATATCAGCGATATAAATTTTGAACTTATAAATACTTATGTTATCATAAGAGAATATATTGAAGAACTTGTTGATTTGCTTGGTAACTATCAATGTGAGTATATTACACTTGAAACAGCCGGAAGAAAGTCATATTATATGGCAAAGCGGGATAGATTTAATTATTTAAAGGTTAATGGAAATGAAGCTGAAAATATTGAAAAAGCAGCATTGATGATATTTTTAAATAAGACTTGTTTCAACGGATTATTTCGAGTAAATAAAAAAGGTCTTTTCAATGTTCCTATGGGGTCATATAAAAATCCGCTTATTTGTGATGAGAAAAATCTTCGTGTTGTTTCAGATAAATTAAAAAATGTAAAAATTGTTTGCGGAGATTATAAAAAATCAGCGGATTTTATTGATGAAAACACATTTGTTTATTTTGATCCGCCGTACAGACCTTTAACGGAAACTGCAAGTTTTACTGCTTATACGGAGAATTTATTTAATGATGAAAAACAAATGGAGCTTGCAAGATTTGTTGAATGTATGCATAAAAAAGGCGCAAAAATTGTTGTAAGTAATTCTGATCCTAAGAATTCAAATACTGAAGATGACTTTTTCGATAGTATTTATTCAAATCATAATATAAAAAGAGTTGAGGCTACTCGTATGATTAATTGCAATGGGGAAGCTAGAGGGAGAATAAAAGAACTTTTGATATCGAATTTTTAGGAGGTTTATATATGGCGAACAGAAATTTTAATATTTGGCTTTCGGGATTTCGTGACAGTATAGCTGATTACGGTTATTATATTGACTTTGGAAAGGTCCACAGAAATGTTGAAAGTATAAAAGTTGAACTGAATATACTGAATTCACTTATCGGATCTAAGAATATTGAGGCAGATTTTGAAAATTTGTTTATCAAATATCCTGATATTTTGAAATGTATACCATTATTATTAGCTGTCAGAGCGAATGAGATATATGCTATTGATGAAGAGGGAGAATTTACATATCAATTTAAAAAAACTAATCTTACTGCTAGACAATATATGATTTTTATGCGCAAAACAGGTTTGTTTGACTTGATATCCAATCATATTGTAAATAATCTTGTGGACTATGCAACAGGGGTTGAAACTGGGTTGGATTCTAATGGCAGAAAAAACCGAGGTGGTCATCTGATGGAAAATTTAGTTGAAAGTTTCATCAAGAAGGCAGGATTTATAAAAGACAAAACATACTTCAAGGAGATGTATATTCATCAGATTACTGAAAAATGGAATATTGATTTATCTGCTATTTCAAATCAAGGAAAAATGGAAAAACGCTTTGATTTTGTCATTAAAACAGAAAATATGATATATGGAATAGAAACTAATTTTTATGGTAGTGGTGGTTCAAAACTTAATGAAACAGCCCGTAGCTATAAAACGCTTGCATTAGAAACTGATACCATAGATGGATTTACTTTTGTATGGTTTACAGATGGTAAAGGGTGGACAAGTGCTCGTAATAATTTGGAAGAAACTTTTGATATTATGGAACACATTTATAATATTAAGGATTTAGAAAATGGTATAATAAATGAGGTTATTGAATAATGTCTGAAAAGAAGATAAAAAAATGGGAACCAGATGATTTTGAACTTGAAATGACTACACATTGGTCTTTTCCAAAACGTGGCGATTGGGCAACTCACGATGCTAAATGGCGTGGAAATTGGTCTCCGTATATACCGAGAAATATTATACTTAGATATTCCAAAGAGGGAGATTTGATTCTTGATCAGTTTGCCGGAGGTGGTACAACGCTTGTTGAAGCGAAGCTGTTAAATCGTAATATAATAGGTGTCGATATAAACGATGTTGCTCTGGAGCGTTGTAGAGAAAAAACAAAATTTGATTATGAATCTGCTAAAGGAAATGTTTTTATCAAAAAAGGTGATGCAAGAAATCTTGATTTTGTTCCAGATGAAAGTATTGATTTGATATGTACACACCCACCATATGCTGATATTATAAAATACAGTGATGGGATTGATGGAGATTTGTCACAACTTGGAGTAAAGGATTTTCTTTCAGAAATGAAAAAGGTTGCAAAAGAAAGTTACCGTGTTTTGAAAAAAGATAAATTTTGTGCTGTTCTTATGGGAGATACAAGACAGAAGGGACATATGATACCGATGTCTTTTTATGTAATGCATATTTTTGAAGCGACTGGGTTTAAATTAAAAGAGTTAATAATAAAAGAACAACACAACTGCAAAGCAACGGGATATTGGAAAACGAATAGTGTGAAGTATAATTTTTTGTTGATTGCACATGAATATTTATTTGTTTTCAGAAAATAGTATAAAAAGTAATTAAAGTTTTTTTCATTTTTTTTATAAAATAAATTGCATTATAATAAAATATATGATATAATGATATATGTATAATTATAAATACAGGAGGATTTTAAGATGGAAGAAAATAATATCTTACAGAATGATAAAAATGGTGAAGTTAAAGTATCCAATGCGGTTATTTCGGTTATTTCAGGCATGGCGCTCAATGAAATTGAAGGCGTTTATTCAATGGCTGAAGATAAAGAAACAGGCAGCTTTTCAAAGAAGCTTCTTTCAAAGGGGATTTCTATTGAGCATAAAGACGGAGACGCTGTTGTAGTAACCGTTAAAATAATCGTTAAATACGGCTACGATGTAAACGATGTTGCAAGAAATGTTCAGCTTAAGGTTAAGGACGCGCTGGAAAATATGATAGGCTTTTGCGTTCAGAGTGTGAGCATAGTTGTAAGCGGCGTTCATGCTGAAGAAAAAGCGCCTGAAGTGCAGGACTGATTTTTAAAAAGAGGATAAATAAGAAATATGAAAAGAAGCGAACTTCGTGAAAATGTTTTTAAGCTTGTGTTCTCGGTTACAGGAGAAAATGATATCAACGACGAAAATCTTCAGTATTATTTTTCCGATAATAATATCGAAGGAAGTGACGCAGAATATATAAAAAACGAGGTTGAAGGCATTTTAGAAAATTTAGAAAAAATTGATGAAATTATTGCAGAAAATTCTCATAAATATACGATTGACAGATTATCTGCCGTAACTCTTTGCGTGCTGAGAGTTGCGATTTATGAAATAACCTATAAGGAAGATATTCCAAACGGCGTCAGCGCTTCCGAGGCTGTAAAGCTTTCGGAAAAATATGACGATGATAAAGCAAAAGGTTATATCAACGGAATGTTGGGCGCATATATAAGAAAGCTTGAGGGAAAAAATTAAGATGAATGTGCTTACGGTAACAGACCTTAATTTATATATTAAAAGCGTTGTTGAAAATGATTTTATTTTAAACAACATAACCGTAAAGGGCGAAATCTCAAATTTTAAAAACCACTCGTCAGGTCATCTTTATATGTCCTTAAAGGATAACAGCGGAGTTATAAGAGCAGTAATGTTCAGAACAAGCGCGTCGAAATTAAGATTTGAGCCGAAAAACGGTATGCAGGTTATTGTTACGGGAAGAGTGGGCGTTTTTGAAAGAGACGGTCAGTATCAGATTTATATAAACGAAATGATTCCCGACGGCGTTGGTGCGCTTTATATTGCATATGAACAGCTGAAAGCCAAGCTTGAAGCGGAAGGTCTTTTTGATTCTTCACATAAAAAGCCGATACCGAAATATCCGAATATAATCGGCGTTGTAACATCGCCGACAGGCGCCGCAATAAGAGATATTTTGAATATCTTAAAAAGGCGCTTTCCCTACACAAAGGTATATCTTTATCCCGTATTGGTGCAGGGACCTGACGCGGCAGCCTCGATAGTCAGAGGGCTTAAATATTTTGACGGCAAGGTTGATACCGTCATAACAGGTCGCGGAGGCGGCTCAATTGAGGATTTGTGGGCATTTAATGAAGAAATAGTTGCAAGGGCGATTTTCGAGATGAAAACGCCTGTTATTTCTGCCGTAGGTCACGAAACAGACTTTACGATAGCTGATTTTGTGGCTGACAGAAGAGTTCCTACTCCGTCAGCGGCGGCTGAGATTGCGGTTCCATCTTCGGCAGAGCTTTCAAGGTTTTTGAAAATTGTTGACGCAAGACTTTCGACAGCTCTTATAAACAAAGTGGAAAAATCGAAAAAAGAGCTTGAAAATCTAAAAAACAGAGATGTGCTTAAAAATCCGCTTGCAGTTTTTGATATAAAAAGAATGGCAGTGGATTCCTATGAAGCAAGGCTTGAAAAAGCTTTTACAGACAGGAAAACATTTTTTAAGGAAAGATTTTTAAAATGCTTTTTTAAGCTGGACGCACTTCATCCGCTTAAAATTTTAAACAGGGGCTATTCTATGGCAACAGATAAAAAGGGAAGTCCGGTTTCAAGCATAAAGAAAATTAAAGCAGGCGATATTATAAAGCTTAATTTTTCAGACGGTAAAGCGGACTGCACGGTAAATAACACACAAATTATTGAAGAGGTAGAAAAATGAGTGTAACGAAAAAGGAAATGACCTTTGAGGAAGGTATGAAGGCTCTTGAGGAAATCGTTGTTGCTTTGGAGAAGGGTGATGTTCCGTTGGAAAGCTCGATGGAGCTTTTTTCAAAAGGTACTGAGCTTTCAGGCTTTTTGCAAAAAAAGCTTGACGAAGCAGAAGCACAGGTCAAGAAGCTTACATCAAAGGACGGCAAAATGATTGCCGAGGATTTTGAAGCTATGGAGTAAACTTAAAATGGATTTTTTTAAGGAATACAGCCTAAAAAAAGAGGCTTGTGAAAAAAGAACAGAAGAAATATTTGCAAACGAAAAATTTCAGTCGGACAGTCTTAAAGAAATAATGCAGTACGCTGTTTTTAACGGCGGAAAAAGAATAAGACCGATTTTGTTTTTAAGTGCGTTTGAGCTTTTGTGTAAGGATTATAAAAAGGCGCTTGATTTTGCTTGCGCACTTGAATTTATACATTGCTATTCGCTTGTTCATGATGATTTGCCGTCGATGGATAACGATGATTTAAGAAGAGGAAAACCGACCTGCCATATTAAATTTTCGGAATACGGTGCGATACTTGCAGGAGACGCACTTCTGAATTTTTCTTTTGAAACGATGCTTAATTCCTTTGAAAGCTTCGATTTAAAATCAGCGCATCGGGCAATGAAGAAAATTGCAGACGCTTCCGGTAACAAGGGGATGTGCGCAGGGCAGATGGCAGATATGGCAAAAGAAACCGATACATTTGAAAAATTGTCAAAAATGTATGAAAATAAAACAGGCGCTCTTTTAAAGGCGGCAGTTTTAGGAGGCTTTTGTCTTGCAGGCGGTTATGAATTGAAAGAAGAATATTACATACTCGAAAAATTCTCAAAGCTTTTGGGGCTGATTTTTCAGATTAAAGACGATATTTTAGATGTTGAATCAACTGACGAAATATTGGGAAAGCCTGTTTTCAGCGATGAGAAAAACGAAAAAAATACATTTGTTTCCGAGTATGGACTTGAAAAATGCAAACAACTGACAGAAGAATATAAAAACGAAGCTTTGAAGCTTCTTTCTTCACTTCCGTATGATACCGCATTTTTAAAGGAATTAACGGTGTTTACGGCGGAAAGAGAGAAATAGAAGCTGCGAAATTTACGTGAAAGCTTATGAGCATAAGCTCTGAGCTTGATTGTGACGCTGTATCCTAGTCAACCAATGCAGATTGAGGACGGGGCTAAAAATCCGTTAAAGAGCATATCTGTGAAATCTCTTGTGTTTGCTTTGAACGCCCAGTTTGGGGTGGATGCAGGGGGAAAGCCGTTTTTACGGCTTGCAGAAATGGGATAGCCGTCAATGGCATGGCGGTGGGAGTCCTATTTCTGTGGAGACCTGAATTATTCAGGATTAAACCTGCGATACGGTGAGGATTTTTTATTATTATCATTGCTGTATGCAGAGTAGCTTGCCTTGAGTGAGCGTCGGGGAGATGGAGCGGTAAAGTTTTTTACTTTATCCATTGAAACGCCGTTTGCAAAAGAGGATTAAATCTGCACCATGTTGTTTGGGAAAACCTCTAGGCAGAACAATGTCGGGGGATTAAAGTGCGGACTGAGTGGCGATCGAGTGAGACGGCTGACCGTCTGATGTGCTTTAATGAGAAATCACTTCATTGGCGACAAGGAGCAGTACATCGGGAAATCCTACTCGACCTAAGCCGCAAGATTTACTCCGGCATTTGTCACATTAAATTTTTGGGAGAAAAATGAAAAAAGAAAATAAAGAAAAGGGAAAAAGAAAAAAAAGAAGGGAAACAAGCTGGGCGCTTCGGGTTACCTTTATAACCTTTTTTGTAGCGTTGATACTTGGATTTTTTTCTGATATACTGTCAAAAAAACTCAGCTTTTTTGCGGCGCTTATAATTCTTTTTGCAATAATTCTTATCGGTATTTTGTTTGATATCGTAGGGCTTAGTATAGCAACAGCCGATGAAAAGGTTTTTCATGCTATGGCTGCAAAAAAAGTAAAGGGTGCAAAGGAAGCTTTGTATCTTATAAAAAATGTTGAAAAACTGAGCAATATCTGTAACGATGTTGTAGGCGATATTGCAGGAATTATAAGCGGTGCAACGGGCGGTACGATAGGAGTATATATTGTTTCGATAATAAAATCAGAGGGCATGACGGTTGAAATCCTTATTTTAAGCGTTGTATCTGCGTTTATTGCCGCCTTTACCGTAGGCGGTAAGGCAATAGGGAAAAAATTTGCACTTACAAAAGCAAACGATATAGTATTTTTTGTGTCTGAGCTTATAGCTTTTTTTAAATTCGGGAAGTAGAAAAAATGGGAAAAATTGAAGAAATCAAAAACGGAAAAAATATAAAAGAATACAGTATAAAAGAGCTTCGCGAGCTTTGTGCTGAGATAAGAGAGTTTTTAATTTCCACCGTTTCGGAAACGGGCGGACATCTTGCCTCAAACTTAGGCGCAGTCGAAGCTACCGTTGCTATGCACAGCGTTTTTGATTTTCCCGATGATAAGCTTGTTTTTGATGTCGGTCATCAGAGCTATGTGCATAAAATTCTGACAGGAAGAGCTGACGGCTTTTCAAAATTAAGAAAATACGGCGGTTTGTCAGGCTTTCCGAAAAATAATGAAAGCGAGTATGATGTTTTTAATTCAGGACATAGCTCAAACTCGATTTCTGCCGCGCTCGGAATAAAAAGAGCGCTTGAATTATCGGGTAATTTTAAGAGTAAGGCGGTTGCTTTTATCGGAGACGGTGCGCTTACAGGCGGAATGGCTTACGAGGCGCTTAACGACGCGGGAAGAAGCAAATCGAATATAATAATAATTTTGAATGACAACGAGATGAGTATTTCCGAAAATGTAGGCGGCGTTGCGAAGCATCTTGCCAAAATTCGTACAAGCCGAAGATACTTAAGTATAAAAATCAAAACTGCAAAGCTTGTGCAGGCAATTCCGATTTTCGGAAAACCTTTTTATAATATAATCTCAACTTTAAAAAGACCGCTTCGTAATATTGTTACCAATAGGAAAAACAATATGTTTGAAGCACTCGGCTTCTATTATGCAGGTCCTTTTGACGGTCATAATGTTGAGGAATTAAAAAATGCGTTTTCTTCGGTAAGCACCATAAAAAAGCCTTGTGTGGTACATATTATCACAAAAAAGGGCAAGGGCTACCAATACGCAGAGGAATATCCCGATTTGTATCACGGCGTTAAAAAATTTGATAAATCAGAAAAGCTTGTGAAAAAAGAGGGTAACGATTATTCTGCGATTTTTGGAAACGCTCTTGTGAAATTAGCGGAAAATAACGATAAAATTGCGGCTATAACGGCGGCAATGCCTGACGGGACAGGGCTTAACGGCTTTAAATGCAGATATCCCGAAAGATATTATGATGTTGCTATAGCGGAAGGTCACGCGGTAGGTCTTGCGGCAGGTCTTTCAATCGGTGGTATGGTTCCTGTTTTTGCAGTATACAGCGCATTTTTAACAAGAGGCTTTGACCAGCTTCTGACAGATGTCTGCGGAATGAAGCTTCACTGTGTTTTTGCGATAGACAGAAGCGGACTTGTAGGCGAGGACGGCGAAACTCATCACGGCGTGTTTGATATTGCATACCTTTCGTTAATGCCGAATTTAACCGTTATGTCGCCTGCGACCTGTAATGATTTGGAATATATGCTTAAAAGTGCGTTGGAGGATTATAATTCACCGTGTGCGATAAAATATCCCAAGGGTATTGAACACGAAATATTGAAAAAATATGATAACAATAACACAGAAAAGGGTAAAGCACAGATTTTAAGAGAGGGCAAAGACATCACGATTTTTGCCGACGGCAGTATGTGTGCAAATGCGCTTATGGCGGCAGAAATGCTGTCATTAAATAACATAGACGCCGAGGTAGTGAATTTAAGATATATAAAACCGCTTGATAAGGATACAGTAATAAAATCCTTTGAGAAAACAAAAAAATGCGCTGTTGTGGAAAACGGGGGATATTACGGCGGTATTCATATGATGATTTCATCACTTATCTGTGATAAGGTGTTAGCTGTAAATACAGGAGACAGCTTTGTTTGTCAGGGAAGTGTGGACGAGCTTGCGGTTGAGCTTAAAATGGATGCAAAGGGAATTGCGGATAGAATAATAAAGGAGTTTTTTAGTTGAAGGTAAGATTAGATGTTTATCTTGTTGAGAATAATCTGGCGTCAACAAGAGAAAAAGCAAAGGCGCTT
>CAZHZL010000023.1:0-33661 GCA_964537245.1 uncultured Oscillospiraceae bacterium
AATCGTCCTCATTTTTCTTTAATTTTAAGCTGTTATTTTGTCACAGCCCCTTTTAATTTTTTTATTATTCTTTTTTGAAAGCTTTACAGCTTTTTTTGCTTTCTTCAAAAACTTATTATCGGAACAGTCGTCCCAATCAACCAAGTCGAGAAAAGAGTTGTTTTCAGCTTTTTCAACTGCATATGATTCTTCGGATTTTGTATTAAACCCATTAAATTCAAAATTTTTCATTTGAATTTACCTCCTTATTATTATTGCGGGTTTCGGAGAATGGATCCCTTCTACCGTCACCTCTAACCTAATTTTATCACATTTTTTTAATATGCATTAAGAGGAAAAAACGGGATTTTTTCAAAAAAATAAAAAAAGATGGGTTTCTCTCCCCATCCTAAAAATTTTTCTACTTATAAAAATCGCGAAAATCTTTTATTCTTATGTTTTCTAACTTTT
This sequence comes from uncultured Oscillospiraceae bacterium, assembly GCA_964537245.1. Taxonomy (GTDB): domain Bacteria; phylum Bacillota; class Clostridia; order UMGS1840; family UMGS1840; genus UMGS1840. The sequence continues at coordinate 451 of CAZHZL010000023.1, forward strand.
TCGCTTTTATGTGCTGTCCATTGCCAAAAAAATGTTTACAAAACTCATCAATTTCATGAGGAACAGACCAGTTATACCACTCTTTCTCATTATCAAAAAAATTATGCACTGTCGTATTTATTATATAACAACATACATTAACCATACTGTATATATCTTCAGCATCGTACTCTGGAAAGTTGTATGCTTTAAAAATATCTTCATACCCCAACACCAAACTGTTGGCATACTTGTGATTATCATTACAAAACTTATGAATACTATACAGAATATTCTTTTCTCTATCTCTTACTTCCTTTCTGCATTTCAAATCTTTTATTTTTTCAGCAATAAGATAAGCTTTTTCAAAATGATATGTCGTCTCCAATGCAAAGTATTCAACGCTACGCATAAAATATGGCATTTCACTTTCAGAAAATGAATCAGCTATGTCATTATATATTAACTGTATTTGCGGAAATTTATTATCCTCAAAATCCACATTTGAACATTTTTTTGAACTTGATATTGCTCCAGATTGGCCCATTTTAAAAATATCATAATGCATCAATTCAAAAAGTTCAAAGCGACCTGTCTCCGAAATTTCCTGTCCATTAAGCGAACCAATCGATTCACCTTTTTTGTTTGAAAACGAATTATACAGCCCATGGAAATTTTTATCATCAAAAAATTTTTTAGTTTGTTCATCTTTTAATTTTCGATACTTCTTATAGTTATATAAAGCTTTATCGTAATCACTTTCATCCCTTTCTTTTGCGCCCAAATGATAACGAATAGAATGTTTTTCACAGATTCCCCTATATATAGTATAATATATTAAAAATATACAATGGTTAAAAACATTTTCTTTTTGCTCTATCAATGTATGAATTATCATAGGTTTATCATCTTGTAACGCTCTATTATTATAAAAAATTTTTAAAAATTCAGTCTCAACACAATCTCTGGTAAAATCAAGTACTTTTGCGTATTGGTAGTTCATTTTTTCTCCTCCATACAAATTGCAGGTCTATTCTTTATAACACAATTAACTTTGTAATCTTCAGTATAATTCAATAATGTCCTTGTAGCTTACTAAACTTACATTACCCATCTCAATTGCTTTTTCAACACAACCTTTTGTAAAGCCTGATTTTGAGAACAGATAGTAATGCTTTGTTTTATACGAAAACAAGTTACTGCGTTTTATAAGTATTTCTAAAACGCCAAGGTCAATCTTTTCGTTTGTCCACTTACATTCTGCGAAAAGGGCTGTGTTTTTATCCTGCTCGCCCATAATGTCAATTTCAGCCTGACACTTTTCCTGCGGGTCATTCCCCCACCAACGACCAAGTGAATTGAATTCTACAGGGCAGTTGCCAGAAAGAAGTTGTTTCCAAAGGTACTGCTTACAGATTTCTTCAAAAACCTTACTCATATATTCTGAAAGTTGTGGTTCAATTCTCTTATAAACCAGCTCGGCTGCTCCACGGGCAATGATTGAATTATTATCAAGCACAAAACGATACCAGAAACGGAACATATTATCCTCAATAGCATAAACAGACTTACGGGATGCCTTTTCACCGTATGGCGTTTCTTTTTGTACAATATCGAGATTCATAAGGTTTTTGATGTAGTTTGTACAAACATTGGTGTCTTCCCCAACTTTGTTTGAAATCTCTGACATTCTTGATGAACCTGTTGCAATTGCCGTAATAATAGCTGTATAAATTGCAGGCTCACGAACCTCTTGTTTCAAGAGATTTGTCGGTTCTTCGTAGAGAAATGAAATCGGATTCAAGTATGAGTTTTTGATATTATCCTCAACACTTAACTTATCATCCATCTGAAGTAAGTACTGCGGCGTGCCACCTGCAATACCATAGATAAGCGCTTTATCCTCGTCAGACAGATTTTTAAAATATCTGCAGGTTTCTTCAAAGTCAAATGGTAAAAGCTTCATTTGAGCTGTTCTTCTGCCATACAAAGGTGCTTTATATGCAAGTACATGGTCTTCCATATATGACATAGAAGAACCGCAGAGAATAAGCATCAATTTTGATGTATCTTTATATTTATCAATTAGAAGTTGCAAAGTAGATGCAAGGCTTTTTGATGAACGAGCCACATAAGGGTATTCATCAATAGCAAGAATAATTCTTTCGTTTTCCGCAAGCTTGAATACATACTCTAATGCCGCCTGGAACGAAAGGAAAGATGACTCTATTTCAATACCGCTTGCAAACTCCATAATGCTTTTTGAGAAGTTTTCAAGATTTTGCTTTGCATTGCTTTCAACACCCATAAAATATATGGCTTTTTTATTATCTATAAACTCATTTATGAGCGCAGTTTTACCAACACGGCGTCTGCCATAGATAACCGCAAATTCAAATTTATCTGAATTATAAAGCTTATTTAAAGCATCAAGTTCACGTTCTCTTCCTATAAACATATAGCACACTCCTATTTCAATTAATTAAATTATAACATATAAAATAAAATTAGTCAAGTATAAATGAGTAATTTATACTTGACTAATTTCCCCTGTATATTTTTCGGTAGATTAAATCTCATGTTTTCTCTGTCTTTTTCTCCATCTTACAAGTATTCTCGTTTTTTAGTAATATTTTTATACAATCCTTTGAGTACATAACTAGTAATTTAACAACCGCACAAATAAAAAACAAGCTGGCCCCTGAAGAACCTTGCTGTGGATTCATAATTCCATGAGCAATATCATTTCTTATATTAGCCCCTACTGACTCATTAAGCAACCCCTTAAACAAGAATAATATATCATTGTCATAACAATCTTTTAATTCTGGTAAGCATAAGGTTTAGATTCAACTTATTTTGCTTGAGTTAACACTGAGAATAGAATTTCTAAAGAATGTTTGGTATATTACCGGAAATTATTGTTAATTGTTTTTTGAAAATCTCTCTTTAACCTTTTTTATTTCGTTATCAATAAGTTTACTTTTTTCAGAAGTTTCTACCCAAAACCGTGAAATTTCTCCATGTCTATATACATCTTTTCCTGAATGGTTTATTCTTTTAGCTGTTTCCTTCTCATTACAGTATCCACTTAGAAAAGCCAATGTTATAGAAACATCTATATCGAATTCATTTTGTGGATAATTGTACTTTCTTTCAATGCATTCTATCAACTTATCACGATTTATGTTATCAAGTTTTAAATTTGGTTTTATTATAGTCCTTAATGACCACGATATTGCTCGTTCTAATTCTTTACAACCAATATCACTTATCCACAATGTTACTATTTTCTCAAACAATACATTGTAAAAGTCATTAGGAATAATGTCACTTTCGTTATATCCCGACCACGCTATACACCATGTTGCAGCAAATAAGCTTATTTCATCGTCTGTATTTAATAGTTCAAATACTTTTTCGAAAATCATTTTCACGTCTTCACCATCGTCAGAACTTATTATTTCTTTTTTTCTATTTCTACTATGATGCAACATCTTATAAGCAAAATCCATCATTAACAAAGAACCTTTAATGTGATTGTTATGTTCTACACTGATAAAATATTGTACTATATCTTTAATTGTAGTACTTGCATGCAAATTTGTTCTTATCCAAGCATCACAATATTCATAAATATAGTTATTATCAAATTTCTCAAATAATTTATTATCAACAAAATTTTTGTAATTTTCACCATATTTACTTTTTAATATAATATCATAGACACTACTAGAATAAGTATAATTTAAGCTTTCCCTTATAGCATTATCAATATTACGTTTACCTTTTATGATAAAATCAATTGATTCTTCAAGCATATCCATACTAACAGGGACTTCACTTGCAATGCAATTCGCCAAGTGGAACGGTGCTTTATTCTTTTCGAAATCTTTTTTTGTAACGATACCGGTCTTCAAAGAATCTTCAAAATTCCTGCATTCTTGTAATAAGAATTCAATTATTGTCTTTGCTTTACGTCCTAACAAAACTGCTACCATTGGTATAACTTCTTTCCAATGTTCATCTGACATGTGCTTTTTTACAATATCTAACGAACTTGATTCATCAGACTTAGGAATCCAATCTTCAGCAACCGCTTTGGCAGTTAAATATTCCTGAAAACTCAAATGTGAAAATTCATACGATGGGACCAATTTTCCATTCTCATTTTCTTCCAGACCTAACTGTATTAACAAACTACTTCTTTCTTCAACTTGAGCAATAAATTTTGCAGGTGTCAGAGTAGTATACCCTAGCAATTCTGGCAATTCTTTTCTTGACTCAATTATATATTTAGCCAATTTATCTTTCGTTATCTTTTGTTTTCCTTGTAATGTCATACTATAAGCAACATAGGCTAGCTGGGGTTCCGTTTCGTCCATGTCGAGTTTCTCATGAGCAACTGCATTCCATGTTACAAGGAGCAATTTTATCATTTCCTCATAAAGTTGACATTTTTTTGTTGGAAGATACCCAACCCAACGTTTAACAAAAAGCAAAGTTGTTAATAATAAAGGGTTTTCTGCTAAAGACATAATTCTCTCATCATCAATTATTATATCACACACTTTTTCAGACTCAAACTTTGCCTCATCACAATCTCCTAAAATAGCTTGATGCCATTTTTTACTTAAATCTCTAATTTCTTTTTCTTGCAAATTTGCAATTGAATAGTGCTCACAATATCCCGACAGTGTATCAGCTACTGTACGGAATCCCGCTTCTCTAGATGTAATAATCAATCTAACTGTAGGATAAACACCTACAAATGTACGCAGTTGATTAACAAAACTTATTCTATTTTTTTCATTTGCTATTTCATCTAAACCATCAATCAAAAGAAGTACATTACCATTTTGTAAAGAATCTTCTACTATTGAATCAAATGCATCTTTATGTTGCCTTATTTCAGCTCTTTTAATAATTGAACTAATAATTTCTAAAATACTATTATTTGCTTCTTCACCAAGATCTCTACATCGCACATAAATCGGAAACCATTCATTAGCTGGAAGACCATCATCTACTTTTTTTCTTCTATCTGGGTATGCATATGCCAATGCTATTCTTCGTATCAATGTAGATTTTCCACCTCCTGGTTTTGCCAGTATGGCAGATTTATTAGAAATCAACACATCATTAATATTATATTTATTATACTTAGCATATTTATCATCATTCTTATAAAAGCTCAGTGGAACAAAAATATTTTCTAATTGCACCTTTACAGCCCCTGCCTCTTTATCTGTTGGCATACCCTCAAATTGAATTTCGCCAAGCTCATTTTCTAAATATTTGAAATATGCAACTTTTGCAGCTTCTTTATCTAAATCTCTATTTACAACAGCCTCTATATATGAAAGCTTTGAAAAATATTGTGAATATTCCTCCGTACCTAATATATCATATGCAAGCTCATTTAGCAGAGGATTACCATCCGCATGAACAAACGCAAAATGAGTAGCTGTTTGTGTCGGACATTTTGAATAATACAACACCCATATCCAACCATACTCACATGCTATTAAATCAACATCTTTGCATAAACACAAATTCTCGTCCTTTTTTACTGCATCTATTGCTTTTTCTAAAGAACAAATCATATTTCCTAATATTAATTCTCTAATAATATCTTTCGTTCCTAATAGAACAAGATTTTCTTCTTGTCCGTTTTTTAAGTTAGAGCGTTCTTTTTCCTGTTCAATTGCAGTAGCTTTGAACCCGATTTTGAAACAAAGTAACCAACGGCACGTTTACCATCAAGTTCATATTTTCTCCGTTCAACATCTAATGCCCCTACAAATTTATTAATATCATCACCACCGATAGGTTCCTTTTGTGCTTTACATTCCACTATAGCCACACGATTTTCAGTTCTATGATTCAGAACCATATCAATTTCTCGTCCAACTTTTTGAACATTATATTGAAATTCATAAAATCCAAGAGCATGAAACACATCAAATATCAATCTGTTAAATATATCGCCCTTTTTATTTTTATCTTTTTCTAAAATTAAAATGTCTCTATAATTAATTTCATCATTTTTTATGAATCCAAGAAAATCAGTTTTATTACTTTCTTTCTCAATACGTTTCCCCGGATACATCCCCTTGTTTCGAGGATTTTCTGTATGACCAATTCCATTCAATAACATTTGTGTGGCTTTTTCCTCGGTTAAATCAAACAAATCTATATATACGGTTGTTTTATATAAAGATCCTAATCTTACATTTTCCAACCTAATAGGAATAAATTTTTTAATTTCTTTATTAATATGTGCATTAAATGCTGTCTGAAATTCCTTCATACAATATTCTGAATCACAAAAATCTTTTGTATATATAGCTATATAATTTTCAGAATATTCTAAAAAATCATTCATACGCTCAATAAAATCATTGCCTGGGATAATATCCCATGCTTGCAAATATACGCTATAGCCATTCTCCTCGAGAGTGCCAGCTACCCACTTTGCCCAATCCTTATTTGCTTTATTATAACTTACAAAATAATCCTTTTTAAACATGCCAAATATTCCCACCTTACATTTTTCATAAATGAAACAAATTTAACGATATTATTATTTTTATTATACCATAATTCGCCAAATTTTGCAACATATATTTTCCGAAAAACGAAGATTTTTAAGACTTTAAAAGTGTTTTCCAAAATTTATAAAAAAAATAAGTTTTAGGAAACATCTTTATCCCTATTCCCGTTTCAAAATCAAAGTTCCTATACTCATCCCTTTATGGCACGATAGAGTGTTGACTTTGATACTCCTGTAAGTTCTGTGATTTCTGTTAAGGAGTATTCCTTTGTTTTATAAAGTGCTATCGCCTTATTTAGTTTATCTGTTGCAGTTTTTGGTCTGCCTCCAAAGCGTCCTCTTGCCCTTGCAGCTTTTAAACCTTCTGCTGTTCTTTCAGCAAGTACATCTCTTTCAAACTGTGATAAGCTTGAAATAATTGTAAACAGCAATCTCCCTGTCGGTGATGTTGTATCAATAGTCTCTTTTAGTGATACTAATCTTATATTATTCTGATTAAAGAACTCCATAAGCTCAGCTAAATTTTTAACTGACCTTCCTAACCTTGAAAGCGATTCAATAACTATAGTATCACCTGATCTGATTTCTGAAAGAAGTTTATCCAGCTCAGGTCTGTTTTTCTTTGTACCTGAAATTTTTTCACAAAATATTTTATCAACATTATAATTTTTAAGAGCATCTGTTTGTCTGTCTAAACATTGGTCTGCCGTAGATACTCTCGCATATCCATATATCATAATCCATCCTCTTTCCATTTAATTAACCTAAAAATATCTGATAGGCGTTTTTGCCTATCAGATACCAGTTCCTTTTGTTAATTCATTTAAAGTTCTTTTACATAAGTTTCTTGCATTACTATAAACTTTTAGATTTTTTAGTAATGCTTCAAGCAAAACAGAAGCTATTTCCCTATAGCCGGCAAGAGCAAGTAACTGCAAGCAGATTATAGTTAGTAAATCCCTATCTTTATTATTATCAACATCGTTCATTAAAATCTCAACAAGTTTTAATGCATCAGTGTATTCCTTATCAATGGCAAGCAAAACTATGTCAGCTACTTCCGGATTTTGTAAAAGTTCTTTTAATTTTTTATCATTCATTTTTTGTGTTCTCCTTTAACTTTATAAGTTTATTTTATATTATACTGTTAAAGGAAAAATCAAGTTAAGGGAATAAAATTTGTTGTTTTTATGTTTTTTATCCCATTATTTGCCCTTTTTACCGCCTCCACCCTTACTTGATGCGTATAACTCTACCAATACATCAAGCACTAAAAGCACTGCCCTTCTTATGAAAGTTTTCATTTTCATCACATCCTTAAGTGTATATAAATTCTTCTATTTCTTCCGGAGAAAACCCTTCTTCTATAAGCACATCTATATCGTCAGGCTCATAGCCATAATATTTGGATACGCTTTTTAAATCTGTTATGTACTCATTATCATCTTCAAAAAAATTGTGTCCATATCTGCTCCAGTCAAAAAGACCGCAATAGCTGTAATCTTCGTATTTGAATTTATCTCTTAATATTTTTCCGCAAGTGCATATTATAAGGATTTCTCCTGAATTTATTTCTATTTCTTCAAAGTTACCTTGCTTTACTTCTTTGAATAAGTTTGTTCCCAAGAGCGCCTTATAAAGTATTTCATCTGTTGAAGCATAAACATAAAGCTTGTACTTCGGAAAATGAATAATTGACAGCGGATTATCTCCTTTTACAAGATAGAGAATATTTTTGTCATCCAGGATTGAAAATGTAAAACTCCCGTGTACTTTCTCAGACATAAACTTTATGCTTTCGTTATCAAGGATTTTCTTTTTTTCAATCATTTGGACAGCCACAAAGCTATCCGTAGCTATCTTTGTCTTTTGAATATCATACTCAAATCTTAATCTGTCATCATTTGAGATTATTCCGTTATGCGCCAAAGTGAATCTTGCGTTTTTGCATTTCCCCATAAATGGATGATTATTAAAGTTTTTCTTTTCGCTACCTTGTGTTGAATGTCTTGTATGCCCCATAACTGCCATCGTGTTATCGGGATGATTAAACTTCATTTTATGGGCACTTTTAGGTTCTTTATGTATAACAAGGTTATTTTTGTAGTTATATGAAATTCCCGTTGCATCTGTTCCTCTTATGGTTGCTTCCTGCGCTAACTTATTTGTAAGTTCGCTTAAATCTTTTATATCACTTTTTGAATAATTGTAAAATCCGAATAAACCACACATTACACTTCACCTTCCGTTCCTACCGGCTCATTAACATAGAGCTGTTTTAATTTTAAATATTTTATAAGTTCAGGCTTTTCTTCCTTGTTTATCTTGCTTACAAAGTCAAGCCAACTCATTCTTTCAAAATCGTAATCAGACATATTTATTGCACATTTGCATATTTCGTCTACCAACTGTAATGTAGCATAGAAAGTATCAATATTAAGTGTGCCTCTGAAAATACGAATCTCAACGGTATTTGCATTAAATAAGTTTACTGCTACATATCTTCCCAAATTTCCTTTCTTGGTTTTATCGTAAGTATTTTTGATGTTTTCCATTATGCCGTATTTACTTGCCCAACGCATGATATTATCTATATGTCTTCTTGAAAACTTCACAAGTTCGTTCCAATGCGATTCAACAAAATATACCACTCTTGCAATAGGTATTTCCTGCTCTTCATAAGTTGAGCCGAATGCAGAACGATTAATATGTATATGAAGTCCGCAAGTAGAAGTGTTATGTGATTTATATCCCATAGAAATAGCTTTTTCAAATATTTCTTTCCAGTTCATATCGCTCTGATGATAGTCAAGTGTCATAGGATGAGATACAATTTCAAAGCCATTATTAATACTTCCATCGTGTTTACAATAGATATGGTCTTCTTTTTGGTTTGCTATATTTTCTATTTTATCTGCATTATCCGATATTTCACCACCACAGTCTATTTCAAGCTCAACACCAAAATACATTTTATCATTACCGTAGAAGATTGGGTCAGGCTTATATCCGTAATCGTGAATAGTTGAACTGTCTTCCATTTCATCATAACATTCATTACAATACGGTAAATCGCTTCCGTTAAAGTAATTTGCATCATCTCTGTGAATAAGACAATCGCATCTTTCACAGCGGGTATAATAGTTGTTATAACAGCTTTTACATAACACTACATATTCATCGCCATGACTGTCATCATTCCATATTCTTGTATGACAGCTTTCACATATCGAAGTTTCATTATCTAAGCAATGTTTGCATAAAATTTTTCCGTCAAATTCGTGTGTTTCTTCCTTACTTAATTCTTTTCCGCAGATTGAACATATTTCTTTTTCTTTCATAATTTTCTATTTTCCTTTCTTAAAAAAAAACAGAGTATCCGCACTATACGAATACTCTACCATTTACTATTTTTCATTTTGATACAATAAAAGCCATCGCTGTAAAGCAATGACCTTTAATATAAATATTTCGTTTTTATGTGTCCTTACGAAGTACTGTTAAATATTCTTCATAAGAAAAAATCCTCGTTTTTCCTATTTTTCCTGATTCGATAAGAATACCGTTTTCTTCAAACAATTTTACTGTTTTAGCTACTGTATTATACGCCACATCTAAAGCTTTAGCTGTTTTACCTATTTCTATAATAGGGTTGGATTCAAGATATAAGAATACTGTTTCAGCAGTTTTTGATACTTTTCCAAATGTTTTTATGAGTTCAATATTTCTATCGTGTAATAAAATAAGCTTATCTATTGTTTCTATAGCATCTTCTGCTGCCTCAGAAAGTGCAAGTAAAAAGAATTTTATCCACTGCTCAAAATCCCCCGTTCTTCTTACCTCTGTCATACGGTCATAATACTCAATTCTGTTTTTCTTTAAAAAATATGAAATATATAAAGCAGGCGTAGACAAAATTTTCTTTTCCATAAGATACAAAGGTATAAGAAGACGGCCTACTCTTCCGTTGCCATCCAAAAAAGGGTGTATCGTTTCAAATTGATAGTGAATAAGTGCAACTGCTATTAACGGATCTATATCGATATCCTCATTTATGAATTTTTCAAGTTCAGAAATTGCATCTTGCATATCCTCTATATTGGGAGGAATATATCTGGCATTATGCAACGTACTTCCTTCTCCTCCAATCCAGTTTTGCGAATTACGGAATTCACCCGGACACTTTTCCTGACCTCTTGTGTTTTTCATCAGAGCACCATGTATTTCTTTTATAAATCTTGCACACAGCGGAAGCTCATTAAGAAGGTCTATTGCAAATTCTGTTGCTTTAATATAATTTATAACATCTGATACATCTCTATTGGCATTTTCAGTATTTAACGGATTAAGCACATCATCTAAAGTACATTGTGTACCTTCAATCTGCGATGACAACAATGCCTCTTTTCTTATATACATTGAAATAAACAGTTTTACATCCGGAATTCGTTTTGCAATGCTGTCTATAGATGCAATGTTTTTATTTGCTTTCACAAGATATTCTACCATCTCATCATCCAACTTAACCGGTGGATTTGGCGGTAATTTAGTCGGTTTGAAAGACTTATATGACATTTCTCCCGTCAAATTGTTTACATATTCTCCTGCACGATTTAACATATACAGCCTCCTCCTAAAATGAAATATACACTTATATTATATCAAATATATTTCATTTTGTCAACTTAAAATGAAAAATATTGGTTATTTTGGCTTTTGTAATTTCATTTTTCTTTCTTTTTTAATATTCCGATGCAAGTAGCATGGTTGAATGGTCTCCGTCATCTATAACGAAGATTTTTCCAATAAAAATAGAAGTATCCGCTAATTTCAGCAGATACTCCCGTTTATACTCAGGTTCTTCCTGAGTGTGTATTATTTTTTGTTTGTTATCCTCAAGTGTAAATTCAAACACCTGAAGATAATCTTTTGGCACTTTCATTTCGTCAATGCATTGCCACATAAAAAGCTGAAGGAGTAAGCTCACCTGCGAGTTTACTCCCTGTGTAATAAATCTTTTGTTTTCAAACAACTTTTTTCCTCCTGAAATTTTTAATTTTGTTTTTTCAAAAATATAATATATATCTTTATATCTTTGGAATCCAAGTTTTTATTAAATATAAAAAAATTTATAACTTAATTTTTTTATAACATAATTATAAAATACATTGCCACAGAAAAGCCGGTATGATTTTATTTTTTTACTTTTTTCTTCAGGGGAAAATTCAACCACCCTTATTAATAATATAAGGTTGGTTAAAAAATCCCTTCTCTTTTATACCTGCTTTTCTATGCTTTTTAAAGGAGAATACAACTTATGTATATAAAAATAAAAATTGACTTAGTAAATTTCAAAAGAAAACCCACAGCATCTGAAATAGTACAAATTAATAACCGACTTACAAAAATAGACGCAGAAGAAATAAAATGGAAAGACTGTTGTTACCTTATCGGTGAAGCAGGACGCACATTTTGTGTAGCAGATTTTAAAGGTGAACGCAGAACAGAAAATTCCAAATCACAGCGGATTTTTGCACTTGACTTTGATAATAACGCAGAATATTCTGTTATAAAAGAACGTGCTGAAAAATATCATTTACCTATCGCTTTAGCTTACGAAACATTTTCATCAAAAAACTGCAGTAATTTCAGGATACTTTTTATATTAAATCAAAAAATTGAAGAATTAAAAAAAGCTGAAACAATTACAAAAATGCTTATGGAGATATTTCCTGAATGCGATACAAAATGTTGTGATGCAACAAGAATGTTTTTTGGTGGAAAAAGAATTATAGAATATTCAGAAACCGAATTATCTTTAAATACTTTGAATATGGAATTTAATAAATTTTATAAAGATACCTACGGTGACAGACACTACAAAGAAAACCTTGCCAAAACTGCAAAAAAAGAAAGCTTACAAACCAGAAATGGTTTTATTTCAATAGAAAACAGGGCTTCTGAAACTGATTTTGAAAAAATACGGCATTTTAGTTTTGCTAATCTTACAAAATACTGTCAGTTATACCGTGAATTTGAATCGGGCGACAGATGGCTATACCATAATGAGCTTATGGGGATACTTACAAATATGGTTAATATTGACGGTGGTAACAGAAGATTTTTAGGAATCGCAGATAATGAAAATAATACCGAATACAGATATATGGATAAAGATTTAAGATATTACATCAATTATATGAATAAAATGAATTATAAGCCGCAAAGATGCGATAACTTTTGTCCATACAAAGACATCTGCAAGCACAGCACCAATATGATTAATACAGTAAAAACGCCACAGCATTCCGTAACAAAGTTTAAAGATAAAAAATATTATTCAATTGATGAAGCTTCATCAGATTTGAAAATAAAATTAAATGATGCAATAAAAAGCAAAGAAAATAAAATAACTATTATAAAAGCACAGACAGCTATTGGTAAAACTCACTGCTATGTAAATTTAATTAAAAATTCAGACAAGCTTTTCATAATTGCAGTACCTACCAACATCTTAAAAGATGAGGTTTATGAAAGACTTATTTCAGAAGGTGTAAATGATGTTGTAAAAACATATTCCATACAGGAAGTTGAAGATGAATGCTTCAAATATTGGCTTAATACATACAAGGATCCCGTTTTACAAAAAATTCAGCTTTGGATTTTAAAATCCGAGCTTATTCAGGCAGTAGGCAGAGCAAGACTGCTCCGCTATGACTGCACAGTTAAACTTTATGCAAGCATACCTCTTGAGCAGGCTGTAATTTTATAAAGTTTAAATAAATTTATAACATTTTATATAATTTTTAAATTTTCCTTCTTATTTTTTTATAAGCTCTATTTTAAATCAGCGTTGTAGGTAGGAACACCGTTTGCAGGATACTCCCCTGCCAATACCTCAAAGCAGGTATTGACACTTTCTTCGGATACACCGCCGATTACATATCTCGGTATGTGAGGAAGCTCTTCAAGAACAAAAGGATTTCCGAAATGTATGACAGTTGAAATTTTGTTTGTAAGCTGTAATGCGTTTACAAGAGCAATAAGTCTTCTTGTCAGATGAGGGGGACCAACATAAGCCTGTTCCTGATAGAAGGTAACAAAAATAACATCATCTTTTCCGATAGATTCTGCCAACACCCTATTAGTCTGACCAGGAGTCGGGAACTGATTAATAAGCTTAACACTTGAATTAGGGAAAAGCTCTTTTATTTTTGCAGAAATTCTGTCGGGAAAATGCCAACCGTGACTGAAAGTATCAACAAGCGGCTTTCCTTCTTTATCAAAATCAGCTTCAGCAGAAACCGAAACAACAAAAAGATAATTTCCGTCCTTTGAAATTGAATCGGATAAACCCTTGTCTTTTTTCGTATAAACACCGTCTTTGTTTATGTTTTTCACCAGTTTTATCTCTTCTTCTGTAAGCTCTGCGTCTTTCGGAAGCTCCATTGCTTTTTTCTGTGCGGCAAGAATTCTCTTTACAGCTTCATCAAGGCGGTCATCATCAATAAGCCCCTGTTCATAAGCTTTTTCAAGCTCTCCAAAAACTTCCTCATTATTCAGGAAGAAAGGAAGAAGTAAGTCGTTTCCCGCAGTAATTGCAAGCCCTTTCGCAGTAATATCGTCATAATTTGCACGAATACCCATCATACACATTCCATCTGTTATTGCAAAGCCGTCAAAGCCTTGTTCGCGGATAATATCAATCATCTTCTTTGATAAGCTTGTAGGATGCTCAGAATCAATTTTAGGAAATTTTTTGTGACCTGTCATAAGACCGTCAAGCAGTCCCTCTTCGTTAAGCTTGATATATGGCTGAAGTCCATAATTCAGAAGTTCTTCTTTTGTCATATCCGAAAAGCTTTCTCCCATATGGGAATCTATCGCTTTAGGGTTGTTTCCTCCGGGATAATGCTTACCGACAGTCAGAACACCACCGTCATGCATACCCCTTGCTATCGCTTTAGCAAGTGAAACAACCTTTTCCTGATCACTTCCGAGTGATCTCTGTGAGCCTGTTGTACTTAAATCAACAACAGGATTACAAACAACATTATAACCTTTTTTTCTGGCAGAAACTGCAGTGGCTTTGCCAAAAGCATAAGCGTGTGCCTCGCTTCCTGTGCTTCCGATAGCGTTATGTCTTCCTACTTTGTACTCCCCTATTCCGCTTTCAGCGTCTGTAAAAATGAGAATCGGATAATCGGCAGCCTCTTTTACCCTTCTCATCATTTCCTCAGCATCCTCATATCCAAGCTGAATCCATACAGAGCCGAGACAACGGTTTTTTACCATTTCAATAATAAAATCATCATCTCTTTCCTCAGGCTTTCCTCCGTTGATAAGTGGAGTAAATACCATTCCGAGCTTTTGTTTTAATGAAAGCTCTTCAAATTTCAATTCCTTCATATGTCCGACCTCTTTCATTATAAGAATAATTTAAACAATCAATTTTTTTCAGTATACTTTATTTCACAATTTTTTACCTTAACAATTTTGTCTAAAATTAGAATAAAATTGCTTTTTATAAACTTCAAAATTTTAAAAAACATTGACTTTTCCCTAAAAATATGCTATTCTAATATGCGAGAGTAAAACAGACAGTCGCGAAAATTAATTTTTTTGAGGAAAGTCCGGGCTTCACAGAGCAAGGGTGCCTGTTAACGGCAGGTGGAGGCGACTCTAAGGAAAGTGCAACAGAAAATTACCGCCGCATATTTTTGCGGTAAGGTTGAAAAGGCGAGGTAAGAGCTCACCGTCAATATGGCGACTTATTGGACATGTAAACCCCACCCGAAGCAACTCAAGACCGCGCGTTAAGGCTTGCTCGGCTGCGCAAATTGAGGCTAAAGGTTATCGGCAACGGTAATCTCAGATAGATGACTGTCAGATACAGAACCCGGCTTACAGTTTTGCTCTCTTTTTTATTTTATATAAAGGTTGGATAATAAAAATGTTTATAGATACACATAGTCATTATGACGATAAAGCTTTTGATTCGGACCGCGATGAGCTTTTAAAAAGCTTAAAAGAAAATGAAATAGACAGGGTAATTACAATCGGCTGCGATATAAAAACCTCGGAAGATGCAGTTATTCTTTCAAAAAAATACGACTTCATATATGCAGCTGTCGGCTTTCATCCTTATGATGCTGATAAATTTGATAATAACGCGGCAGATAAGCTTATAAAAATGGTAAATGAAAACGAAAAAATCGTTGCATGGGGAGAAATTGGGCTTGATTACCATTATCCCGATTATGATAAAAAAATTCAGCAGGCAGCTTTTATAAAGCAAATTGAAATTGCAAATTCTCTTTCCCTCCCTGTATCAATCCATTGTCGAGACGCAACGAAGGACACCGTTGATATTTTAAAAGAACACAGGTGTAAAGGTGTTTTTCACTGTTACAGCGGAAGCTATGAAACAATGAAGGAAATCATAAAATTAGGTTACTATATCTCCTTTTCGGGAACGGTTTCTTTTAAAAATGCAAAAGCGTTAAAAGAAGTGGCAAAATATGTTCCTTCCGACAGATATTTTATAGAAACCGACTGTCCTTATCTTTCGCCTGAGCCGAACAGAGGCAAAAGAAACAGCTCACTTAACCTTATTTACACAGCTAAAGCTATTGCAGACATAAGAGATACAGATATAAAAACAGTTGCAAAAGAGACATCGGAAAATGCATTCAGATTTTTCACTAAGATGAAATAATTCAATTTATTTCATCTTTTTTTATTTTAGAAGAATAATACATTGACAAAATAACAAAAAAATTGTATAATAAATTGTATGATAATATGGTGTCTAATAAAACGGAAAGGCGTTGTAAAAATATGAAAAAAACCGAATTTATTTCCGAAAAAGAAGTCGAAAGACAGTTTGAATATATAAAAAATATAAAGCTGAAAAATGAGGGCAGAGAAAAATATGCATATATAAACACATACGGCTGCGCTCAGAACGAGACTGACAGCGATAAGCTTTACGGAATGCTTTTTGAAATGGGCTATAAAAAGGCTGAAGACGAAAAAAAAGCCGATATAATTCTTTTTAACACCTGCTCGGTAAGAGAAAATGCAGAATTAAAAATATACGGCAAGGTTGGCGCTTTAAAGGCAATGAAAAAGAAAAGGCCTGAGCTTATAATAGGTATATGCGGCTGTCTTATGCAGCAGGAGCATGCAAGCGAAAGAATACGCAAAAAATATAAGCATGTTGATATGGTTTTCGGAACTCACGCGCTTTATCGCTTTCCTGAGCTTTTGTATCATGTTTTAAGTGAAAATGAGCGTATTTTCGACGCTGAAAACATTGACGGTGCAATAGTAGAAGGGCTTCCTGTTGTAATAGAGAAAAATTATAAAGCGCAGATTCCGATTGCCTACGGATGTAATAATTTCTGCACATACTGTGTAGTTCCTCACACAAGAGGACGGGAAAGAAGCAGAAAATCGGAAGATATTTTAAATGAAATAAACGCTCTTGTAAAAAAAGGCTTAAAAGAAGTAACTCTTCTGGGGCAAAATGTAAATTCCTACGGAAATGACAACGAGGACGAAATTGATTTTTCGGATTTGCTTCAGAAAATTGCAGATATAAAAGAAATCAAAAGAATCCGCTTTATGACCTCACACCCGAAGGATCTTACAGACAAGCTTATTGACACGATAGCAAGAAACGACAATATCTGCAAATACCTTCATTTCCCTTTCCAAGCAGGAAACACACGGGTGTTAAAGGAAATGAACAGAAAATATACAAGAGAAGACTACCTTAATCTTGTTTCAAAAATAAAAGCAAAAATTCCGGGAATTGCACTGTCTGCCGATGTAATAGTCGGATTTCCCGGAGAAACGACAGAAGAATTCTACGATACGCTTTCTCTTGTAAAAGAAGTCAGATTTGACACACTTTTTACTTTTATCTACTCAAAGAGAAAAGATACGAAAGCCGCCCTTATGGACGACCCGATGACCTATGAAGAGAAGCTTAAAAATTTCAATATACTTTTAGAAGAACAAAACAGAATCTCAAAAGAAATAAACGACACTTACCTTAACAATATCTATGAAATTATAGATGAAGGCTTATCAAAAACAAACCCGGATATGCGTCAGGGAAGAACGGAAACAAATAAGGTTGTAAATTACAAGGCTTCATCAGATGTTTGCGAAGGCGAATTTGTTAAAGTAAAAATAACCGAATGTATGACTTGGTCTCTGAACGGAGAGCAAGTGAAATAAAAGAAAACTAAAGAAAAGAGACGAATACAAAAATGGAAAAGCTTTCTCCAATGATGACTCAATATTTGAAAATAAAAGAGCAGTACAAAGATACCCTTATTTTCTACCGTTTGGGTGACTTCTATGAGCTTTTCTTTGACGACGCATTGACAGCGTCCAAAGAGCTTGAAATCACACTTACAGGAAGAGACTGCGGACTCAAAGAGCGCGCACCTATGTGCGGAGTTCCCTATCATAGTGCACAGTCTTACATCACGCGTCTTATAAAAAAGGGTTATAAGGTAGCAATATGCGAGCAAATGACTGACCCAAAAGAATCAAAAGGAATTGTTGAGCGAGCAGTTGTCAGAGTTGTTACTCCGGGTACATTTTCGGATACATCTGCACTCGACGAAAAATCAAACAATTACCTTGCTTCCGCATATATTGTAAATGACGGTGCCGGAATAGCTTTTCTTGATATAACAACGGGTGATGTTTTCACAACTCAATTTACTGAAAAAGATTTTATATCAAAGCTGGAAAGTGAAATATACAAATACGCACCTGCTGAAATTTTATTTAACAGCGAG
The DNA here is from genome assembly GCA_964537245.1 of uncultured Oscillospiraceae bacterium. Taxonomy (GTDB): domain Bacteria; phylum Bacillota; class Clostridia; order UMGS1840; family UMGS1840; genus UMGS1840. Next base: position 18,808 of record CAZHZL010000023.1, read on the forward strand.
GCTTTCTTGCAAAAACAGCTTATGCGAAATATAAAAGAAAGACTGAACGCACACATTGAAATTATAGATGACGAATTTTTCACAATTGAAAATACCGATACTGTTCTAAAAGGAAAATTTGAAGTTTTTGAAGAAAACAAAAAGTCATATATGAAAAATATGTTTTCATATTACTCCTTGTGTGCCGCGCTCTATTATGCAGATAAAACACAGAAAACAAAGCTGAGACATATAACAGAGTTTGATTATTATAACCAAAATGAATTTCTTGATATAGACGACTGCGCAAAAAGAAACCTTGAGCTTACTGAAACAATGCGCGATAAAAGCAGAAAAGGCTCTCTTTTCGGTGCAATTGACTACACAAAAACCGCTATGGGCGGCAGACTTTTAAAACGCTTTATAGAAAGACCGTCAACAACAAAAAGCATAATCGAAAAAAGACTCGATTCAGTTGAAGAATTTATTTCGGAAAATATGGTTTCCGATGAAATTATATCACTTTTAAAAAATGTGCGTGATATTGAAAGACTTCTTGCAAAAACATCCTTAAAAACCTTAAACGGCAGAGACCTTCTTTCGTTCCGTGATTCTTTTAAGGTGCTTACTCCGATAAAAAATGCTCTGAAAAGTTTCAGAACACCTTTAATAAGAGAACTGTCATCTTCGTTTGATGATTTGTCTGATATATATGAGCTTATCGACCGCGCTATTGACGATGAAGCTCCGTTTACCATAAGAGAAGGAAAAATAATAAAAGAGGGTTACAGCGAAGAGCTTGACAATATAAAGCATATAGTTAAAAATTCCGAAGGTACACTTCTTGAAATGGAAGCTTCTTTGAAGGAAGAAACACAGATAAAAACTCTTAAAATCAAGTTTAATAAGGTATTCGGATATTATATTGAAGTATCTAACTCCTTTAAGGATAAGGTTCCCGATACATTTATGAGAAAGCAAACCTTAGCAAACTGTGAGAGATATATAACCGCCGAGCTTAAGGATTTGGAAAATATTCTTCTTAATTCAAACGACAGCATTTGTAAGCTTGAATATGACCTCTTCTGCGAAATAAGAGAGGTTGTGTTTGAAAATGCGCAAAGGATAAAGGAAGCTGCCGATACTGTGGCATATATAGATGTTCTGCTCTCCTTTGCATCTGCCGCACAGAAGCATAATTACTGCAAGCCTGTTATAAATACCGCAGGTATTATTGATGTTGAAGAAGGCAGACACCCTGTTGTTGAACAGGTGCTTAACGATTCGTTATTTGTTCCAAACAATACATATCTTTCAAATGATTCCGATTTTGCTATTATCACAGGTCCGAATATGGCAGGTAAATCAACATATATGAGACAAGTTGCATTAATAACGATTATGATGCAGATGGGCTCATTTGTTCCTGCTAAAAAAGCGAACATCTGTATATCAGACAAAATTTTCACAAGAGTTGGAGCAAGCGACGACTTAGCTATGGGTCGCTCAACCTTTATGGTTGAAATGAGCGAGGTTGCAACTATTCTTAAAAACGCTACAAAAAACAGTCTTGTTATTTTAGATGAAATCGGAAGAGGAACAAGCACATATGACGGACTTTCTATTGCATGGGCAATTGTGGAGCATATAAAGGAAAAAATCGAATGTAAAACTCTTTTTGCAACGCATTACCATGAGCTTACACAGCTTGAGGGTATGATAAAAGGAATAAAAAATTACAGTGTTGCAGTTAAAAAAAGAGGCGATGATATAACATTTTTAAGGCGTATAATCGAAGGCGGCGCCGATGAAAGCTACGGAGTTGAGGTTGCAAAGCTTGCAGGCGTTCCTAATGCAGTTATATCAAAAGCAAAAAATATTTTAGCAGGCTTGGAAAGCGGGGAAAAAAGCCTTTCTTATGACAAAGACAATCCATTTATAAATCACGAAGAAGAAAACGACAGCGAGCCTTCGTTCACAAGCTTTTTATCCGAAGAGCTTGTCGGAAAAATTAAATCAATAGATGTAACGACGCTTACACCGATAGAAGCATTAAACACACTTAACGATATTATAAATGAAGCTAAAAAAATCTGATAAGAGGTTATATTTATGGGAAAAATTAAAGTTCTTGATAAATTAATAGCAGACAAGATTGCTGCAGGCGAGGTTGTTGAAAGACCGTCAAGCGTTGTTAAAGAGCTTGTTGAAAATGCACTTGACGCATATGCAGGCAGAATAACGGTTGAAATAAAGGACGGCGGGAAAGAGCTTATAAAAATAACTGACGACGGAACGGGAATGGACAGAGAGGACGCAGAACTCTGCGTAGTCCGCCACGCAACGAGCAAAATTGCAAGTGCAGACGATTTATTTGATATAAAAACAATGGGCTTTCGGGGAGAAGCTTTAGCAAGTATATGTGCAGTTTCTTCTGTCACCATCACCACAAGAAAGGAAGATACTGATATCGGTACTAAAATCCTTATAAAAGGTGGAGAGGTTGTTTCAATTTCCGATACAGGCTGCCCTAAAGGAACAACAATCATCGTTGAAAATCTTTTTTTCAATACACCTGCAAGACTTAATTTTCTCAAAAAATCTGCCACAGAGGCTGCGTATATAGAGGAGCTTATGGGAAAGCTGATATTGGCTAATCCCGATATTTCAATGAGATTCATAAAGGACGGAAAAGAAATTTTCTATTCTAAAGGTGACGGAGATTTAAAATCTGCGATATACTGCGTATATGGTGCAGAAATTTCAAAAAATCTTGTAAAAGTTGAAAACACATATAACGGTATAACAATAAAGGGTTATGTCGGAAATCCGAATATTGCAAAGCCTTCTTATAAATTTCAGACATTCTGCGTAAACGGAAGAATATGTAAAACAAAGGTTATGATATCTGCTCTTGAGTTTGCATATTTTCAGAAAATAGCGCAGGGAAAACATCCGTTATGCGTTATTGATATAATTATAAACCGCTTTAAATGTGATGTGAATGTACATCCGCAAAAAGCAGAGGTTAAATTCTCAGATGAAACTGAGGTTTACAATGCAATCCTCACATCAGTAAGAAACGCTCTTGACAGCGAGCTTTTTATAAAAAAATCTGACATTATAACAGAAAAAAAGGTATATCCCGAATATAAAGAAGAAAAAAACACTCAGGCTGAAATACCTGTTCAGAAAAGCTTTGCTTCATTTGATAAACCAAAGCCTAAAAACTCTCTTCCTTTTAACAAAATTCCTACAAATTTGTTTTTAAAGGAAGAAAATGAAGAGGAAAAACCTGTTATAAAAAAAGAAGAAAAAATAGAAATTATAAAACCAATCTCAATAGAAGAAATAAAAGAAACAGAAGAAAAACCTGAAAAAATAAAAACGGAAAAATTTTTTGAAATACAGGAAAATTACAAAATAATAGGTCAGATTTTTTCTACATATATAATTATAGAAAAAGAAAATGAAATGATTCTTATGGACCAACATGCCGCCCACGAAAGAATGAACTACGAAATGCTGAGAGAATCATACGCAAAAAGAAAAGCAAATGCACAGTATCTTCTTATTCCTAAAAAAGTTGATTTAAGCGCAAGCGAATATACTTTGGTCATGGATAACACAGATATTTTTTCAAATCTTGGTATGGAAATCGACGATTTTGGAGGAAAATCAATAGTCGTTCGTTCAATTCCACTTGATGTAAAGGAGAGTCAGATTGAAAAGCTTGTTTATGAAATACTTTCCGAAATAAAAAGAAAAGGCAGCATGGATAAAGAAGATTTTAATCAAAGACTTTTATATCTTGTTGCCTGCAAAATGAGCATAAAAGCAAATATGATTTTATCTGCAAAAGAAATGGAAGAGCTTGTGAAAAAAGCCTTCTTATTAAACGGAAAAACAACCTGCCCTCACGGCAGACCGCTTTTTGTTTCTTTTGATAAAGTAACAATAGAAAATAAATTTGAAAGATAAAGGAAGTGAATTGCTTATGGAAATGGTATTTCTTACAGCTCTCGGAGTTGGCGGAGCAACTGTTGTGGGTGCTGTTATAGGATTTTTATTTAAAGGAATGTCACACAGATTTTCAGATATAATACTTTCCTTTGCGGCAGGCGTCATGCTTGCGGCAGCAGTATTGGGGCTTATTGTTCCGTCTCTTGATTACGGCGGAAAATACAAACTTATTACAACCGTTGCCGGAATATTTGCGGGAGCAATAGCTTTAAACCTTATTGATAAGCTTGTTCCCCACCTTCATAAAATGGTAGGTGCCGATATAGAAGAGCATAATAATACAAGTCTTAACAAAGTTCTTTTGTTTGTGACTGCGATAGCAATTCATAATCTGCCTGAAGGAATTGCAGCAGGCGTTGGTTTCGGTTCGGGAGATATGACTCAGGCATTTCTGATAGCAGGAGGTATAGCTCTTCAGAATATCCCTGAAGGTATGGTCATTATTGCACCTATGCTTTCTGCCGGAGTAAAACCCTCAAGAACATTTATATTAGCCGCTGTTACGGGTGTAATTGAAGTAATAGGAACATTTATCGGATTCTTTGCTGTAAGCTTTTCTTCAGCCATTCTTCCATTTGCACTTGCATTTGCCGGCGGAACAATGCTTTATGTTATAAGTGACGAAATGATTCCCGAAACACACTCACACGGAAGCGAAAGAGGCGCAACCTATGCCCTTCTCGCAGGTTTTTCGGTAATGCTTATTACAGATGTACTTTTAGGATAAAAAAATGCAGAAATTTTTCTGCATTTTTTTATATTATTTTATTCTATATTATAAGAAATCAATCTATCTTTTTCATATATCAGCTTTAAAGAAAAAAATTCTCTTTCTTCTTCCAAAAGCTTAAAAAAGATTTTATCACCTTCCCATATAGGAAGCTTATAAACATCTTTTTTATTTATCCATCTGAGGTCTCCTTCATCACATTCTTTCATATTTCCGCTGTATTTATCGCATATAAAAAGATGCATATATTCACAGCCGTATAAATCTGAAATAAAGGTGACTATTCCACGGTAAGAAAGGTTTTCGGCTTTCAGACCCGTTTCTTCCTTTATCTCCCGCTTTATGCAATCAAACGGACTTTCATTTTCTTCAAATTTTCCGCCTATACCTATATATTTGTCTTTGTTTTCATCATTTTCTTTTTTCACTCTTGAAGCATGAGATATTCATTTTTCTCATTTTCTATATAACACAGAGTTGTCATTTTCATCATATTATTACTCCTGTGTTCCACATAGAACATTACATATTTTCAGCAGCGGTAACTGTATTTTTCATAAGAATTGCTCTCGTCATCGGACCTACTCCGCCCGGAACAGGAGTGATTGCATATGTTTTTTTCTCCACATTTTCGTAATCAACATCACCGCAAAGCTTACCTTCTTCATCTCTGTTTATGCCAACATCAATTACAACTGCGCCTTCCTTTATCATATCTGCTGTCACAAATTTAGCTTTTCCGATAGCTGCAACGACAATATCGGCACTCTTTACTGTTTCTTTTAAATCGGTTGTTTTTGAATGGCAAACGGTAACAGTTCCGCTTTTATGAATAAGAAGCATCGCCATAGGCTTTCCTACAATATTACTTCTTCCCAATACAACACATTTTTTACCTGATATTTCTATTTTTTCTTCCTCCAAAAGCTCCATAACACCGGCAGGTGTGCAAGGCAGAAAACTGTAATTTCCTGTCATTATTCTGCCTACATTTTCAGGATGAAAAGCATCAACATCTTTTTTAGGACTTATTGCATTGATTATTTTTTCTTCCGATATATGCTTCGGAACAGGAAGCTGAACTATGATTCCGCTTACCTTTTCATCGTTGTTAAGGTCAGAAATAACCTTTAAAACCTCTTCCTCTGTTGCAGTTTCGGGAAGACTGTATTCATATGAATTTATTCCTATATATTCACAGTCTTTCTTTTTGTTATTAACATATATTCTGCTTGCAGGGTCATTTCCTACCACGACTACTGCCAGACCCGGATTTACCCCTTTTTCGTTCAGAAGAGCCACCTTTTTCTTTAACTCCTCTTTTATTTTCATTGAAACCTTTTTTCCGTCTATTATTATTGCCATGTTCGTTCTCCTTTTTGTAATTTTTAAAATTTTCGTTTGGCAGGAGCATTCCCATAAGTTCAGTTCTGCCTGTTTTTTTAAGTGCTTCCAGAATTACTGCTCTGTTTTCTTTTTTATATGTCTGAAGCAACGCTCTTTGCATACTCTTTTCTTTGTATTCCTTTGCAACATATATCGGCTCTAATGTTTTTATGTCAAGCTCTGTATAATACATCGCTGTGGATACTGTTCCCGGAGTAGGGTAAAAATCCTGTACCTGTTCAGGATTTATTTTATGCTTTTTCAGATATACCGCCAAATCAAGTGCGTCATTTAAGGTACAGCCCGGATGTGATGAAATAAGATATGGCACAAGATACTGTTCCTTCCCTATTTTTTTTGTTATCTCATAAAATTTCTTCTGAAATTTTTCATACACTTCAATACTTGGCTTACCCATAAATTTCAGTGCATTATTTGAACAATGCTCAGGCGCAACCTTAAGCTGACCGGAAACATGATGCTCAACAAGCTCTTTAAAAAATGTTGTATCTTTATCCTCCATAAGATAATCAAATCTTATTCCGGAACGGACAAACACCTTTTTTACACCCTTTAAGCTTCTCAATTTTCTTAAAATTCCCAGGTACTCTGTATGGTCAACTCTTAAATTTTTACACGGTGTCGGAAATAAGCATTGTCTGTTTTTGCAAGCACCCACGCTGTTTTGTTTTTCACAGGCAGGAAATCTGAAAGTTGCTGTCGGACCTCCAACATCGTGAATATATCCTTTAAAATCTTCTTCCTGTATAATTTTTTCAGCTTCTTCCAATATTGACTTTTCTGACCTTGAGGTTACTATTCTTCCCTGATGATAAGCTAACGAACAGAAATTACAACCTCCGTAACAGCCTCTTTGTGAAATTATTGAAAATTTAACCTCGCTTATTGCGGGAACTCCCCCATCCTTTTCATAAACAGGGTGATATGTTCTCATATAAGGGAGTGAATAAACCTCGTCAAGCTCCTTGGTATTTAAAGGAACAGCAGGCGGATTTGAAACCACATATCTGTCTATATGCTTCTGTACAATTGTTTTTCCTATATAAGGATTTTGTTCTTTATGGTCAATATAAGAAAATCTTGCATATTTTTTCTTATCCTCTCTTACATCTTCAAAAGAGTCAACCTCTATATAATCCTTTAAATCCGATATATCCTTTGTCTGATATACAACGCCTTTTATATTCTTTATTCTCTCAAAATCATTATCTTTTATTGCGTCACACACTTCAACAATGATTCTTTCCCCCATACCGTAGGTTATATAGTTTGCCTTTGAATCAACAAGTATGCTTCTTCTTACCTTATCATTCCAATAGTCATAGTGTGCAAGTCTGCGTAAAGAAGCCTCCAAGCCTCCGAGAACAATCGGAATTTGTCCATATGCCTCGCGTATTCTGTTAGAATATACTATAACTGCTCTGTCAGGTCTTTTTCCCGTCTTTCCTCCGGGAGAAAAAGAGTCAGTCCCTCTTTTCTTTTTATTAACCGTATAATGATTTACCATTGAATCTAAATTGCCGCTATTGACCAGAAATCCGTACTTTGGTCTGCCAAATCTCATAAAATCATCTTTTTTAGTATAATCAGGCTGAGAAAGAATAGCTATATTATAGCCTTTGTTCTGAAGAACTCTTGAAATAACAGCAGTACCGAAAGAAGGGTGATCGACATACGCGTCACCCGTTACAAGTACAAAATCAGGCTCTCCCCCATACTCTTTTATACATTCTTCTTTAGTTATCGGTAAAAATTTATTATCTTTCTTCATTTTCTATTATTTCTTCATTACTCTGAGGATTTATTTTTTCTTCAAGCTCCTTCATACCTTCTCCGAAAGCAATCCAGTCATTATTTTTTGAAGCTTCCTTCACCTTTTCATATGCCTCTCTTATTGAATTAATATCAATCTCTTCGTCATTTTGAATTATTTCTTCTGTTTTTACAGTTTCCTTTTCTTCTTCCTTATTGCCTTTTCTGATAAGCTCCTGTGCTTCCTTATCGGTTTTAGAAATATTTTCAAAAAGTGCTGTGAAGGTATCTTCAACGGTAGGCTTCATAACAATTTTGTCACCATATGAGCCAATAATCATTTTAAGCTCAGGAAAAGAATTTTTTTCACTTGTTATATATATAGGCTCTATATATATAAAAGATTTTCCGACAGGAACGGTAAGCATATTACCTCTTACTACCTGACTTCCTCCCTGTCCCCATAAGGTCATTTCCTTTGAAATATCCTTATTTGAATTTATTCTCTTTTCAATCTGCAAAGGACCGTAAACATTTTTTCCCTGTGGAAAAGTATATAAAGTCATTTCTCCGTAGCTTGAACTATCCGAACCTACACAAAGCCATGATACCATATTTTCTTTTTCTGAAATAGTATAAGGTATCATAAGGACAACATCAGCAGTATTTTTACCGTTAAGTCTTAACATATTGTAATAAGGCTCTACCTGTCTTTTTATCTGGTCATCCTTTAATTCATACGCAACATCCCACACATCTGACTTATTATAGAAGGTTGTTGTATCTGTTGTATGATATCTTTTTAACATTTCAACCTGTATTTTAAAATAGCTTTCGCTGTATTTTATACAAGACCTTATATCCTCCGGCATTGCTTCATAGCTGAATGCAGTAGGATACATTTTTTTATAAGCCATAATAAGCGGGTCTGTTTCGTCCGTTATATACAAAGAAACAGTTCCGTCATATGCGTCAACAACAGCTTTTGCTGAATTTCTTATATAGTTAAAATTTCCGTCCTTATACATCTGCGAATAAGGAATTTTATCAGTTTTTGTGTATGCATCTATTATCCATTTTATTTTTCCGTTTGAATCCACTATCGGATAAGGGTCCTGATCATAATCAAGGAAAGGTACAGCTTTTTTAACTCTTTCAAGAACATTTTTGTTTGTAAGAATCTTACTTTCGCTGTTTACAAATTGTGAAACCAATATCTGATAATCTCTGTTTTTTATTGCAAAAACAAGCTTATTTAAGAAATTTAACTTTATTCCGGCTTTACCGTTGTAAGTAGTTTCTATATTTTCTTCTCCTCTTAAATAGTCAAATTCTTTTATACTTGTGTTTACTATTGAATATTCGTCCTGATTTTCACCATAGTATATACGCGGTTGTGTTATTTCGCTGTAACCGTAATTATACATTAAAGGAATATCTTTAACATAAAAAAGAGGCTGTCCTTCAGATGATACTTTGTTTATTGGCATACTTACAAGACCGTAGCCATGTGTAAAACGCATTTTATCGTTTATATAATTTTTTGTTGTAGTAGAATCTGAGGTTTTCTTTATTTCTCTTACAGATGTTGCAACAGGAACTTTTTTACCGTTTATATTTGCAACCGATATATCAAGGTCCTTAAATTCATAATAATTTCTCAGACTCTGAAGCTGATTTATTATTATTTTTGATGATTCATAATCTATAATTCTGACATTTTCTAAGGTTTCTTTTTCTCTTTCCAAAGTTTCTAAAGATATACTGTTGTCAGCTGAAAATTCTTTTTCTTTTATTTTGTTAAGTCCGTAAGCCATTCTTGTATATTCTATATTTCTTTTTATATAAGGCTCCTCCATCTGTACCTCTGAAGGTTCAACAATTATATATTGCATAAAGAATGAGGATACAATAATTGCCAGATATATAAGAGGAAATACTGCAATTGAGCTTACTGCAAACTTAAATTTTTTATTATAAACAAATATAACGCTTAAAAATGCTATTGCAATAAGTATAACAGGCATTATATTATAAAAATTGAGCCATATATGAGTTTTTGTGTAACCCGCCCCGTTTAAATCATTAAATGTAGAATATAAAATTTCTTCTGCCTTGAACTTATACTCTATGGACCACATAAACAAAAGAATTGCGCAATTAACCAATACATGAACACAGATACCGTTTTGCTTTAAAATATCTTTAAAACTGAATCTTCCGAGACTGCTGTATAAAAAGAAATAAGCTATTACAGTAAAAATCATTACGAATATTTGTATACCTATTAAGCTATTAAAAATAGACATCAGAAAAGGTCTTATAAAAACATAATAAGAAAGATCTTTACCGAAAAGAGGGTCCACTGCATTAAAGCTTACACTATTTTTAAAATTTAAGAAATGTACAGCTATATTTTCTTTTATAAATCCACTTACAAATATTGATAAAATAACCGATAATGCTACAAGAGGAAATAATTTTTTCATATATTCAAAATTAAGATCAATTTTTCTCATAACATTTCTTATAACAAAAATATTTATAAATATAAAAATAAAAATTATAAAGAAGCTTACAAGCTGAACATAAAACTCAGTTGAAAAATTTGTAAGAAATATATATATATATTCTTTTCCTATTTCATTAATCTGAATGAGCTCACTGTAAAAAATATATCCTATAACGCCGCCGGCTATTATAAGAACACCAAGCAAAGATAATAATACTTTTAATAAGGTTTTTCCTGTTTTTTTCATAAGTATTTATTTCCTTTCCTTAAAATTTCAAATATTTATCAGAATAATTCTTCTGCATATGATTTTGGATCAAAATCCATTAAATCTTCTATTTTTTCTCCTACTCCCACTAACTTAACAGGAAGACCTGTCTGTTGAACAAGAGGAATTATTACTCCTCCCTTTGAAGTACCGTCAAGCTTTGTTAAAACTATACCTGTAAGGTCAGCAACCTCACTGAAATTAACAGCCTGTGAAACAGCGTTCTGACCTGTTCCCGCTTCAATTACAAGAAGTGATTCTATATAATCGCAATCAAGCTGTTTTTTTAATACTCGGTGCATTTTTCCAAGCTCATCCATAAGTCCTTTTTTATTTTGCAATCTTCCGGCAGTATCACAAATAAGAATATCTTTACCTGTTCTTTTTAAATGCTCTGCCGCTTCATATATAACAGAAGATGGATCCTGCTCGTCATTTCCGCAGAAAAAATCTGCTTCTGACCTTTCAGCCCATACCTTAAGCTGATCGGTTGCCGCCGCTCTGAATGTATCCGCTGCTGCAAGAATAACTGATTTTCCTTCTTTATTAAACTGATAAGCCAATTTTCCTGCAGTTGTAGTTTTTCCGCTGCCGTTTACACCTACAAGTATTATAACATAAGGCTTATTTTCTTTTTTTAGAGAATTATCAAGAGAAAGAATTTCACCTATAACTTCTTTTATTTCTTTTTTAAGTTCATCTTCTTCATTAATCTTTTTTTCTTTTACTCTCTTTTTTAATTCTTCGATTATATAAGAAGAGCTTTCATAACTCATATCAGATAAAATCATAGCTTCTTCAAGCTCGTCATAAAGCTCATCATCAATTTTTCTGAATACCTTAAATACATTATTTATACTTTCAGAAACAGCTTCTTTTGTTTTTTCTATACCTTTTTTAAATTTATCGAAAAAAAACATTTTATTATCCCTTTCTTATTTAGTCTTCCACAACATCGCTTACTTTAAGTGAAACAACCTTTGAAATACCTTTTTCCTGCATTGTAACACCATATAAAGTATCTGCACATTCCATAGTACCTCTTCTGTGTGAAATAAGTATGAACTGTGTTTTATCTTTATATTTTTTTAAATAATCTGCAAATCTGTATACATTAACCTCATCCAAAGCTGCTTCAACTTCATCAAATACACAGAAAGGAAGCGGATTGAGAGATAAAACTGAAAATAAAAGAGCTGTTGCTGTAAATGCCTTTTCTCCACCTGATAAAAGTGAAATACTTTCCAGTTTTTTTCCGGGTGGTTGAACTTCTATTTCAATAGGACTCTCGAGCAAATTATCCGGCTCTGTCAATTTTAAATTAGCCATACCTCCACCAAAAAGTTCTGTAAAAGTAGTTTTAAATTTTTCATTTATAAGAGCAAATTTTTCTTTAAATTCTTTTTTCATTATAGTTATCATTTCATCTATAATTTCATTAAGATCAGATTTTGCTTTTTCAAGGTCTTCCCTTTGAGAAGTTAAAAATGTAAATCTTTCATTAACTTCTTCATATTCTTTGATAGCGTCTGTATTTACAGCTCCCATATTTTTTATTTTAGACCTTAACATATTTATTTTTTTAGTTTCTTCTTCTATATCTATTTCATCTGTATTAACAATATCTAAAGCCTGAGTATAACTCATTTCATATTGTTCCCACATCATTGATGTATCTTCTTCTATCTCTTCTCTGTTTTTTTCTATTTTATTTTTAATATCACTGTCCTTTTTTTCGTACACAACAAGCTCTTCATTTTTTTCTTTCTGAAGCTTATTTATTTTTTCTATTTCAAGCTCTGTTTTTTCTTTTTCTTCCTTTATTTTTTCACTTTCTTCTCCTACACCCGACAAAGATTCTTTAGCTTGCTTTATTTGTTCATTTTTAAATTCAATGTCCTCTTTTAAGGACTCGTTATTTTCATAAAGCTCTTCTATTTTTTCTTCTTTTTTCTTCATCAGTTTTATGTAATCTTCTTGTTCATTCAAAAGAGCTTTTTGACTTTCTGTTTCATCATATACAGCTCTTTCAACATAATTAAGATAAGCTTTCTTTTCATTAAGTTCATCAAGTCCTTCTTTTTGTTTATCTGCTTCTCTTGATAAATTTGAAATAAGACCTCTTAAATCAAGAATTTCATTATCTATCTTTCTTATTCTTTCGTAATACTCCGTAACTTCCTTTTTCATTTCTTCAATGCTTGCATTTTTTGACATAAATCCGGACTGTTTTAAAATATTACCTCCTACAATAGCACCGCCTGCTCTGAATACTTCACCCTCTAAAGTTACAATACGAAATTCATTATCATATTTTCTTGAAATAATTCTTGCATTTTCATAATTATCTACTATAAGAGTTTTTCCTAAAAGTGAAGTCACTACTCCTATAAATTTTTTATCAAATTCAAGTAAATCAACAGCCTTACCTATAACTCCTTTTTCTTTCAAAGCATCAGAAAAATCATATTTTTGCTCTTTAATTACTGTTCTTGGTAAAAAAGTTACTCTTCCCAAGCTGTTTCTCTTTAAAAATCCTATTATTTTTTTTGCGTCTTCTTCATCTTCTACAACAATATTCTGTAAAGCACCGCTTAGAACTGCATCAAAAGCAAGTGCATTCTTTTTTGTAGATTTTATAATAGCAGCCAAGGTACCGTAAACCTTAACATCTTTTATATATCCCTTATTAACTGCACTTAAAGCTTCTTTTACTGATTTTTGATATCCTTCATAATTTTTTTCAATATCACTTAAATATTTAATATTACCTTCTTTTGTATTTTTTTCTATAATAAGCTGTGTTTTTTCTTCATCTTTTTTATGAAGCAGATGAGTTTTTTCCTCTATTTCTTCTTCTTTTTTTCTTATTTTTTCCAAAACTTCATCAAATAATCTTATTTCTTTTAAAATTCTTTCTTTATTTTTCTTTAAATCATCTATCTTTTTATCTCTTTCTTCAAAAAGAATTTTATATTTTTTTAATTTTTTTTCATCTTCTTCTTTATCGTTTTTAAGATTTTCTGCTTCTAATATATTTCTTTCTATTTCCTGTTCATATAATCTTATCTGATTAACAAAAGTTGATATATTAAATTCCCAGTCTTTTTCTTTTTTATAAAGCTCTTCGGTAAGCAAATCTGCCTCTCTTCTTTTTTTATTAAGAGAAGCTGTATTTTCTTCAATTTTATTTATTTCTTCTTTTATATATTTTATTTTATCCTCATTTGCAGCTTTATCATTTTCAAGTATTATTTCTTTTTCTCTGCAAAGCTTAATATTATAACACCATTTTTTTATTTGTGAATCTTTGAGATTTTTATTTATTTCTTCATATTGTAAAGCTTTTGACGAAGCTCTTTTTAAAGAAGGTATTCTTACTGCAAGCTCTGATATTATATCATTTAGTCTTAAAATATTTTCTTCAGTCTGCATTAATTTTCTTTGTGCTTCTTCTTTCTTATGACGGTATTTAGATATTCCGCAGGCTTCTTCAAAAAAATTTCTTCTGTCCTTCTGATTTCCTGAAATTATTTCATCTACCTTACCCTGACCTACAACACTGTATCCTTCTTTACCAAGTCCTGTATCCATAAAAAGCTCGTTTATATCTTTCATTCTGCAAGGAGTACGATTAATATAATATTCGCTTTCACCGCTTCTGTATAATTTTCTTGTTATAACAACTTCAGAAAAATCTATATTAAGATCTTTCTGTGAATTATCTATAATAACAGAAACCTCAGCATAATTCTGAGGAGGTCTTTTCTGAGTACCGGAAAAAATAACATCCTGCATTCCCGGTGCACGCAGTGATTTTGGCCTCATTTCACCCATTACCCATCTTACTGCGTCTGATATATTACTTTTTCCGCTTCCGTTAGGGCCTACTATTGTTGTTATCCCACCATTAAAATCAAGAATAGTTTTAGTAGGAAAGGATTTAAACCCTGTAAGCTCTATTTTCTTTAAATACATATAAAAATTTCCTTTTCTCTTTCTTTTTTTATAAAAATTTACACAATTTTAGAATTTTCAACTTTTATAATATTAACATCTTTTTCTTTTATTTTCTGTGCATCAGTAACTGTTATAATAGTTTGAAATCCTCTTATATAATAAAAAAGCTTTTCCTGTCTTTCTTTATCAAGCTCAGATAAAATATCATCTAAAAGAAGAACAG
>CAZHZL010000024.1:0-33427 GCA_964537245.1 uncultured Oscillospiraceae bacterium
TAATTAGTTCGTGTAATTTTAATTTTAAACTCATATAAATATCTTCATCAATTATATAGCTGTCTTGTCCATTTTTATCTATATACGGTTTTTTTGAAAGTTTTATAATATAAGGTTCGTAATAATCAAAGATCATTTCTTCAGCTTCACCATCTCCGTTTATAGCATTATGTATAATTTCATAAGTTAAATCAATTTTTTCTCTGTGCTTTATCTTCATTCTGAATACCTCCTGTCATTACAGAGTAAATTTCTTTTTTTAGTTTCTGTTTAATTCTTTGAACTTTTGAACGGGAAAGATTAAGTTTTTTACCTATTTTTGAATCGCTCCATCCTTCGCACAAACTTAAATATACTATATCTCTATGTTGTTGCTCAATTGAGGTTAATACCTCAAAAAGCAAATCATTTTTTAATCTAAGTTTAAAATCCATAACTACAATCTGATTTTCTAAAAAACTATAATCATCATAAACAGCTTCCTCAATAAAAAATGGATTATCGGATAAAACTTCCTGTTCCTTCAACATCCTATCTTTACGATAAATATCGTTACGATGGTTTTTTAACGAAATTCTTATAAAATTCTTGAATTTGTTTAAAAAAGCAATATTTTCTTGCATAGCGTTAGCCTCCTCAAAATTTTTTTGTTTTTTTCGAATTGGAATCGCTACGGATATCTAATAAAGTACAAAAACCAATGTTTAATCCATTGATTGAAATTATGTGAAATAAAAAAGACCACACAAAGCCACCACCCGGCTTTTATACGATCACATAAACGAGTTAAAGTTCTATTAGTAATTATCCTAGATATATTGGGGCAATTGTAAGAACTTCTCATAGGCACCTCATAAGACGAAAAAAGCGCCTCAGCAAACCTGCTGCGACACTTTTTCATCTGTATGCGATGTACTTCTATTTTTAATTAGTTTTATTTTCACCTTCTAATCTATACGAAGTACCATACGCTGCTAAGTTTGCTTATCTATCCACTGCTTCATTGTTACTTTGTTTAAAATAAATTCCGCTTTTGTTCCGCTTAAAAGTATACCTTCAAATTCCTGATTCATTGCAAATCCATGTTTATTCAATATATATTTTTTATTATTTAAAATATATATATCATCTTTTAAGCCACCGCATATTGGAAATAAAACCGGTGCTCTTAAATCCCAAACATTTTCATCCCCGTTCCATAAGTAATCCTCTCCACCTGTTGACTTAATGTACGCAAGCTCACTTCCTAATGTGTTTATTCCTACCAAAAGATATTCATTTTTTATTTCTATAATTGCCATAAAACTCTCCTTTTTAATATGAGCCTCTTTATTTGATTTTAATTTTTCGTGCTAACAATGTCAAAATCAACATAAGTATGTAAAGACATCCGATGGTTATAAAAATTGCAGACCATCCGAAAGAATCTTTTATAAACCCAAAAATAACCGCCTGAACAGCAGCTCCCATATAAACAGCCCAATCAAGGATACCTACAAGAGTAGAAGAAAAGGCTCTTCCTCCCATATCTCCGGCAATTGCCCAGATTACTCCTGTAACCATTGTAAATACGCCAAGCACAAAGAGCATCAAAGAAGCAATAGTCTGACTTTTAATAAAAGGAAAACACAGCATTCCTAAAAAAGTAACCAAAGCCGTCAAAATCAACATCGGTTCACGCTTTCCTTTAAAAAGCTTATCTGTTATCAAAGGAAAGACAAACATAGCGCAAGCTTGTCCAAAAGGAAGCAAAATTGAACTGAAAATACCGTCTTTTATTGTTAAACCAAGTTCCTCTATAAAATATGTAGGAATCCATGTCAACAATCCATATCGTCCTACACCTGCAATAGCGGAAATAAAGCAAAAAATAATCACCTTTGGATTTTTAAAGAGTACTTTATAGGGATAAAAATAACCATTATTTTCTATTTGAGAAATCATTTCAAGATCCCTCTTTTCAGCTTCGTCATCCGAATCACGAAATGGCACAAGTCCTACATCTTCCGTTTTTTCATAAAAAAAGAAGAAAAATGCAATCAACATCAGAAGCATAGGAATCATTGGGTAACGAAAAGCGGCTCTCCAGCCCCACTCAGGATTCCGCTCCATACAAAGCAATATTGTAAGATAAGTAACTACCTGTGCAAGTCCTGAAAAAGCAGTAGTCAGACCAGAAGCAAAACCACGCTTTTCTTTGGGCCACCATTTATTTAAAACACCTAATCCATTTGCCCAAACAGTAGATTGAAAAAAACCATTTAATCCCCAAAGAACAGCGATAGCAGGAATAGAATTCTGAAACGAAATAATCACATTTATTATTGCAGATGCTACAATTCCAATCATCATAAATCGCTTATACCCAAAATATGCACCCAGACGACCGTTAATCAACTGACCAAAGGCATAGCACCAGAACAACGCTGAAGAAACCACTCCCAAAGCAGCAGTTGAAGAATTAAGTTCTTCTGCCATTTGAGCCATTACCAAATTTATATTTTGTCTTCCGTTGTAGAAAAAAAGATAAGTGAGACCAAAGCTTAACATCATCAGCCAACCGTATTTTTTAAATTTTTTATAATCCTTTTCCGAATAACCATATGTTTGTGTTTGTTGCATTTTTATTTCTCCTTAAGCGAATTTTTGGTTTAAAATTTATTTTGCAACAGGATATTCATTTCCCAAAAGATAAAGTGGTTTTTCATCTTCTTCAATTTTTGGAAAACGCCCTGTTGTTTCGTAGAACCTGTTATCCACTCTGTCATCGTTTACTTTTGAAACTTCGCCAAGTAAAATTTTTCCTGTTCCTTTTTCTCCCCAGAATTTATGATACTGCCCGCTTGGAAGTGTTATACTTTCGCCGGGCTTTATTCTTATTATTCCGCCTGCTTCAACCTCGTAGCTACGACCGTCAACAGATACGGTTACAGGCGTGTCAGCAAACTGCTCGTCTTTTGTGCTGTTGTAAACCTGAACAAGAAGATTTCCTCCGCCTCTGTTTATAATATCCTCCATTTTGCTCCAGTGAAAATGGAAAGGTGTTATCTGTTCTTCTTCAACAATAAGGAGCTTTTCTGCATAAGGCTTGATATATTTTTTGTCATTAAAGTTACCATTTCTTATCGTAAACATCAACAGTCCGATTTTGCGATAGTCGCCATAACCAAAATCTGTTATATCCCATCCGAGCATATTATCCCTTATCTCGTCATAGTCATGACCTTTCTGTGCCCATTCTTCAGGGCTCCAGAATGCAAAGGGTGGGAGTTTAAAATTCATCTCGTTGATAAATTCAACTGCATTTTTCATAATTTCATTAAGTTCTGAACGCTTCATAGTTATAGTTCCTTTCTTTTGTTATTCATAATATTTTGAATACAAATCATCTTTTTTTTCTTTTGGTCGCATAAATATTTTCATTGCTGATTTTGCGTTTTCACGCATAGCATTTTCTACTGCAACAACAGCATCGTGGAAAAATATTTCATCAGAAAGTTTTGCAATTGCCTCACCACCTGCTTTTGCCATATATGTGTAGTAGTTTATCTTTCTGACACCGCACTCAATTACTTTTCTGTAATCATCTTCGCTTACACCGCTTCCACCGTGCATAACGATAGGCACATCAATAAGTGATCTTATTTTTCTTACTCTTTCAAAATCAAGCTTTGGTGCTTCTTTATAAATACCATGTGCCGTGCCAAAAGCACACGCAAGTGCATCAATTCCTGTTTCCTGTACAAATTTTAGTGCAAGGTCAGGCTCTGTATAAATACTTGCACCTTCTGCAGCTCCACCTTCACGTGCCCCCATAGAACCTACTTCTGCTTCCACGGAAACATCTTTTTTATGTGCAATAGATGTAATAACGCAGGTGTTTGCGGTATTTTCTTCCACACTTTTTTCTGAACCATCGTACATTACGGAGGTAAATCCTATATCAATACCTTTTTTAACGTAATCTAAAGCTGTACCATGGTCTAAATGAACACATACGGGAACCTTTGCTTTATCAGCCATAAACAGCATCAAAGGAGCAATTTCATCCATTTTGCAGATATTCATTTCCTCATGAATCTGTGCGTGCATAATTATAACAGGCTGATTAAGCTCCTCTGCGGCACCGATTACCGCCTTTATACTCTCAAAATTAGGCGTGTTAAACGAGCCGACAGCACATTTATTTGCCTCTGCTATTTTTAATATCGTTTTTAAATTTACAAGCATTATTGCCATCCTTTCGCAGAACCATATATTTTTTTATATCTTTCATATATAGCTCTGTATTTTTTATTTTTTTCCTTATCAGGATAATAAGTTTTTCGCTCTTTTACGAATATATCCCTTGCTTCATACATATCTTTGCAACTGCCAAGAGCAACCGAAGAAAGCATAACTGTTCCCACTGCTCCTGCTTCCGCAGTGTCAAGTGCTGTGATTTCGCGACCAAGGATATCGGCTTTTATCTGAAGCCAAACCTTACTTGAAGCACCGCCACCTGTTGCATAAAGCTTTTTAACAGTTATATTTTCTTCTGAAATCCGATCTAAATTAAGAAGAATTTCATAAGTTACGCCCTCCATAAAAGCTTTATATAAATCCGCTTTTGTTGTCCCTAAAGTCAAGCCTGAAATTATCGCTTTTGAATTTTCATCCATATAGGGATTCGCTGCACCTGCAAAATGAGGCATTATGAGTATTCCCGTAGGTTCTTCACCAACTTCACTATCAAGCTCTTTATAGGATTTATCGCTTGAAAATGTATCTCTGTACCATTTAAGAGCTGCACCACCGGTATAAGAAAGTGCATAGCATATGTATTTTCCGTCAAAAATATGAGGAACAACCGGATAACCGTCATCAAAAAATTCTTTACTTTCAGGAATTTTATTAAACACCGGAACTATACATTCAACTGTTCCCGTTCCGTCAATTGCACTTCCTTCTTCAAATACGCCCGCCCCGATAACCGCCGCAAGCTGATCATGACAACCGTTTATAATATAGGTATTTGAAAATCCATTTAATATAGCTTTTCCTACAATATTTCCTCCACAGACCGGTTCTGACATTTTTTCAATGTCAATCCCTGCAACAGAAAAAAGTTCCTCACTCCAGCATTTATTTTCAATATCAAATCCCATTGTACGAGCTGCCAAAGAATAATCTATCTGTCTTTTTCCTGTAAGCTTATATATAATAAAATCCTCAAACAAAAATACTTTTTCGGTTTTTTCATATACTTCGGGTAAATTTTCTTTTATCCACATAAGCTTCGGTAAGCTATACATTCCATGAGGTTTTGTTCCTGCAATATTCATAACAGTTTCACTATCAAATTGCTGTGCTTCTTTTATCCCTCTTTTATCTGTATAAAGCATTGAAGGGAGCAAAATGTTATCATCTTTATCAAGCAAAACAAAGCTTTCGCCAAAGCTTGTTACGCCAATTGTATCTATTTCAGAAACCGTGTTTTTTGCTTCATAAAGAACTTTTTTTACACTTTCCCAAACATCAGCCGCATCAATCTCTTGAATTTCAGAATTTCTTATGCTTTCATATTCGCTGTATGCCTTATGTATAAATTCGCCCTTTTCATTATATATACTTATTTTACAACCCGTAGTTCCAATATCAAGTCCACCTATGTGCACTTCATTACCACCTTTCAAAAATTATTTCAAACAAACACCGTTCTGTCAATCGTTTATTTCAATAAATATTTCATCAATAAGTTTTTCATTAGGAATATATATATCATTTCCATGACATTCCATATTATTAACAAAGCATGTTCTGTTTTTTGTTTTCTTATTTGTATAACTTAATTTAACCTTACAATTTTTTATTTTAAATTCCGCAGTTAAATCATTCGAAGGCACATAATCAGGAAATTTTATGTTAAATCCGTTAAGATCAGGCTGAATCCCCAATGCATTTTCAACTATACCTCTTAATAATACAGTTCCGCTTCCTGTATACCAGTCAAGCATTGATTCTCCATCCATTTCATATTCTGTATTATGAAAATACGAATTAGACATTACAAAACTCGAGAGTCTGATATTATCATGTGTAATAGGGATTATTTTTTTAATTTGATCCCAAGCTTTTTCACTTTCACCAATTTTAAAAAGTGCTATTATCGCAAAGGTTGTCGCGTGAATATATGTACTGCTGTTTTCTAATGTCCCCGGAGTTAGTTTAACAATTCTTCCAACTTCTTTTTCCATAGATAATGGGAAATAAGGCTCAAATGTTTTTATTCCATACTTGGAATCAAGCTTTTCAAAAGCTTCCATTACAGCTTTTTTTATCCCTTTATTTCTTTCTATCATATCAGAAATACACCAAAAAGAATTTACCGTAGAACTGTAACGACATTTATTATCACTGTCTCTTAAACTGCCGACATTATACGCACCTTTATCTCCCCAACCATGAAGAATATGTGTTTTATCTCCATCTTTTTGTAAGGCATATTTTTCAAGACCTGACGCAATATTTTCCCTTGTGATTATATATTCTTCGTACTTTTTGGGATATTTATTATAATTTTTAAGAATTTCTGAAATCTGATAAAGTGCCTGATATAGCTGCAAGCTCGCCATAACGCTGACACCTGTGCCGAATTCACCTTCATTTTTTGTGCGTCCCAAACCGTTAAGTGCATCATTCCAATCGCCAAAAAGTATCCTTAAACAATTTGTGCGGCTATCAATGTTAGAAACAAGATAGTCTGTAATTTTTAAAATATGGTCTAAAACATCTCCTGTTTCTTCAGATTTTTCTACCGAATTATTTATTATTTCATAATAAGAACAAATTTCTGAAAGTATTGAATAATCATTGGTATAGCAAAGATATTTATAAACCGCATTTATTATCCACAGTCCTTGATCCACATATTCATTCATATCAAAGCATACTTTTTCATTTTCAGAAGATGCAACAGTAAACTGTCTCGGGGAACGCCCTGATGTCATAATATGATTGAGACAAAAAATAATTTTATTTCTCGCTGTACTATTATCCCAGATAAGCGCTGTTTCCAATTGTTGAAAAACATCTCTTACCCCTAACATATTCCCAACATAATTTTTTCCAAATGCACATAAATCAGTCTGCTTCTGTACATTTTTTAAAAAATTATTAAACACATTATAATTTATCCCGGATATACTCATTTTCCCAAATTTAATATCCATGGAAGATAATCTTTCAAGTTCGCTTTTTTCCTGAAATTCAATGTCTTTATTTATTTCACTTAAAGAAATTTTTTCGCCAAGCATTTTGTCTGCAACTTCTTCATTATCGTAAAAACTTATCAAATAACTTATGCTCTCACAAGCTTCAGGTTTTAATGTGAATTTGATAATATTTGAAACAACGGGCCAATCTGTAGTATTGACAGAATGCTGTGTTTTAGAAAATCTTCCTTCTTTAAGCGATAATGCATTGGAAATACTGCCTCTGCTTCTGCCAAGAAAAACACTTTTTGCAACTGTACTCTCCTTAAGTGCATCTTTACAACTTACATTTGTATTAACAACAGCTATGCGGTTTTTAAGATAATCCTTACGAATTTTAAAAGTTCCGTTAGAATAAAATTTACCGAATTTATTCATTTTTCCGTAAATCCCTTCATAGCTTCCCTCCATCAGCATAAGTTCTATAAAAGAAGTAAGATAAACAGGAATATTTTCTTTTGTTTTATTAAATGCTCCTGATGTTAATATTATCTGTTTTTTCGTTGTTACTGCCGCTTTCAGCCAAAAAACAATATCTTGAGTATCGCAAATATAGTAAGCGCATCTTTTTAAAAAAACTGTATATCTTTTCACATCTTTTGATTCATACAGCTGTTTTGCAGCACCTGTAATCGAAACAGGAAACCATTCATTATTTCCGTTCTGTATTCCGCCCCAAAAATCTACTGAAGTTTCTTCCATAGATTCATATTTTCTGAAAATCATTACAGAGCCATCATCCGCTTCAATATACCCATTTGAATTTATCCACAAATTCATTCCATCTATACTATAAGGATATCTTGAGTTTCCGGAATTTCTTTCACAGCATAAAATATTTTCATTATTAAGATAATAAACATTTCCAGGTAAGCTATTATCCTCTGAATTTTCAGAAACAACATTTTTTATTTCACTAAGTAAATCTTTAACTTGTTGACAATCATTATTTTCCATTTATTTCAGTTCTCCTTAAAATTTTAATATGGCAACTTTATCTGCGTTACAGTTTCAGAAATTTCATTTTGAAAAATTTTAACACCATACTCATCACCAAATATAATTTTGATTCTCTTGTTTATATTAGACAAACCTATATGCTCGTCTTCGTTTATTACACCACTAAAAAGATACTTATTTATTTCATCAGCCTTTTCTTTTTTTATAGGAACACCATCATTTATAATATCAAAAAAAGCACAATTATTTTTTATATATCCACTAATAACAATCTTACATTTTCTGTCTGAAATTCGGATACTGTGATAAATTGCATTTTCAATAACAGGTTGAAATAAAAGCTTTACAACTTCCAAATTCATAAGTTTTTCATCTATATCATAATAAACATCAAATTGCTCGTAAAAACGTTCTTTTTGAAATTCACAATATATTTTCAAATATTCAAGTTCGTCGTGTACTGTTGTGGTTAAAGTTTTTGTTGAAAATGCATACTTTAACATTTTAGCTACATTTTCAATCATTTCCGTAACCTTATTATCTTCTTCTGTTAATGTAACAGAATATGCACTTATAATTTGCAAAGTATTGTAAAGAAAATGGGGATTAATCTGATTCTGAAGTGCAATCATTTCCATTTTTTTCAAACTCTCTAGATTTTCAGCAAGCCTGTTTTCAAGTAAAAATTTTGCACCAACTGCACTTTCCACCTTTTTTAAAATAAAATCATACTCTTTGTTTTCATTTTTTTCACCAAAACTATTCGGATTATCTATAATCTGATTGATTTTTTTAAACGGAACATATATTTTGACACTCACGAAAAATGTTATTAAAACAAGAATTATAAAACATACAAAAATAATCAGCCACAATTGTAAACTGAATATATTTCTTATTCCTAAATATTCTGTTGCATTATAACTGCACTTAAATTTCAATCCGTTTTCATTTATCTCACACGTAGTTATATTCAATCTATGAGGCGGTTCTGAAATTTTGAATTTAATTTCTCCGATGTTTATATCTTCAATTTCTAAAGCCACGGTATTTGCATCATTCATTATAATTCTGTCTAAAAAATTGTTATAGTCGATAGAGTAAAAAATTATTCCAACAATATCGTTATTATAAATTATTTTTTTCATCAAAATAATTCCCGGCCTATAATTTTCAATGGGGTCCACATAGATATTTTGTGTTTTCTTATTATTTTGTGCAAATAATTTTAAATTTTTGTATATATCTTTTTTTGCATTAACGCTTAATTCAGCACCTGTACCATAAATTACAAAATCTTCATTATAGCAATACATACCGATGTTGTTTATATATGATGAACTGATAATATAATTCCGTGTGTTTTTATAAAAAGCTTTTACCGCCTTTCTGAATGACACAGAATCTTCAAAAAGCTGATCCGAATAATAAAAATGTGAATACTCATCAGAAGAAGTTATCTCCTGCATTTGACTATTCACTTCCGACATAACAGTTTTATATCGTGCAAACGCCTGAACTGTATTAACCTCACTTTGTAATTCAAACTTTTCTCTGAAAGATTCCTGCTGTGTTCTGTAAGCTACAAAAAAGATTAATATAAAAGAGAGAAAAACAGGAAGAAACACATAGAGTGTGTTTTTAAAAAAAATATATTTTATTTTATTTTTTAAATACATATTTATTCCTCATTTTTACGAAATTCATTTGGTGTTTTCCCTGTATGTTTTTTAAACATAGCATAAAAATATGTGGAGCTCGAATATCCGATTTCTTCCATAATCCTGCTTATTTTTATATCAGTATTCAAGAGGAGATGTTTTGCATACTCAATTTTTTTCTCAATTATGTAATCACTTATATTTCTGCCTGTGTGTTTTTTAAAAAGCTTTGATAGATAATCTTCAGAGACAAAAACATTTGAAGCAATAAATTTTACTGTAAGTGGCTTTTGAATATTTTCATCTATAAATTTTTCTACATTTGATATTATCGCATTTTTTATCTTGCTGTCATCAATACTCTTGTTATTTATATTATAATATTTAGAAATTTCTTCTGCTTTTGAAAAAAAGTTAACATTCTCTATTCTTATGTTTATATTAAGATTATTTACAATCTCTTTTTGGTATTCCGAATTCCAATCTTCACATATTTTGTTATTAGAAAAAATTAAAATTTTATAAAATGTGGGATAAGTTTCCAAAACACAAAAGTTGAAATCAGGATATATAAATCTGAAAATATTATACAATCCTTTTATTAGCTTTTCATCTGTTTCGATGTTCTCAATGCATAAATCAAATATACAAAAATGACAACTATCAAAATCAAAGTTTGAAATAATATTTTTATCTTCAATCTTATTTCCGATTGCTATTCCTCTGAAATATTCAGAAAAAAGATAAAAATTAAAAGTTTCTGAATGAATAGTATTATGAAAAAGAATAGTTTTAATTTCCTCAAGCTCATTTATAAGTTTTTTCTTTGATATAGGCTTATTCAGATAGCGTTTAACATTGTACTTCATTCCTAATTTTGCATATTGAATTTCATCATAAGCACTCAAAAATATAACTATACATTCAAGATTATTTTCATAAATATATTTTGCAACGTCTATACCTGAAACAAACGGCATATTGATATCAGTTATAACTAAATCAACATTATTATTTCTCAAATAATCCAAAGCAAGACGACTGTCCGTAAAAGTATTTTTTAAATAAAAACCACATTTCTCCCAATTTATAAACTGCGAAAATGTTTTACATGTTATATATTCATCATCAATAAGTATTACACTATACATTAAAACTCACCCTCATATCAATCTTGCTCATATTATATCACTTATTCCGAATTTTGTAAATTTAATAGGAATAAGTGATATAACTTTATCAAAAAATATTTTTAACGAATAATAAATATTTCATTTGGAGCTTGGTAATAATCTTTTCTCGAAACAATTTTATCACCTGACTGAATATCATTAAGAGTTGCTGGCTCAATTGTCTCACTCTCAGTATTAAAAATTGTATACGCAGTTTTTCCTGCAGGCCAAAGCGTCCATTTATCACCTTCATCAGTAACCTGCACTTTAATTACAGATGCATAATTTCTCGTAACTGTTCCATATACAATTGTAAGCTGATTTACATTTGTAAAATCGGAATAGTTTACAAATATTTCAGCATCCGTTCCGCCTTTCATCCACCATTCACCTTTTGTGTCTGATGGGCGGAATAAAACTCTTATTGCTCTGATTTCTCCAAAATCATTCATATCAAGCTGTACTATATCACCGGCTTTAAGTTCAGAAACTTTTACTCCGTAATACCAATCACCGCCCGAATTTTCATCTTTTTGATTTGAAAATGGTTCCTTATTCATATCAGAAACCGCTGCCTTTGAGAGTTTATTTCTTTCGTAATAATTAACAATCGGAACTATCTCTCCCTTCCTGTTAATTCCGGAAGAAACACTTTCAACAATACAAGCAGCAAGATCCAAAGCATTTGCAACCTCGCTAAGTTCAGAATCTATAGTTGCAACTGCCGGAACAGTTGTATGCGGATCACAGTTGTAGAGTGTCAGATTAGTGGAAAAAATAGGTAAGCTGTTCGTTACTCTGTAGGCATCTTCATCATCTTTGTTTCCAGGAAGATAAAAAACTGGTGCTGTTGAAGAAAACTTAAATCTCTGTCCTACAATTCCCGTATATAATCTTGTATCATCACCACTTCCGAAAAAATCACTTCTGAAAGGGTAATCAGGATTCAGATTTGTTGTATTATCAAGATGCTGATATAACGATGCAACCTTTTCATTATCGTCAACCGTGTACATTATAATTTGATGATACTTACCATTTGAATTTTTAATATATGACTCCATATTTTTGGATTCTACAGTGGTACCCATCGGATAGCTTCCATTATAAAACTCAATTTTCTCTCTCATGGTAAGCACAGCTACTTCTCCTTTATCAGAAAAGATTTTAAGAAGTCCGCTTCCATCCCCAAACAGTTTTTCTTCAAACATATAATCCAATAAATAAGCATAGCGGTAATCGTTTGAATTTTGTTCCATAACAGCTGCAATTTTTCCATTATAATCGCAATATCCTATAATTTTATCACCCGGATTCAATGAAATTCCCGTTAAAGTATAGAATTCATTATTAACCTCAAATTCTCTGCCGTCAACAACTATTTTTTCACCATTATCTTTTACTTCTTCGATTTCGCCTTCAGCACTATCAAAGAAAACTTCAATAATAATGTAGCTCTTATCACGGCTTCTTGCAATGTTTACGACATCATATTCAATCAAATCAATTGGTGATGATATAACACCGTCTATTTTTATTGTAAATCTATAATTTTCCGACTCTGAATCAAGCTCAAGATAATTTTTACCATCAAGCATTTTATTGTATTTGAAGCTTACAGATTTATTGCTGACGGAATCTATCGTAAACACATCATATTCAGTTATAAACACATAGTCATAACCGGAATCCTCACCAATATCAACAAGTTTAATATAACCTGTCGGAAAATTAAAATCGCTCAAAGTGCAATTTTCAATTACTCCATCGTATTTGCCGTTATATATAACTTTAGCATTGCTCGCTATGCGTGCGTTTTTAACAGAATCTTCGGTTTTTGAAATATAATATTTTATAGTATTTCCTGAAAAATCTTTAATAAGTTCTGAATTTATAGTAATATAGCCATTTTTATTCGGTATTTCCGATAAACAAATTATTTCATATTTATTTGTAAGAGATTTCTTTGAATAAAATTCAACATAACATCCCAAAAAGCCTTCTGCATTGCTGTTACCTGAAATGTACTCTGTATTATCAATTAAAACATTTCCAACCGCCGGTATGTAGCTGCCAAAATAATTAGTAGTGCTGTCCGAATGAACAAATCCCTCATGCTTTATTATATCATGATAGTGCATTAAAACTGTTTCTCCGGTTGTCTGATAATACACACCATCATTACTTATAGAACTCAGGTTGAACATTTCCGCATTTAATACATTATATATAATTACAACTGCATCTCTATATGTGAGGTTTTGAGATAAATCGGTATTCTCCACACCATTAAGAAGCTTAAGCTCATTTGCAATCGCAACTATTGATGTTGCTTCAACTTTGTTACGGTATCCTGCACAATATTCCACAACCTTTAAAAAATGTTCTTTTTTTATTACTGCATCAGGAGCAAAAACGCCCTTATCAATTCCTACCATATACCCGATACTATTGCACGCAAGAACAGCGGATGCGTAAGCTGTTTCAGATGAAACATCAGAAAATGGATTTTCTTCATAATCACTGTATGATATAGCCTGCAAATTCATAATTTTAACAGCGAAATCTGCAACTTTAGCCCTTGAAATTTCTGTATCTAAGTTGAAAGTTTCATCTGCAATCCCCAATGCCTTTACAAGAGTTTCCGCTCTATTATAAAGTTCATTGTTTGTTTGTGAAGCTGCATAACTGCTTGAAAAGTTCGGCAATGCCATAATAATAAGCAAAGCTGAAATAAAAACTGATACTATTCTTTTCATACATGACCTCCTTAATTCCCAAATGTTTCAATAAGTCTTTTTATCATTACAACACCCTGTGCTCTTGTTGCCGATTCTTTAGCACCAAAATAATTTTCATCTATTCCGTTAACAAGCCCCTTGCTGTAAGCTTTATTTACAAAAGGTATCGCCCACTCTGAAATTTTATCAGAAAATTTATTTTCTGTTACTTCTGTTATAATACCGTTTTTCAATTCATAAGCACTTATTATGATTTTTGTCATTTCTTCACGGGTTATCAAATCTTCAGGACGAACTGCTTCTGAATCATCTATAATGTTATTTTCAATTGCTGTCTGCACAATATCCGCATACCATGAATTTTCTGAAACATCTTTTATTTCATTTCTATATGGTACAGTTTCTAATTGAAGTCCTCTTACCACAAATGCCATAAGCTGTGCTCTTGTTATTTTTTCATCGGGTAAAAACTGATTATTTCCTACACCGTTTGCAATACCCATATCAACCATTTTTTCTATGTCTGCTTTTGCCCAATGGTTTTCCAAATCAATAAAGTATGTTTTTTCGGGGATAGTTGATTCATTATTTTCCTCTTTTTTATCCGGTTCAGATGGTTTAACAAACGATCCACCTGTGCTACCGCCACCACCGGTAAATCCTGTTGTGCTTCCCGAACCGCTACTAATACTAACTGCAGAAGATGTCTGTTCAACGCCTTCACTTCCGTCAGAAGCAACAGGTGTAACAGCAAATATAATTTGCTTTCCTGCATCGGTCGTCTGAACAGTATATGTAGCCTGAGTACCAACTACACTTCCGTTTATCAGCCACTTATATTGACTTACTCCTTCAGAAATGCTGTTGCTGTTAGAATATTCATATTTACCTGTAAGCATAGAGCCGACAATTGCACTGCCAAAAATTTTGACATCACTTACGCTTGGTTTAACAGGTCCTGAAATTTTATTTGTACTTATTTTTTTATCACCATAAATTCTAAAATTACCCAAATTAGTATAAGGTATAATTTCCGCATAGATTATTTTATCTGAATCTGTTTTTTTAAGCACTAATTCTTTTTCGGTTTTGGAAAAAGAGTCTGTTTCTCCGTCGTAGTACCACAAGCACTCTTCTCCATAGTCAAGCTCTGATTCGTATACAGGTACTACTGATATTTTTGTTCCTATTCCGATTTTCCCGTCAGTTTTTAAAGTTACTTCTTTTAAAACAGGAACTTTATCAAAAATATCCTTAATTTTCACGGTATTAGAAACAGCTTCCTTACCGCAAACACCATCCTCAGAATATGGTATAACCGTAAACTTTATATATTTTTCATTGTCTGCTTTAGTAACTGTCAGAGCTTTAGCTGAACCTGTTTCTGTAAAACTTCCGTTTTCTGTTTCACATATTTCCCATTTGAATATACTTCCCTGTTCTTCGAGATTTTTTGGATGAGTATAGGTATATTCTGCATTAAGGTTACAATTATCGCCGTCAATTTCAGCTTTTATAATTATATCTGAAGCTGTTGAACGAACAGGAATTACAGAAACTGTCTTTTTAGCTATACCGCTTAAAGTTGTATCAAAAACCGAATTGTATGAGGTTGCTTTACAGAATATTTCTATATCCTGCGGAGTTGCTTCTGAAGTCAGAGTAATTACCCCTGTTTCCTTGTCAATACTTACACCGGCAATTTCATCCTTCATATACCATTTAACTTTTGGAGTATCTTCTATACCATCAGTTCCACCAATCGAATTTGTAACATTCACACTATATGAATAAGTCGCTTCACCCAATTCAGGAACTACGATTTCACTTTCTCCTATAATTTCGGGTTTTAAATTCAATTCTGTAAAATATGTTTCATCTGCATAAAGCAATGATTTCATAGCCGCATAATTCAGTTTTATACTGCTTGTACCTTCATTAGCTCTCCAGATAAATATGCGTTCACTCCACTGTTTTTCAGGTGCTTTGTTAAATGGAATCGCTGAATAATATTTACCTGATTTATCTCCACCATCAATAGAAAAGCCTATTCCCGTACTTTCCTGCAACACAGGATACTGCCATATTGAAGCAATATAAATCTTATTTGGTTCAACGCTGATATTCGATGACAGCATACCTCCTGTATTTGCCTCAGCACCATGATCCTTGTGCGTAATAAGATAAGCACTGTAATTGCCATTTCTTATGTATGCTTTATCGGTATTGACAGAAAGAAGAGACAATGATGCATTCCATGGTGAAAGATTCCCGTTTTCAAAACCTGAATTTCCAAATAAATTCACATATTCAGTTGGAATAAAATCTGCATCTGAAAATTCAGCAACCTTTATTGTTTTTTCAAAAACAATATCACTGACTCCTTGTTCTTTAAGAGGAGATGTTGCACTTCCAACCAATACAATTTCGCTAACAGAAGAATTATCTGACAAAGTCAAATCTCCCGTTTGAGAATCAAAAGTTACTCCATCGTATTCTTCCTTTAGCGATAACGAAGCAGTAGGAATATAGCCTTCACCACTCACTCCCATACTTCCGCCAAGCTGATTAGTAATCAAAGCGGTATATTTCTTCGTTTCACCATAGGTTATATTATCACTACCGTTAATTACTCCTTTTAATCTGAGCGGTGCAAAATAAAAGTCATCAAGATAAACTACCGATTTTAACGGATTATAAGTAACCATAACCGAAGATGTAGATTCTCCCGATTTCCAAAGAATGCTCCTGTCCTCCCATATATTCATGGTTCCCTTAACATAGGGATTGCCGCTAACAATCGGATACTCAAGCATCTGTCCGTCTCCGTTTACATAAAAATATATACCGTTACCCTGAGAAGTAATATATTGCTGAACAGAAGCAATATAAATTGTTTCGGGATTTACATTGATACTGTTAGTACTTATTGAACCTGTGTTCGCACCAAGGCTTGTGTCAATAGTTTTATCCGTTATAATTTTAGCACTTTTACTTCCGTTTTTTATATACGCAGTATCTTCATTGATGCTAAAGCTTGAACTCGACGGATTCCAGGGAGATATAGTTCCATCTTCAAAACCGCTATTTGTTATAAGATTTTCCGAAGATGTTTCTACAGCGGAAGCTACCGCTAAAGACGAAAAAACAAGAGCCAAACAAATTAAAAATGATAGAATTTTTTTAAACATAACTTTTTCTCCAATCTTTTTTATTATAATTCACTTACACTTACACAATTATCCTAAAATAATCATCTAAGCATAAGTGAACTCCCTTTCGGGAGGGGCTGATAAATCAGCCCCATCTTATACTTATCAGTTCATATAGGACAATGGTTTTAAACCGTTCATTGAATCAAATACGAATATTTTTGCCTGTGAATAATCCGATGTTGTAAATATATATGAAACAGGATTTTCTCCGTTTGTCAATTCTTTTGTTTCAAAATAGCAATTAACAAGCTTATCACCATTGTAAATTGCATATATAACAGTTGCATTCATTGTATCTGTTATATTTGTAACAGTTGCTGAAATTGCTGCTTCATTTGTTGAAACTGCTGATACCGATAAAGGATAATCTGTAAGTTTGATTTCTTTTTCAACTGTAACAGATTTTACTCCGTATGTGCTTAATGGTGATTCTACAGTTGCCAAAATAATTACGCTGTCTGCAGTTGCATCTTCGGAAACAGTAAGAACTCCGTTATCTAAACTTACTCCGCTATAAGAATCTTTTAATCTTAAAGTAACAGTCGGTGCTGAATAAGTATCTTTATACACACTTCCTTCTCCTGTAAACGCTTCTACACCTGTTTTTGTTCCGAGCTGATTTGTTACATCTACTGTGTAGCTTGAAGAAGCTCCTTTTAAGATTTTGTCATCGCCTAAAACATTCGCTTTAATTTTAAGCGGTGCAAAATAGATATTATCAAGATAAAATCCCGGTGCACTTGTTACCCATTCGGCAAAAGCTACTTTCATAGAACTTCCGTCTGGTATATAAAGTGCATCAAGTGTTGCAGAAGCTGTTGTACCTGCTCCCTTTAATAATAATTCAGTTCTCTCTGCGAACATATTAATTGCCTGCGTTGCACCTGTCTGAGTCAATTCTGTCTGTGCAAGATAAACTGTATTTGCAGTTAAGCCTTCAGCATTCATATATGCATATTGGTTTTGTGCTCCTGCTGATGATACAAGAAGTTTGCCGTTGTCAACTGTAAAATTCATATATGAAGATTCGGTATTAGTTCCGATAGATGAGCTCCATGCTGATACATCGTCTGTATCAAAATTTGGGTTTGGGGCATAGTTGTTGATAATCTTTACTTCTTTTTCCACAACCAAGTCGCTTACACCGTAAGCTTTTAACGGTGAAGAAATAACAGCTTTGACAACAACTGTTCCTGCGGGTGCATTTTCTGAAACAGTGAGCTTTCCGTTTTCTAAGCTAACGCCTGTATAAGCCTCTTTTAATGATAATGTAACAGTCGGCGCTGCATAAGTATCCTTATACACGCTTCCTTCTCCTGTAAATGCTTCAACACCTGTTTTGGTACCAAGCTGATTTGTTACATCAACTGTGTAATCAGAGCTTCCTCCAACGAAAATTCTGTCTGCTCCTGAAATTTCACCTTTAAGAGTAAGGGGTGCAAAATAGATATTATCAAGATAGAATCCCGGGGCACTTGTTACCCATTCGGCAAAAGCTACTTTCATAGAACTTCCGTCAGGTATATAAAGTGCGTCAAGTGTTGCAGAAGCTGTTGTACCTGCTCCCTTTAATAATAATTCAGTTCTCTCTGCGAACATATTAATTGCCTGCGTTGCACCTGTCTGAGTCAATTCTGTCTGTGCAAGATAAACTGTATTTGCAGTTAAGCCTTCAGCATTCATATATGCATATTGGTTTTGTGCTCCTGCTGATGATACAAGAAGTTTGCCGTTATCAACTGTGAAATTCATATATGAAGTTTCTGTGTTTGCTGCAAGTGATGAGCTCCATGCTGATACATCGTCTGTATCGAAATTTGGGTTTTTAACTAATGTGTTTATTACACTTACAGTTTTTTCTAAAGTAACAGGTGCTACACTGTTATGGATATGAGATACTTCTGCAACCAAGGTAATTTCTTCAGCAGTTGCTTCTGTTGTAACTTCAAGAACGCCGTACTCATTTATTGAAACACCTGTATAATCTTCTTTTAAGCTCCATGCTGCAGAAACATAATCATTTCCTACACCTGTTTGTGTGCCAAGCTGATTTTTCATTTCAACCGAGTATGTCTGCGGAACAGTTTTAATTATTGAATCTGAACCGCTTATTGCACCATTCATTGTAAGCGGAGCGAGATATGCATCATCAAGGTAAGCAACAGGGCTATCGCCACCGATAGCTGCCATTGAATAAGCCAATGTGCCTGTTGTAGCTTCACCGGTTATATAAACCGCATCAAGACTTTCCCATCTGTTACCATTATTTGCGATTGAAAATGTGCCATCTGTTGTCGCTCTCCATAAATAATTGTTTTCCAAAGTTGTTCCATCATCCGAATAAACATTGAAGCTTATTCCTCGTCCTTTTGTAGCATAAGATTTTATTGCGCCAAGATAAGCGGTGTTTGGAAGAACTTCTGCTTCGTATGTAATATCACCGGAAGTATCCGTAGCAGTAAAATTAAGGCTGTATGCACTTTCTCCGTATGTAACATCAGATGAACGGGTAAGTGTTACATTTTTTGATTTCCATGTAAGCTCTTCTTCAGTTTCAAAGCCCGAATTAAGCACCAGATTATTTGCAGTTGCAAACGAAACGATATTTAATAACATACACATTGAAATTGTAAATACTAAAACTTTTTTTAACATAATTTTTCACCTTTCATAAAAATATTTTTATCTGTGTCCGTCCAGTTGCTGTAGTAATTCCTCTATAACTTCGGAATCCTTTTCCAAATTAAGCGGATACTCAGTATCGCTTATTATAATAAGCCCCCTTTCATCCCAAAAAACTTTTTTCCCCAGTGCTTCCGCTATGGCACGAAGCGGAACATAAGTTGAATCATTTATTAAAATGGGCTTAACTGCTGTGATTTCGCTTAAAGGCTTTTGCTCACTGTTTAAAATCATATCAGAAGAGTTCAAAGCAAATATCGCAGCCCCTTTTAATCTTTCTTCCGCTGACAATTCTACTTGTGGTACATTTGCAGAAAAATCAATCTTAATGTCATCTTTTGAAAAATCCTTCTGCAATCCCATTTTATCAATATCAGTCTTTTCAAAATCAGGTAAATACGTATTTATATCATTATAATTTAATCTTAATTTTCCGCTTTCATCAAAAGAGTAATTTATCTGACTTTTTGCAACTGAAACAGGATCGTTTACATCGCTGTTCTGATATACCAAATCATCAATAAGCGGATTTGCACATTCAATTGCTATGTTATTATCAATCTGATTATATTTCGGAATATGAGGTTCGTCGTTAATGAGTGTCAATAATCTTGGATATTTTGAACTCCACTCGGAATTTGAAATCGGAGTTTCCATAACTTTCTGAATATAAGCCGAATCATTATTGAGCTGAGCTCTTGTATTAAATAAAATTGAAGCATATTTCAAATTCACAAAAATATTATTTTTGACAGTAAGTTCACGACCGCCACCACAAATCACACCAACTCCGCCTTCTGAATTAGCAATGATATTTCCGTAAACCGTATCACCTGTTTTATAGTCATCAAGATAAATACCGCCGACATTTTCGTTATCTGCTCCAAAGTCGTGAATATAGTTATATCTAACTGTGTTTCTATGAACAAACGATCTTCCCCAGTATATCGCACCTGCGTCAGAAGTATCATTGAGCACATCATAAATTTCATTATATTCAACTATTCCCTCATATGAATTTGAGAGCATCATTCCAAGATGACCTGCACCGTGGATTTTATTATGAGCAACATAGCAACCTACACCTGATACCATAACTCCGGGCGTATATGTGGGAGTTAATCTGGCAAAATCATAGATGTGATTATTCACAGCATAGTTTCCTGACGGAGTTAATGTTTCATAACCTTCATCACCGCTTAAATACACACCGCCGTCAACATTATAAATTTCGCAATTTAAAACTCCGTTATTATCACCGTTTGTAATTGATACTGCTCTGCTTCCCAGATTCATTATTTTACAATTTGATATGGTAATATTTTCACTTTCGTTGATATAAGCTCCTATATAACGACTGGCAGTCATTTCAAGTCCGTCTATAGTTATATTTGAAGCATTTTGAAAATGAAATAAAACATCATTTGTCAAAGAAAGCTGAAGATGTTCCTCAGATACATTTTCTTTTGTGGGATAATAATACATTATAAGATTATCCCTGTCTATAAAATATTCTCCCGGCATATCAATTTCTTCAAGCAAATTAAAAACATAATATCTTCCGCCGACTGCACCTGCAGCTGCAACTCCGAATGCATGAGCCTGAACTGATTTTATAGATTTTTTTCTCTTGTTTATAACTCCGATATCAACTGTTGAATCCCCCCAGTCATACGCCCAGAAACCATAAAGCTTGGCATCCTTAGCCTCATTCCATCTGTTCGGTCGGGTTCCCTCGTAAGCAATTTCAAAGGGAGTTACTTCCATTGTTCCGCTTTCAGCAATTTCAACCTGACTTCCGGGATTATAAACCTGTTTAATCTTTATAAATTCATTATTAGGATAACGGGCAACAGTTCTTGGGATATTATCCGAGAAAAGCTCTGCGGGAACTCCGTAAGCCGGAGTGTTAGCCTGATATTCAGGTTGAGAATAAGCACCCGGATAATTTTGTTCGCCGATAATTTCTCTTGTTAAGCCTAATTCAGCCAAGCTTATCTGTAAAACTTTTCCTCTCGATTCAATAGGAACACGATTTAAAATCTTTTCATCTGTAACTGTACTGAATTTTTCAGTGGGAAGGGTTATTCCTCCCATTATAACAGCCTTTTCCCCATTATATGCTTTGTAAGTTATGGGACAATTTTCAGTTCCTGAATCTTCCTTTGAAAATTTAACCGCCTTATCAAAATAATATTCACCTTCACGGATATTTACATTGATTCCGCCGTTCGGATAACCTTTTTTTATAATTTCACGCACTTTATTTTTAGCTGCTTCTACAGTTTTCAATGGATTTTCTATTGTACCGTCATTTGCGTCATCCCCTGAAGCAGCAACAAAAATATTAACCGATGCTTTATCGGAAGCAATGGAATTTACAGAAAAAGAAGAAAAAATCATTAACACAACAAGCAAAATTACCGCTATTTTTTTCTTTTTGAATACCAATTTCATCACCTCTACCAACAATAATTATTTATTAGCAGCCCATGCGTCAAGCTGTTTCTGAACTTCGTTAACTACCGTATCTATTCCGGCAAGTTTTAGCTTTTCACTTCTTTCATTCCAAGCAGCTACGACATCCTCGGCACCAAGATTAATATAATCATATTCCGAAAGAACGCTGTTGATTTTGGCAACCTCTGTTTTTATCGGATCCAAATCAAGATTAAAGCCTCTTAAGAAAGACACTTCTGCTTCTTTGTTGATTTTATCCGTAACTTCCCAGGTATCTTCTGCCTGACCTTCTCTCAGATATGCATTAAATTGATTACCGTATACCCAATCTAAATTAGGATTATAAACCTTATTACCTTCTGCTATTGAACGAACGGTTTTTTCAGAAATTTTCTCATAATGTGTTCCTTCAATACCGAAGCACATAAGGTTGTAAAGCTCTTTATCTGTGTTCATTATTTCAAGAAGCTTGAGTGCTTCTTCAGGATGTTCTGATGCATTGCTTACGGCATTCATAGTTGCCTGTCCTGCACCCGGCTTTATAAGTGGCTCAGTCAAAGGCACACTAATAATATTTTCGCCATAAGTTTTAAAATTCAATGAATCACTTCCCGGCTTTATACTTCCATACCATACACCGTATCTCAATGCCTGTGTATCAGCAGCATTTTCGCTTGAAGCGCTTATTATATCTTTTCTTATGTATCCCTTTTTATACCATTCTCTGTAGAGTTCAAGTTCCTTGAGATACTCAGGAAGATCATGCGTTGAATATGCTTTTAAGCTACCGTCAGAAAGTTGCTCGACAGCAACAAAAGACGCATTTCCAAAACGCTGATATTTTTCGTTTAATGTTATACCTGTAAAACTAACAGGAGAAATTGTAAATATATCTTTTTCATTTTCATATAAAGTTTTTAAAACAGGCTCAAAATTATAAACGGATTTTAAATTTTCGGTATCAATATTATACTTTTTAACAAGTCTTTCAGTAATAAGTGCCGCCGGTTGATTGTAGTACACCTGATAATTCGGTACAGCGTAAATTTCACCGTTAACTTTAGCATCATCCCACACAAACTCAGGCAAAGCCTCATATAAAGCTTTATTTTCTCCTGCAAGCAAGTCATCAATTGCATAAAACGCTCCGCTTACTGCCGCTGTAGTAAAGGGATTTGACCAGTTTGATGTCCAGCATAAATCATACGGTGTGTTTGAAGCCATTATCATATTCATCTTATCATTGTATGCACCTGCATCTACAACATTAAGTTCAAGATTAAGCTTGTACTTTTCATTAAGTATCTTATTGAACTCCTCCATAACAGAATCCTGGTCCTGCTGTCTTGTTCCCATAACATACCATTCAATATTGGTTACATCTCCGGAGCTTTTTTTCGCATCTTTGTTTCCGCAACTACACAACCCTAAAATCAAAGAGATTGAAACTGCAAGAGCAATAAGTTTTTTGTTTTTTCTCAATTTTTATCCATCCTTTCGTGCGATTGTATCGCATTTATATAATTAAATTTTTAATCTTAAATTTAGCCTTTGACAGCACCGACTGTTAAACCTTTCGCAAAGTATTTCTGAAAAAACGGAAATACAAGCATCATTGGCCCCGCACTTACAATAACCATAACCATTCTCATTGATTCTCCCGGTAAATCTCTAAGAGAAATATTCATGGGCAAATTCATCATATTTTCTTTTACAAGTTCAACATTAAGAATTATTCTTTGAAGAAGATATTGTAATGTTATGAGTTCCTGATTATCTATATATAATAAGCATGTATTCCAGTCATTCCAACGAGCTAAAAGCTGTAAAAGTGCAACTGTTGCAATTGAAGGTTTTGAAAGCGGTAAAACAATCTGCCAGAAAATTCTCAGCTCACTGCAACCGTCAAGCTTCGCTGATTCTCTGAGTTCGTTTGGAAGCTGTTGAAAAAATGTTCTCAGAAGTATTACATGAAACGGAGACAAGAGTGAGGGGAAAATATATACCCAAAAGCTGTCTCTTAAATGGAGATACTGAGAAATGAGTATGTATGAAGGAACAAGTCCTCCGGAAAACAGCATCGTGAAAAAAAGCATGAACGACAATGCATTTCTTCTTGAATAATTTTCCCTTGAAAGAGAGTATGCAAGAAGTGCCATAATTATAACACTTAAAAATGTCCCTAAAAATGCTTGTGCTGCGGTTACTCCATAAGCCTGTATAATATCGGTTGCATTATTCAATACATATTTATATGCACTAAAATCAATTGAAGGAAGAAATAGGCTGTACCCTTCTTTTCTTATGTAACTTTCATTTGTCATTGAAATGGCTAAAATAGCCCAAAAAGGTATTATACACAAAAGACAGGCAAATCCTATTACAATGTGTGAAATCCATGGTGTTTTTTTCATTTTTTGCATCTCCTTTCTAAAATATTGCATTATCTTTTTCTATTTTTCTTACTATTGCATTAGCTGTAATAATTGTAACAAAGCCTACAACAGACTGGAAAAAGCCTACTGCGGCGCTCATTCCGACATCGGCATTCGTTTTTAATGCCCTGAATATGTAAGTGTCTATAACATCGGTTGTAGGATATAAAATTCCTATATCACGGGTAAGCTGATAAAAAAGGCCGAAATCACTTCTGAAAATCCCACCCAATGACAGCAATGTCATCGTACAAATAAGAGGCGTTATTTCAGGAATGCTTATATGAAGTATTTTTTGAAGTTTATTTGCGCCATCAAGCTCTGCTGCTTCAAAAAGTGAATTATCTATCCCCATAAGTCCTGCATAATAAATAATACTGTTGTAACCAACATTTTTCCAGATATGAAAAAACGCAAGTATAAACGGCCAGTATTCAGGCTTTGCATACCAGTCTATACCTTCCATTCCAAGATTACCAAGAAAACCATTTATAATTCCCATAGATGGGCTCAAAAAAGCATATGCCATACACCCCACAACAACCCACGACAGAAAATACGGAAGCAGAAGAACAGTCTGATAGGTTTTTAAAATTCTTCTGCTGTTTATTTCAAAAAGAAGGAGTGCAAAAATAACAGCAACCAAAACAGACAGTAGAATAAATGTTAAATTAAGAGTAAGTGTGTTTTTTAATATTCTCGTTGCATCAGAAGAAGTGAAAAAAAACTCAAAATTTTTAAACCCTATCCACTCACTTCCAAATATACCTTTGTTATATTTATAATCCTGAAAAGCGATTACCAACCCAAACATTGGAATATAAGAAAAAATTATCATCAAGAGGACACCGGGGAGTGCCATAATATCAAATAACAGATTATCTTTTTTTCTTAAAAGTGATTTTTCCTTTTTGCCTTTTTTTATCATTTCCATATGTATATTGCCCTTTCAATTTTTTAATCATATTATACCATAAAACAAGATAAATTACAATTTAAGATGCCGTCATTAAACTCTTAAATTCCGTTCATTTATTTGAAATTCCGATATTAAATACATCAATTATCTCAAATTCAGGAATTATTTCCTTGATTTTATCTTGTATGATTTCATTTATATCAGAAAATTCCATTGTAAAACTTTCATTGTTAATAAATTTTCCGTTTTCAATAATTTCACTTTCGAGCTCAATAGGCTTTCCGTTTAAAATTGCATTATTTACTATAACATTGTCTTTTGCAATCCATACATCCGATATGTTTTTCATTCGGTAAAGCTCAGGATATTTTCCCTGCCATATATTACTTCTTGCGGGAACACTGTTATATTTTTCAATATACCTATTAAAAACTTCCGTACTGTAACCTTTTGCTCTTGTATCACCGATAACGGAAGCTTCAACACAATTTATGAAAATATTATTTTTTACAACATTTTCAGCACCACCGCCAATAAGCACTCCATAACCATTTGTAACATTTTCAAGTATGTTTCCATAAGCACAACCACCGCTATAAGCATCATCAAAATATATCCCTACGATACTGTTGCCTCCATTGCCTATATCATGAACATAGTTATATCTCAAAATATTTCCTCTGCTGTGCCAGTTATTTCCCATATAAATCGCACCTGCGTCCTGTGTATCGGAAACAACATTAAAAACTTCATTATATTCTACAATATTATCTAAAAATGGAGCTACTGCCCAAATAGCACAGTGAGGTGCATTATAGATTTTATTGTTTGAAACTACACAGCCTACCGTTTGAATTTTTATTGCCGGATTATATGTACGGTTATTCCTTGAAAAATTATATATTTCGCAATTTTTTATGTAATTTCCTGTTGGTTCAAGTGTTTCGAGATCTCCACCCTGCAACACTATTCCACCGTCTGTATCGTAAATATTACAGTTAAGTATTCCATTGTTTTTACCGGAAACAATAGTTCCCGCAATAGAATTTAATGAAAAAATGTCACATGATTCAAAAGCGATATTTCTACAGTTATTCAAATAAAAAGCAGGAAAACGAGATTCAGAAAAAGAAAAGTTTTTAAATGTTATGTTTTCTGTGTTTTCTGCAGAAATGAAATCTGTTCCTTTAACTGATATACTCACAACAGAATTTTCATCAAAATTTTCCGGTGGATAGAAAT
Source organism: uncultured Oscillospiraceae bacterium (assembly GCA_964537245.1). GTDB lineage: Bacteria > Bacillota > Clostridia > UMGS1840 > UMGS1840 > UMGS1840. Next base: position 26,741 of record CAZHZL010000024.1, read on the forward strand.
ACAGTACGTTTTCATCGGGATTTATAAAATATTCTCCCGGAGCATCAATTTCTTCAAGCAGATTATATATTACATATCTTCCCCCGTTGCCATTATTTCTCTCACGAACCCCTAAAGCTGATGGCTGAACTGATTTTATTGTTTTGTTTTCTGTATCTATTTCTCCTAAGTCTACAGAGGCATCACCGTAATCCGAATGCCAAAATCCGTAGAGTTTTGCATAACTAGCCTCTGTCCATCTCTCTGCTCTTTCATCCTCATATCTGAAACAAAATCCGTCTATTCCTTCTCCATCAGAAATCAATTCATTTATATATAGATATCCTGAGTTTGGATACCTTGAAACAGTCATAGTTTTTCCATCAACAAACAATTCCCCGCAGGCTGAACGATACGGTATTCCTATGCTTTCATAACCTCTATGTGAATAATATCCGTAATAATTCATAAGTTGATAATCCGCTGATGTTAGATTAGATTTTGATAAGTCATATTTCAAGACTTTGTCTTGTGCATCTTGAGGAAGCTTATTTTTTATTTCTTCTGTAATTTTTTCAAAATAACTGTTTTCAAGCTTTACACTCCCTTTTAAAGCAACTTTGCCATCATAACCCATATAAGTTATTTTCAAGTTATCATTTCCTGAATCAAGAGTGGTAAAGCTACTGTTAAATTCGTTATATTCGCCACCCTTTAGCATAACAAAAACTTCTGTTTTCTTTGTATTTTCAGTTATAATTCTTCTTACCTTGTTTTTTACACTCTCTAACGAGTCATCTTCAATAATAATTTTTATATTGTATTCTTTTGAGGTGGCAACCGGTTTAATATTTGAAAAAGAATCAAATAAAAATAATTTCACATTAGTGTCATTTTTTACATCATAAAATGAAGCAGATTTATTTTCATCAGCTGCTTTAATATCCTTTAATGCGCCATTTTCATATCTTGCAAATATTAATTCATAATTCCCCTCAGCAATTTGAGCAGATACATTTAACGAAAAATCTTCTGTCATTTCAAAGCTAACAGCTTCGAAAATTTCCTCACTATCAAGATACCCTAGATAGATTTCCTTTTCTACAGTTACAGTATTTGCTCCTATAATATCAGGTGTGATAATTGCTTTTAAAACTATTTTATCGGCTTTTGCTGCGTTAGATACTGTAAGCATATTATCAGCTATCATTATCCCTTCATAACTTTTATCAAGAGAATATGTTACACTTATATTGTCGTTCAAATAATTAAAAAAGTTTCCGCATATAGGAAAAAGAGCTACAGCATAATCATAAGAAACTGTTTCTTGTGGTATTTTTATATAATTTTCACCTTCAATACAAGCGTCAAAATGCAATGGAGAAATAAAAATTTCGTCTGTATAATATTCAGAAGCACTACTGATAACTGTACCTATATATGATTTGTTTTCATTTGTCCATGTTGGTGAGGTGGTAAATATAGCAAAAACTTCTGTCCATGTTCCACCTTTCAGGTAAACAGATTCATTACTGACAAATTCCACTGTATCAGTTTCTGCTCCTGAATTCAGTTCAATTTTTGCAGTTGCACCATCCGAACTTTTTGGTACATAAATTTTTTGAGTTATTACATAAGTATTATCAGGTTCAGCATCTAAATATGACATTAGTGTTCCTGAAACTTTTGCACAATAATTACCACTTGCTGACATAAGGTCTGTTTTTTGAAAATCGCCTGAGTAATATGAGAGATCATTTATTTCAAATCCGGAATTTTTTCCGATTGTTTTCTGAAAATATTCGGCTTCTTCTACATAATCAACTGTTTTTTTCACTGCAATATCCTTTTCAACAGTTATTGAAGATACGCCACTCAATGGCGAAACCACATCAGCACATACTGTAATAAGAGTAGGATCAACATTTTCTTCTACTGTTAAAATTCCTAAATTCTCATCTATAAATATCCCATCATATTCATTTTCCAAATACCATCTGACGGTTGGTGCATAATCATCGGAAACGCCTGTATAACTTCCTATCTGATTTGTAACATTTATTTTTAAAGTGGTCGTTTCACCTATTTCCGCCTTATCATTTGATATTATAGTCCCGTTTAATTCTAATGGTGCAAAATACATGTTATCTGCATACATAACAGATCCTTTTGTAAAAGTCTGGAATTCAAATGTTAACGAAGTAGACCACCCCGATTTATGGAGAATCTCTACTGTTTCCCACTTAGTTGTACTGAGCTTTGTTGCTGCAGGCTGAATCAATGTTTGACTGCCGTATCCTTTATCTGTGATTTTTACATATGTTTCACCGCCGCTTTTTCTTAAAAAATCACCTGTTCCAATATAAATGGTATTGCGGTTTACATTAATATTAAAATACGAATATCCCCCACCTGAAGGATTTTCCAACATTGCAACTTTATTATCAGAGTTTAACGGATCAAACACTAATGTTTGATTTACTGAATCTGAACACAAATCCCCTATACTTCCACTTTCAAAATCGCCATTTAAAATTAGATTGTCAGTCAAATTTGCGGAATATGCTACTTGTAATAAAGCAGCCACAAATATAAAACAATTAAAAAGCGATAAAATTTTCTTTATCATATATTCTAACCCTTTCTATTTTGAATTCAACTATCGCAGCTGTATTCTTCATCTTCTGTCATATAATATTCAATAAGCATATTATCCTTAAGCTTTAAAGTTTTAATTTCAAACGGTTTAATATCCAAAGAAAAACTGCTATCCCCTACTTTAATAACTACATTTTGCGATTTTCCTTTTTCCTCCACTATTCTTAAAATCAGCAAATCGTCGTATTCGCAGATTTTAACTGCCGACAAATATACTCCGTCACCATCAATTGAAAAATAACTATTTTCGGAGGGCAAAACACCTCCGTGATTTACTTCACAAATAACAACAGGCGGATTTAAGAAATTCTGAGAAAGTGCCGGAGTGTTTTTCCCGAAATCAACACGGATTTTTCCCTCGCTTATTCCCTGCGAAATTATATCGTAGTCCGTATCATAATCAATTTCTCCTAACCTCAAATCTCCGTAAATACAGCTTCTTAACACAGTAAGCCCTAAAATATTGTCAATCATATTATACGAAAAAATGCTGTCTGCGGTTAATGTCACACCTTTAGATTCAATCCAGGGTCCCATCGGAACATCTGCCTTTGTTTCTCCTCTTATGACGCTTCCGTACGGAACAGAAACAGTATGCGTATTCTCTACATCAGTTTCAAATTTCAACACATAATGTTTTTCGTTCCAGTTTACACGGTATGAAACATCAAAATATTTTTCTTCCGGATAGAATGTATAATACATATCAATCTTCGATTCTTTGAATTTATAAGTCATTTTTACAACAGTTCTTATTTTCCCTGCTTCGATAATTTTCACACCGACAAATTCAAAATCATATTTTTTCGTGTCGTAGCTGTCAATATTAAATGCCCATGTGTCACCATCGTCATAATAGCAAGCAGGCACAAGGGTTTTTCCACAAAGCTTTTCTCCGCTTATTTTATCGGTAATCTCTTCTAAAATTCCTTTTTTGGAAAATCTTATCTTCAATTTTTCGGTTTCAAACTCAAATGGATTCACTTCCATTTTTTTATCTTCTTCACCTGTTTTCACAACCTTGAACATTTTATATCCCATAGAAGGTATTTCAGCCTTAAAAACAAATCGTGATCTGAATCTTGGAATTACCGCTTTTGCCTCTATAATCTGGCAAGGATAAATTTCACCGCTTTCATCCATAAGCTCAATGCCTTTATCATAAGGTTCAAATTCATGCATCCACTGAACCTCAGCTTCAACATATCCGCTATAATCGCTTCCATTAATATTCCAGAGTACGAGATTCCATATACCTTTAGGATTTTTGCCGACAGTTTTCATTTTTCTTGTTATACCCTGAAGATTATAATGCATAATTTCATTTGAAGTTTGAATCGCTCTCGAAAATGTATTTTCCGCATCAAAATACGCTTCTTTTATACAGGCACCGCCCAGAATATCATGGAACTGATTAAAAAGCACATCATGCCAGCATTTTTCGATTGTTTCTTTATCATAGTTATTTGCAATAACAGAAGCTACTTCTGCATTTTGTACGGCAAATTCTGCAATTCTGTTCAGCTTTTTAATTTTCGGATAATTGGAATAAGGTCCGAAATCCCCCGTTATAAACTCCCCCGAAACACAGTAATCACAATCCTTATGTTCATTAAAAAAGCGTGACACAGTAGAAAACTCCATATTTTCCGTTTCATTTATTTCTGAAATCATTTTTTTAGTCGGTGCACCACCATGATCTGTTACACCGTAAACAATCATAACATCATCATTTTTTTCAGTCTGATTTGAAATACTGTCAGAAAGTTCTTTTTCGTAAGCATTCTCTGCTCTGAAAGTCATAACCTCACTTCCGTCAAGTCCTCTCCATTTAAACATAGGTTTTTCAAGCTTTATATGATGTTTTTCAGGGCGCACAAAAGAATAAAAATCAATATGGCTTTTTTTAAGAATCTGCGGTATCTGCGGATTATGCCCAAAGCTGTCAATATTAAATACGCCATCGGATATTTTTCCGAAGGTTTCCTTTAAATATTTCTGACCGTATAAGCTCTGACGAACATAGCTTTCTCCTGAAGCACCATAGCAATCAGGCTGCACCCACCAGCCTTCCGCAAGCTCCCATCTTCCTTCCTCAACTCTATTTTTGATTTCTTCAAACATTTCGGGATCCGTTTTTTTAATCCACTCAAAAACAGGCGGAGTTGCAAAAGAATAGGTGAAATTTTCATCCTCGTTCATTCTGTCAAGTGCAGAACGGAATGTTGCACGTATGGATGCCATTGATTCATCCCATTTCCAAAGCCAAACCGGGTCAAAATGTGTATTTCCAATCATATATAATTTTTGTTTTTTGTTCATATCAATACCTCATTTTTATAAATCAATCGTCTTTTTTAGTACATCAGCCATTATTGAATACGCTTTTGCGTTAGGATGAATACCGTCAAGGCTCAGTTCTTCAGGGAAACTATCCCCGTCATTTGTCAAAGCACTATGGTAATCAACATATTTTCTGTTAAATGATTTTAAATAATCATTCATAAGCTTTGTCATTTCCCATCTTCTCTGTCTGTTATATGGTGGAGCAATTGTTGAAGGAAGAACAGAACAAAGAATAACCTCTATTCCTGCATTATCACATTTCTCTATCATTCCTGAAATATTATTTTTGTAATCTTCAAACACAACTTGGCAATCTTCACCATCTGTTTTGTACCACAAATCTTCTTCTGTCCTGAAAATGTCATTAGTTCCAATCATTATTATTGCGCATTTAGGTTTAAGCTGTATGCAATCAGCATCAAAACGCTTAAGAAGATATTTAGAAACATCTCCCCCTATACCACGATTCTCAAGAAATTTATCTGTTTTAAAATATGCATTTAAATTCCAATGCTGTGTAATGCTGTCTCCTAAAAACAAATAATCAATTTCTTTATCCAAATGAAGTAATTGTTCGTTTGAGTAATCAAAATCCATGCGACTACTGTCCGCTGCCACGCTCTTGCCAAATAACCCAGGCTTAATTTGTAAATTTTTCATTGTTTCGTTCTCCTTAATTTTATTACTTATCTGTCCTAAACGGTGCTATAGGAAGTCCCGCTTTATTATATATATGGCATCCAGAATAATAAAAGTCAAAACCGTATCTTGCAAGAATCGGTTTTTCAACTTCTATACAACTTAAAATAATCATATCATCTTTGATTTCAACATTTGCACGTTTTAGCATATGACTTTCATCAGCAACATACATTTTAACCCCATCCAACCATTTGCAATATAAACCATCTGCATTATAAAAACTGATATAAACTTTTCCATCTTTGAATTTTGCTTCTTTAAAAACAGGATGATCCGCATATAAATCAAAATCGTATGTATGCTTTAGAATTTTATTAACGAGCCTTTTAGAAAGCTCTTTTTTCTGAATTGGATGAATATCATATAAATCACCAAGTTCCATTGATGTAACAAGATAATTATTTACATCTACCACTGTTGCTTTTTGTTGCTGCTCTCTTAAAAATGCCCAGTTATTTTCAGTAACAAATCTATCATCACTATTTTGATATACCCCATCAATAAAACTAGAAAAAGAAGCCAATTCAACCGCATAAAAAGGCATATCAGAATTTTGAAAGCTATCACGCATACACTTCATAAACACAAGATATTTTTCAAGATAATCCTTATCGCTTCCGTTTGCTTCTCCTTGATACCACAAGAATCCCTTTACACCGTAGGGAATTATTCTCAAAAACATTGAATCATATAAAGCACCCGGCATAGACTGATTAAATGGACCTGAAGCAATTTGCGGAAAAGGCTTGTCAGTAGGTTCTCCGGTGCATGCTCTTACACCTTTTTCTTTTATAATCTCATATTCATTTCCAATAAGATTATAATATTCCTCCCATTCCTCCAGAGATTTATTAAATCTGATTTTATAGTCATCAGGTTCAAGTTCAGAAAGCATTTTTTGGTATTCCTCAAGTTTCGGTCTGAGTGCAACACAATTTTCAAAATATTCTCGTTTAATATAAGTTTCAATTGGAGTTCCACCCCAGTTGCATGAAATAATGC
>CAZHZL010000025.1:0-33129 GCA_964537245.1 uncultured Oscillospiraceae bacterium
TATTTCAGCTGACTTGGTTACACACATAATGCTGATTATGTGAGAAAGGGGTTTTAAAACAGAATATGCCCGATATAGATAAAGATAAAACTTGCTGTTTCTTCGGCCATAGAAAGATTGATGAAACGGCAGAATTGAAAAATAACCTGTGCGGAATTATAGAGAATTTAATTGCAAATGAAAAAATAGACACCTTCCTCTTCGGGAGCAAAAGTGAATTCGATGACTTATGCCATAAGACAGTCACCGAACTAAGAGAGAAACATCCCCATATCAAACGGATATATGTCAGGTCGGCATTCCAACACATTCCCGATTGGTATGAAGATAGTCTGCTAAAACATTATGAAGGTACATACTTCCCTGAACATATGGAAAATGCAGGCAGAGCTTCCTATGTGGAACGCAATCAGGAAATGATTAACCACAGTAAATTCTGCGTGGTCTATTACGATGAAAACTATCTTCCTCCAAGGTGTAAAAACAGCAGACGTGATTTATTTGACTACCAACCCAAAAGCGGAACAAAGGTTGCATATGACTATGCAGTGAAGAAGAAAAAAGAAATTATAAATGTATTTAATATGTTAAAAAATCACGACATAATTATGCAACAAATCGGCAAAAGCGGTCGTCAAATACAGCGTTACTTAAGATTGATCGAGCTTATAGACCAACTGCTTAAAAAGGTTTATAATAAACGCATATCTGTCGTTTCAGGCTCGGAAATATCATACTTAAATGTTAAATCACAAATTATGCTTGATGATAAGCTTAACGAATGGGATAGCGGTTTAACAACTAAACAAGCATATATCATAAAGAAAACGTATTTGCAAAACAACTTAAACGAAGAATTTCTTGAAAATCTGTTATCCGAAAGCAAATTAAAAGAAGAAATTAAAAAATTCAATTTAATTATAATGAAGCTGTAATGAAAGAAGTAAATATTTAGTTTTTATAAAATTTGTTGAAATATCAAAGTTTTATAAAAAATTTGAATAATAAAACTTTAAAAAAGTCACAAATGTGACATTAAAGAGGTAACAAAAGGTAATAGAATTTTTTAAAAAAATATGATATACTTAAATTAAATAATGTGAGGAGGCTATGAAATTGTTACAGAAAAAAACAGAAAGACAACAGACATTTAAAAAAAGTACAGTAAAGGATAATATAGAATTTTTTATTATGGCACTTCCGGCTATAATACTTCTTATACTTTTCTGTTATATGCCATTATACGGATTGGTTATCGGATTTAAAAAATTTAATCCTAATCTTGGTATTTGGGGAAGTGAATGGGTTGGTTTCGATAATTTTAAATTTTTCTTTACATCTTCCGATGCTTTGAGAGTAACAAGGAATACTCTTTTATATAATGGCGGATTTATAATATTTGATATGATAACAGCACTTATTCTTGCTCTGCTTTTCTTTAATCTTGCATCAAGAAAAGCAGTAAAGGTTTACAATACTATTGTAATATTGCCGAAATTTCTTTCGATGGTACTTATTGCATTTATAGTTTACGCTATTTTAAATCCTGTATCAGGTGTTTTGAATCAATTTATAGGATTGTTGGGAATTGATGCAGTTGACTGGTATTCTGAGGTTAATGCGTGGCCGTTTATTCTTAATATTGTACATATATGGGCAACCGTAGGAATGAATTCAATCCTTTATTATGCTTCGCTTATGTCAATAGATGATTCATTATTTGAAGCTGCAACTTTAGATGGTGCAAATAAATTACAAATGATAATCAATATTTGTATACCGCATTTATCATCAATTATGTGCATTACTTCGATTTTAGCTGTTGGTGGAATATTTGGCGGAGATTTTGGACTTTTTTATCAGGTGCCACGAAACATTGGTGGACTTTATGCATCAACAGACATAATACCTACATATGTATTCAGAGGCCTTAAAGATGGGAACATGAGCATATCTACTGCAATAGGATTTTTTCAATCGCTTGTAGGAATGTGTCTTGTTATAATAACAAATGCAATTGTAACTAAAATTGCTCCGGAAAATAGTTTATTTTAGGGAAAGGACGAATAAAGAATGAAACAGCATACAAAACTTGGGCAGACTATACTTCATGTATTCTTCATATGTTTGTGTTTGGCTTATATATTGCCCTTTATACTTTTAATTTCAATATCAATATCATCGGAAGCTGCAATAAAAGAATATGGTTACACTTTATTTCCAAAAGTACTGGACTTTGCGGCATATAAACAGATTTTCAGAAATCCTGATACAATGATTAATGCGTATAAAACAACAATTATATTCAGTCTTGCAACAACTGTACTTGCAATTATTGTAACTGCTCTTGCAGCATATCCGCTTTCAAGGAAAAATTGTAAATTTCGTAAACAGTTCAGCTTCTTTTTGTTTTTTACGATGCTTTTTAGCGGTGGACTTGTTCCAAGTTACCTCATAAACACAAGGTTTTTGCATCTTGATGATACAATTTGGATTTATATCCTTCCGAGCATTATCAGTGCATGGAATGTCATCGTTGTTAGAACATTTTTTCAGGGACTTCCGAATGAACTTGTAGAAGCTTCAAAAATTGACGGGCTTTCCGAAATACAGATACTTTTTAAAATTATAATTCCACTTTCAACTCCTGTTCTTGCAACAATTGGGTTTATGACATTGCTCGGCAAATGGAATGACTGGAACACTACGCTTATTTATATAAATGATGCAAAACTATACAGTTTACAGTATATGCTGCAAAAAATACTTAATGAAGCTGAATTTTTAAAACAAGTTTCAACTGATGGTATGGGACTTTTAGATAATGTTGAAGCTCCGACAGAAAGCTTAAGATATGCTATGGCAATGGTTGCAGCAGGTCCTATGTTAGTGATATTTCCGTTTTTTCAGAAGTATTTTTCACAAGGCTTACTTGTTGGTTCTGTGAAGGGTTAGGGAACAAAATATAAAAAAAATGTCTAAATAAATGAGAAAGAGGTAGAAAAATGAAAAGAATTATTTCAATTTTAATCACAGTGTTGCTTTTTTTAAGCTTGCCTTTGAGCTTTGTAAATGCAGAAAGCACATCAAATTACATTATTTATGTTGCCGTAGATGGCGATGATGGAAATTCAGGTACAATTGATGCACCGCTTGCCACACTTTTTGGAGCAAGAGATAAAATTCGCGAAATCAAGAATACTTCCGGGCTTCCCGAAGGCGGTATAAAGGTTTATGTAAGAGGAGGACTCTATACCTTAGAGGAAAGCTTTACTTTAACTGAAGAAGATTCGGGAACGGAAAATGCTCCGATAGTTTATCAGGAATATCCCGGAGAAAAAGTTGAAATAACAGGCGGTGTATATATTCCGGGAAAAGCTTTCAAAAAGGTGAAAGATGAAAAAATTTTAGATAGATTTTATCCCGAAGTAAGAGATAAAATTGTAAGTGTTAATCTTTCGGATTACGGTTTTACAGATTTCGGAACCTGGGACTATAACGGAAAAACATACGAGCCATTTGAAATTGGCGGAGAAACTCAGCGTTTTGCCGTTCCCGGACTTATGGTGTTCTGCGATGACGAACCGCTTGATATAGCAAGAGTTCCAAACAGAAATGAGCTTTTAGGCTGGGATTATTACGAGGTAGGCGCGGAAAGTAAAATTAAAAGTCCTGCAAACGGATTAGGTGCAACATTCGGTTATACTGACGATAAAATCGAAAGATGGGCAACCTATGAAGATGTTGCTGTGTATGGTTTCTGGCCCGAAAGCTGGAAATTTGAATCTTCAGTAATTCATTCGGTGGATTATAACAACAAAACTATAACTCTGAAACATAAACTCGGTAGCGGGCCTGTGGAAAGAAGAAGATATGTTTATCTAAATGTTTTAGATGAGCTTGATACTCAGGGTGAATATTATATTGATAAAAATACGGGTACACTGTATTTGTATGCAAGGGAAAATTTGAAAAATGAGCGTGTAGGTGTAACAAAGTTTGGTCGGGATGCAAGGAAAGATCACCTGATATTCTGCGACCATGCCTCGTATATAACTTTAAGAGGTTTTGATATAACTTTAGCCCGTACAAACGGAGTTTATATTAAAGCAGGGCGAAATGTTCAAATTGATAACTGTGAAATTAAAAACATAGGAAGAACTGCAGCCGGTATAGGTGTGGTAAATTATACTGATTCAATTAAGGCATCAAGAGGAATGAGAGCGGTTTATTCCACTGATTATATGTATGATGCTGGTACTCAACAGATAAGTCGTGAAGAATGGGAAAAAGACTGGGCAGGTTATAACCATAAGATTACAAATTCGGTTATCAAAAATACCGGCAGCTGGGGCGTCTTTGTTTCCGGCGGTGATATTTTAGAGGTTGAAAAATCAAATCATCTTATAGAAAATTGCGATATTTCTTATGTGGGTTGGTATGAATCAGTGTTGGCTTCTGGTGGAGTAAGAATTGAGGGAATGGGAAATACAGTAAGAGGATGTTCAATTCACCATACCCCTGCCGGAGCAGTCTTGTTTGACGGCTGTGATTTGATTATGGAATATAATGACTGTTATAAGAACTGTATTGATATTTCCGATATGGGCGTTTTTTATTCTTGCGGTTGGTTCAATGAACATAATTTAGGTACTGAAATAAGATACAATTATGTCCATGATGTTGACAATGTTGGATATCCGGGTGACGCAATTTATATGGTTGATGGATCTGTATCAAGACATGGGGTTTATAATGATAACTGTCAGCCGTTTTTAGAAGTTCATCATAATATTTTTGCCAATCTGCCGAGCGGACTCTACCAGGCTTCAGGTTATGAAAATAATTGGTACGATAATTTGTTTATAAATGTTATGAACCCTATTCGTGTGTTTGGAAATAACGGTGCAAGTTCGAGCTACAACTCAAAAGGTCATCCTTTCTGGTATGTGGGTATGACGAACTTTATTAATCCGCTCTTTACCGAAAATGAAAAATTCAAGGAATATTATCCGCAGTGGGAACCTGTTAAGGAAAAAATGCTGGAGAGAGGTGCGGCATGCTGGCAGCCGGATCAGATAATTTCGGGCAATGTGATGACATTTTATGAAACACCTGAATTTTTTACTACAAGCTTTTTTAAGGAAACAGTCTGGACTCCGGGAATACATGGTGACTTCTGTACGGTTGAAAATAATTTTATAACAAAAAATGATATTGGCTTTGTTGATATAGACCGTGGCGATTACAGATTCCGTGAGGATGCAAAAATTTTTGAAACACATCCCGAAATGAAAAAACTTGATATTTCTAAAATAGGCTATAAGAAAAACAGATATTCTGAAATTACAGATAACAGCGTTATATTGAAGGTTAATGAAGAAAATGCGGTTACTTTTGGTGAAATTTCTTTGGCAGACAGTCAGAATCCGGAAATCAAACCGTTTATTGAAAACGGAAGAACTCTTGTTCCTATAAGATTTATTTCCGAGGCTTTCGGGGCAGAGGTTTCTTATAACGACGGAGTAGTTACGGTAAAAACCGATGACAAGGAAATAAAAATGGAAATTGGCGAAACAAAGTATACAATTTCCGATGAAGAATTTACTATGGAGGCGGCACCGAAAATTACAGACGGAAGAACATTTGTTCCTTTAAGAGCCGTTTCGGAAGCTCTTTCAAAAAAAGTTTTCTGGGACGACAGAGGACTTATTGTGATTTCCAACGGCGAAATAAATGAAGAAGCAGATAAAGAAGCAATCGATAAAATTTTAGATTATAATTATTAAGCTAAAAAATAAAAAAATATAAAAAAAGGAGAGAAAAATCATGAAAAAAAGATTTTTATCACTCATGCTTATGTTAGCTTTAATGCTTACATTATGCATCATTCCCACAGGTGCGGAAGGAACAGCTTTAACCCTTGATTTCTACAATGTAGTAACAAGCGGTATGACGCTGGAATTTTCAAACGCACTGACATCAATCACAGGTGATGTTACAACAGAGGACGGAACATCTTTAGGTGCGACATTTAATATAACCGTTGATGAAGCAGCATCAAACACAAATGTTGCCCATGTTACTCTTACAGAGAAAATGGATATAACTAAAAATTATTTCCTTAATTTCACGGCAACAGACGATGCAAACACACTTACCGCAACAAAACTTATAACATTTGATGTTATAGTTAATGATGATTTTTCAAGCTATTCTTCATTAGAAGCTATGACAGATAGCTATATAGGAAGAATAGATGGGTCTGCTCCTTCGGTAACTGATGAATCAATGGGCTTTGAATTTGATTCCGAAAACGGCAGAGTAAAGCTTACAAAATCTGATAAGTTTTTAAGGGCGAAGGCTGTAAATACTCAGCATAATACTATTGAATTTGATGTTGAAAGTGTAGACGGAACAACCTTTCCATCATATATGATGCATGTTCGTATGGTAGATGGCGAATTTGAGAATTACGCAAGAATACTTTCTTATTACTCTGGTTATTTTCAGTTTTTCGATCAGGGCAATTTTAGTCTTTCGGATGCAGAGCTTACAGCTAAAAAATCTTATACTATTTCAAGAAAACAGTATAATAAAAATGGTAATAACGGTAGCTTGAATTATTATTCAATATATTCCGACAGTGAATTGAAGCGTGAAGCAACAATGGACAATGCTGATGTGACACTGTATAACACACATTTTGCAATTTCAGCATGGAGTACACCAATTTACTTTGATAACTTAAAGGTTTACACTGCAGCTATGGAAGATTATTCTGCTCTTGAATTAACCGGTGAAAAATATTTAACAAGCGGTATAACACTTAGCTTGAATAAAGCTGTAAGCGGTGCTGCTGCCACTATCACCAACGGAGCTGATAATATTTCCGCAATGGTTACCGCAAATGGAAACAACCTTATTATTAAGCCTGAAACAAATTTCGAACTTGATAAAAATTACAAAATTTCGGTAAACGGCTTAACAGATGGTGTTTCAACTATAACTTATGATAAAGTTTTCAAGTTTGAAAAATTATTTGCCGATAGCTTTGACTATGCAACAAATGAAGAATTTGCAGCAGCATATAAAATAAGAAATTACGGAAATGGTTATACTCCGTCGCTTACAAGCTTCAAGCTTAGCGGGGATTATGCTTCAAGGGGAACATATATTGCCGATTTAGTTGACGGTCAGATGGTAATTCACGGAAACCTTGGAGTTTATGGTGCAGCGTATGCAGATTACTTCATTATTCCTGCTGTGACAAATGAAAATGCTTTCACAGATTATGTTTTGGAATATGATGTAACAAATGCAAATTCGGGACAGCTTGATGTTACCGCAAGACAGGGTGAGTATAATGTATCCGGTGAAAAGTTGAGATATTTATCCTTTAGTGATACATTTTTATATAATGGGAACTGGAATGACGCACTGGCAATGACAGATGCTAAAACAAATGTTGCTGTTTCAATGGAAACATCAGGAACAACTGAAACTGTAAGCTGGTATTATAACGGTGTGCACAAGCTCACTGCAAGCGGAGATATGTTTCGTGATTCATACGGCTTGTTCGGCTTCAGAAAGAATGGCGCAAATGATGTAGATGTTTATATTGACAATTTAAAAGCATATAAACCGGTTGTTCTCAACGCTTCCGAAATTCCTGTTGTTGAAATGGAAGATTATACTATTACTTCAAAATATATCAAGGTTGATTTTACTTCACCTGTAGTTGAAAGTGAACTTCAATCAGCTGTAACTGTTACTTCTTTGGGAGAAGCGGTTGCAACAACAAAAACTCTGGAAAACAGCGGTAAAACTTTAGTTATAAAGCCCGAAAGCGGTGCTTTTGAAATGGATAAAGAAATAACTCTTACTATTGACGGACTTCATGACGAAAATTATACAACCTTACAGCTTTTCCAGAAGAGATTTATGCTTGAAAAATTCTGGGCAGAGGATTTTGAAAATTGTGAAACAATAAACGATTTAAACGGTGATTACAACGTTGCAATGCAGGCTGCAGTGCCGGAAACTGTAAGTGATAATGCTTCTCATTTTGAAATTGATGTTGAAGATGACGGCAACAAACGATTAAAGCTTGCGGGCTATGCTGATAACGGTGCGTTTACACACATGGCATCATATCCTCAGAGAGCAAATTGGAAAGATTTGATTATGGAAGCAGATATCGCAACAGACTCAACATGGAATCTTGATGTGTTTTACAAAATGAGCTATGTTTCAGGTGCTTTTGATTGGGATGACAGCACATCAAAAGGTATACGTTTCTTCTCCGATTGGACGCTGAATACACTTCCGTTTACCCCAACAGATACTATAACGGCAATTCCAAATCAATATCCTGGATTAAATACAGATAAAGAATCATCACTTTTAATTCTTCCTGAAGACGGAATTCTTACGGTTTACAAAAACGAAAAGTTATATCTTTCACAGCCTTATGTTGAAGAAGGTGTAAGTGAAGGTGAATTTGGTTTCAGACTCAATGCAGGAAACGGTGTTCCGCAGTATGTAGATAATATAAAAATGTATAAAGTAGTTGACTTTAATGAAGATATCGCAACGTTTATCTTAAGTGCAGCAAAGAACGATAAGAAAGTGAACGGAAGTATATCGGTTAACAGTTATACAGGAGAAAATGTTCCTTCTTCAACACTTATTGTTGCAGCATATTCAGAGAATAATAAGCTGATTGATATTGAAGTAATTCCGCTTTCTGAAGAAAATGATGCAATCATTAGAAATTATGAATTGGATTTTGATTCAGAAGAGCCTGTGGTTATAAATGCATTTTTATGGAATAGCCTGGAAAGTATGACATCCATATCAAATAGTGTTAAAAAATCAGTGAAATAGTATTAAGATACAAAAGGGGGCGGGGATAGCCTGCCCCCCATAAAGAAAAGGATAAAAAATGATAAAAAGATTCTTAATAAAAACTTTATGTCTGATATTATGTATGAGCTTTTGTGCTTCGGCTGAAACAATTTATAATATTGCTTTAAATGCAGAAAATGCTACCGTAGCTGTTAAAGGCTATCTGGGTGAAGAAAAAGCTGACACAAATATTAAAATTTGTATAGAAAGAAAAAACGGAACGGTTTATTCCTGTACTGCAAAAACAGACAGTCGAGGATATTACTATCACACTTTGAATTTTGATAAAAATCTGTATGATTGTTCTGTCTATATAGATTGTGGTAATGGTGAAAAAATTCCTGTTGAATTGGTCGGCAATTCTTTTTCAAAAAACATTTCCGCTACAAAACTTTATGATGGAAATGTTATTTGGGTTGAGGGGAATGTTGATCCCAAAAATGCAGGAAAGTATGTAAATATTCTTATGATTGAAAAAGAAGTTCTGCCTGAAGACAGCTTTGAAACAGAATCTTTGGGACACATAGGATATGCCGTGGTTGATTCAGACGGTTATTATTCATATAAATTTACTTTTGAAGGCGACATTGAAAATTACAGATTGTTGACAAAAATCGGGGAAAACTGTATAATCAACAGTGAAATAGCTGTTATTAATGATAGCAGTATGGAAATAAGTCTTAATCTGAAAGCTCATAATGGAAAAAGCTTTAGTTTAAGTGAAAATTCGGAAGCCCAATTAAATACATTTGTTATAAATAAATTCAATGAGGGTAAGAAAGTTAATCTTTTTATTGCATTTTATAACAGCAAAAATATGCTGACGGATATTCAGACAAAAATGGATTATGAAATTCCTTTTAACCTTGAGGGTGTAAAGCTGATTGAAGAATTGACAGATTTCATTCCTTCCGGCACAGAAGAAATCAAGCTTATGGTTTGGGAAAACGACTCTATGAAGCCTTTGGGCGAGAAATCAGAATACACATATTCTGATTCTTGTGGAAAAGAATTTTTTGTTTCTCCTTACGGAAATGATTTTAATCTCGGAACTATTGAAAAACCTTTAAAGTCTTTAAGAGGTGCCAGAAATGCAGTAAGACTTTATAAAGAATCAAACGGACTCCCAACAGGCGGAATAAATGTGTATTTCAGAGGCGGAACATATCCTGTTACCGACAGAGTTGATTTTACTGAAAAAGATTCGGGAACTGAGGATTGCCATATCACATATCAGTCATATAACGGTGAAGAAGTTGTTTTTTCGGGTGGAATTGAAATTTCGGGAGCCGATTTTGCAAAAGTTACAGATTCATACATTCTGGGAAGACTTCCCGATGCAACCGAAAACAATATATATTGTGTTGATTTGAAGGATTATGGCATATATGAATATGGTGATAATAACCGCTATGGTGGTGGCTTAACTTCAAAAATTCCTAATGTGGAAGTGTTTTTCAACGATGAACCAATGGTAACTGCAAGGTATCCGGATATAGCTTCGGGAGAACAAAAATATCTCAATGTGGATACTGTCATTGAAGAAGGCAGTACTGAAAATCCTTCAAAATTTACATATACCGATGAAGCTATTGAAAGTGCAACTGATTATTCAGATGTAATAATAGAAGGATGGTTTACAAACGGATATGATTATGAAGGCGTAGAAATAGGGACTGTTGATAAAGAAAATAATATTGTTACATTTAAAGAGCATAATCAGAGAGGTGTAGCTGAAAATAATCGTTATTGCATTACGAATTTTTTAGAAGCACTTGATAAAGAAAATGAATACTATATTGACAGAAAAACAGGTATGCTTTATTTATATCCTGTAAGTGATATTGTTTCAGCAACTGTAGGACTCAGCATTTATGGAAATGCAGTAACGGATTCTTTTATAAAGACAAACGATGCTTCATATATAAATTTTAAGGATTTTAATTTTGAATTATCCCGTACGAATGGAATTGTTATATATGGCGGACGAAATATTGCTGTTGATAACTGCGTTATAAGAAATATTGGTTTAACAGGTGTAATTATCGGCTCGGAAATAAGATTGAAGCAATATGAAACCATGAATGGTTTCGATTGTAATGCACCAACAACATTTTATAATAAGGATTACAAAAAAGCCTATAATCATGGCGTTGTTGATTCAGTAATTTATAATACGGGAGAAGGTGCTGTCAAGGTTTCGGGAGGAGATAGAATTAACCTTATTCCTGCAAATCACTATATAGAAAATTGCAGTTTTTATGATTGTAACAGATTTGAAAAGGATATTCCGCTTGTTTATCTTTACGGAATGGGACTTCGTATTTCAAACTGTGATTTGTATAATTCAGCTTGTAATGCTATTCTCATGGGTGGAAACGATATTATAATTGAGTATAATGATATTTATAACTGTGCAAATGACAGCACAGATGTAGGAATGATATACTCTTGTACATATGGTGCTGAAATTCAGGCAGGAAGTGAAATAAGATATAATTATTTTCATGATATTCCCAATGTAATGACACCGGAGCACGACGGTTCACATGACAAAAAGGTTGCTATGCGTGTTGGAATTTATAATGACTATTGCGATCCGTTTTTAGATGTTCATCATAATGTATTTGAAAATATGCCTATGGGGATTGTTAACGGTGGCGGATACGAAAACAACTGGACGGACAATGTATTTATGAATGTATATATTCCTATGTATACGCAGTGGAATAACAACCTTGACTATCATATAACAGAAAACGGTGTTGATAAGATGTTTTATGCACTTTCTACAAGTGAGTACAGAATGCTGGATGTGGATAGCGGTGTCTGGAAAAGAAAATATCCGAAAGTTTCGGAAGCTAAAGCAAAAATGCTTGAAAGAGGTTTAGAGGCTTCCTATCCTTCAAGTACGGTTTCAGACAATGTAGCAATTTTTACAAGTTGGGATACAATTTTTAATGGATATTATTATTTAATAAATACGAATAACTACATAAATAAGATTGTTTCAAGAAAATATTTTAAAAACGAAGACCAGGCAAAATATATGACAATAACAAATAACACCTACACTATGAATGATATTTATGAACAGTCAGTCCTGAAAAAAAATATTGACTTGACAAAAATTGGTGTACAGTAAAAGGAGGACAAAAAATATGAAAAAAATTTTTGCAGTTTTTCTTGCACTTATGATGCTTTTGGGAATGAGCATTGTATATGCAGATGAACCCGTAACACAACTTGATGTGGAAAGTATAAGTGCTTTTTCGGATTCGGTAACAATTAATTTTAATAAAGAGATTGATTTTAATTCGTTCAAAGAACACCTCATGGCATACAGCGAAACAGGAACATTAAATTTCAATGCTTCAACCGAGGATAACAAAAGTATAAAAATAATTCCCGAAAATCCGTTTAATCTCGGGGAAACATACACATTTATGACTCCGACAGTTTTAGATGCACAGGGGAAAACATTTTTATCAGGATTTAATTTTAATGTTCTTTTAGAAAAACTCTATGAAGAGAACTTTAATTCATATACATCTGAAACTTTTATAGCACAGTATGGAAATAGTGGAATTGAATTTGATTCGGAAAACAAGCGAGCAAAGCTTAATTTAGATAACAACTCTTATAGGCATAATGTAACTTTTCCGGTAGAAAACAATAAACCGGTTGTAATTAAGTTTGATGCTGAAACAGTTGCAAATACATTCAGTCCTTCAAATGTTCATCTCGATCTTGGTTTTGTAGGTCTATACGGAAATAATGCAACATTAAGATACGGTATTTATGAATATGCAGAGAATTATGAAACTTTAGCTGGTGGTGGGATGCCTTCTGATATAGGTTCTACTCCTACACCTTCTACATTTACATTTAAATTTGATAATCCTGTTGGTGTGGGAAATATTGCTATATATCACAATGGGAATTTGAGAAAAGAACAGGCTAATTATGATTTTCCGGGAAATTCTACTACTGATACAAGCTTCACAACAATTTTTGCACTTGCAAATACATCCTGTTATACATATTTAGATAATATTATGGCATATTCACCGAATATAACATCAAATTACACTAAAGCAACTTTAGAAGAATTAACAGATATAAAGCTTACTGTTGACAGTTTTCTTCCGGGTGGAACAGTAACCTGTAATTTTTCGGGAAATACAACCGGAACGCAAGTTTTTTATGATTGGTATGAAAGTAAAAATGATAATGAATATCCGATGACGAATGATGACTGGGTATTGAAACAAGAAAATGATACTTCAAATCAGTATACAATTATAAATGACAACAGATATATAAAATGTGTTGTAAAACAAAAAGTTAATGGTGTTTTAATAAAACAATATGAATCACCGGTAATATTTAAAGCTGTACCACCTATGATAACAGCATCAGAAATAAAGAAAAAAGATGACAATACTTTGGTGGTAGAATATGTTTATGCGGACGCAAACGCAGATTTGGAAAAAGATACCCAAATAATATGGTATACTTCAGCGAATAAAACAGATTGGACGCAAATTAAGTCAACAACCGTAAGTGATGGAGATACAGCTAAAGATATAGAAGCAGATGTTACTGATTTAACTGACTTATTTGTAAAATGTGTTATCACACCAAAATCGGAGTTTTCAATCGGTGCAACCGAAAGTGAATATACAGGTGCTTCTGTTGAGGCAGCTTATACGCTTCCGTTTAAACCGATTGCAAAAACTGTTACAATCACGGGCGGTACAGCTGTTGGTTCGGTATTAGTTGCAGATTACGACTATTATGACGAAAACTCAGATGCAGAAAATGAAACTGCAACTCAGAAAATCTGGTACAGAGTAAGCGGAAGCGGAAAAACGAAAGTTGGAACGGGACTTACATATTCACTTCAAAATGCTGATGCAGGAAATAAGATTGTTTTTGAGGTTACTCCTAAAAATGATGTTTTACCTGAAAACACAACTGCTTTTCCGAGTAATGAGATATCTGTAAGCGGGGGGACTTATATCGGTGGTTCTTCCGGTGGTGGTAGCAGTTCTTCCTCCTCCGGATCCTCATATTCTTCCAAAAGCGAGGTTAAAGCGGAAAATGAAGAAAAAGAAAGCAACTTTGTATATATACCTGAACCGGAACCTGAAATTTTGAGAGATGTTGTAGGACATTGGGCATACGATTCAATCAAAGAATTAAATAAAAAAGGGCTTATAAACGGGCGTGGTAACGGATTTGAACCCGATTCCTTCATCACACGTGCTGAATGGCTGACACTTCTTTACAGAGGAATTGGTCTTGATGATTTAAAAGTAACTTACAGACCTACATTTTCAGATGTTAAACAGGATGAATGGTATACCAATGTTATTTTGGATGCATATTCCAAAAAGTTTGTAAACGGTGATAACGGAGTATTTAATCCAAATGGAAATATAACCAGAGAACAGATGGCAAAAATGCTTATCGAAGTTTTGGAGTATCAGACAGAAAAAGATGCTGTATCATCTGAAGAAACAGCGTTTTCTGATAACGAGATCATAAGCGATTGGGCAGGCGAGTATATAAACAAAGCTGTTGGAGAAAAGCTTATGACAGGAACACCGGAAGGCAAGTTTGAGCCTTTAAAAAATGCAACAAGAGCTGAAGCGGCAACAGTACTTTTAAGATTTATAAATCTTATCGGACAGGAGGGATAAAATGAAAAAATTATTAAGTATAATCACTGTTCTTGTAATTGTATTTTTATCATTTAATATCATTGCAGTTGCAGAAGAAGCGAAAAATTACGGGCAGCAGGGATACATAAAATTCTTTTACGATTTAGAAATATTTGATGCACAATATAATGAAGATGACCCGTTAACTCGAGCAGAACTTGCAGAAATTTTAACAAGACTGTTAAAATATGATAATTCTCTTGATTCAATGAGAGGTGTGTCTTATAAAGATGTTTCGGTTGATTATTATGCTTCAAAATCAATTAACTTTATGAATGTAATGGGGATAATGAACGGGAAAGGTGTTGATATGTTCTATCCCGAAGATGATGTTACATTAGGTGAGGCTGCTGCAAGTATTGTTAGACTTCTGGGATATTCTGCAAAAGCTGCAACAACAGGAGGATATGCGGCTGGGTATATTCTTACTGCAAATGATTTGGGCGCATTAAGAGGTGTTCCTGATGAATTGTGTAAGGATTATTTAGGTGCAGGGGCACTTGCAAGAATGCTTTTTAATGTACTTGAAGTTAATATGGTAACAGGATATATCCATGACGGCGAGAGAGTTGAAAATGTAGGAAATATAACTTTACTTAAAGATTATCTTGAACTTGAAAAAGGATATGGATTGTTAAGCGGTGTAAATAATCTTTTCCTTGTGGGAAACACGAATGAAATGCTTCCGGATAACGAAGTGAGAATAGGTAATGAAAGATATATCACAAATAACAGTGATATAAAGAAATATTTTGGTTGTTACATAGATTTTTATTACAAAAAGGAATTGACGCAGACAGCACCTGTTATTTATTCAGCTTTTGTGAATAACAATGTTGAAGAAGTCAGAATAAACGGTAGTGACATCAAAAAAGCTGATAATACAAGTATTGAATATTTGAATTCCGATAGTGATAAAAAAGTAAATTATAAAATAAAGACCGGTGCTGTAGTTTTGTACAATGGAAAAGTTATTTCAAAAATGGACAATCAATATGTTCCGAAAAACGGATATATAAAACTTATATCTAATTTTGGTTCAGGCTATGATGTTATAATTATTTTTGATTATCAGAGCTTTGTTGTTAAGTCACAGAGAAACGGTAAAATTTACTTTGAATATGGTAATACTTGTAACGGGAATAACAGTATAGATTTAGGTGCTCAGGATGTAACAAGTTATATCACCTACGAAAACAAAGTTATATCTCCTACTGATATAAGACCCGGAGATGCAGTTTCAATAGCAAGTTACGGAAATAATTATTATGTAGAGGTTTCCAGAAAACAGATAAAAGGTGTACTTCGTTCAAGAGAAGATTCACCTCTAAGATTCTATATAAAAGGCGAACCTTACGAGGTTAATGATAAATTCTATACTCTTACAGAAAATAATGCAGATGGAACAAGTAAACTTGAACTCGGCATAAGTACAACTTTTTATCTTGATGTTATGAATAAAATCATAGGTATGGATTTTGTTAAAAGCGGTATGATATACGGTTATTTACAAGGTGTGTTAAGTGAAGGGGTATTTGATAGTAATGTGAAGGTAAGGATTTTTGATTCACAGACAAGCGAATTTACAGAATACAACATCCCCGAAAAATGTTATCTTAACGGCAAGCGTGTGGATTCATCGGTAGTGTATAATGCACTTGTATCATTTATAAACAATTCAAATGCAGTCACAAATTATGATGACGGAGAACCGGGAGAAGGTGATACCGGAAATTTGTTGGCTTTTCAGCCTTCGCTTACGAAATATCAGCATGATGGACAGGGCAATATAACGCATATTGTAACTGATGTTCGTGTTGTATCAACATCTGCTGACAAACAGCTTGAAGTAAGTGATGATTATATTCTGATTTCAGGAAAATACGGTGGCAGACAGTGGCTTTATGACTGGAGATATTTTTCATCATGGGCTTCGGACCTTGGTACTATATACTGTGATAATGTGGGCGTAATAAAAATCCCTGTATCCGGAGATGAAGAAGAATTCAAAGCGGGAAATTCCACTAATAATCTTCCGACGGTAATGGATGAATCAATAAATGTTATAATTTATGACCTTGATTTTGAATCCGGTGTTCCGGGCTATATTGCACACATTTCAACCGGTGCAACAGCAGTATCTGCTTCAGGTAAAATGTATGGTGTTGTGAGTGTTTCAAAAGGAATTGATTGTGCCTATATTGAAACTTATGATGCTTTGGGAAATGCTGTAATACTTGAAACGACAGATGACAATGATCTGATAAATACCTGTTCTGCTTTTGAAGAGGGTGACATTATTCAGTGTAGTATGGATGGAAGCGGTAAGGTAGGAAGGGTTGAAAAATTATTCTCGTATTATGATACCAATTTTGATTTGGATTTCTATACAAAAGCTGATACCGATGATACAACATATAATTTTTATGAGAGACTTTCAAGCGGAAGTACTCAAGCTGGTTACAGTTTATTCTTATCAAAAGTTAATAAGGTTAAAACTGATGGTAATTTCAGCGTAATCAACTTTAATCTGATTGACAACGGAACGCCTGGTCATGAAAATATTCACCCGGGTACAGGGGTAAACTTAGTGCAGGAGCTTGAAACCACATCAGTACTTATATACGATGGTAAAAATTATTATAAAGGAACAGCTGAAGATATAGAAGCCGGTGATTATGTATTAGGCATTTCTTACGGCAGAGCGAGAATATACAGCGCAGTAGTATTTAAAGATGCACAGTATGCTCACGAATTCCATATATGTAAATTATTCTAATTTTATATAATAAAAAGGAGAGAAAAAATGAAATTGAGAAAAATTGCGTTAGTTTTAGCAGTTGTTATGGCATTAAGCTGTTTATCAGGCTGCAAAAAAAATCAAAATTCCGGTAACTCAGAAAAGGTGGTAATAAACTGGATAATGAGTGGTGTCGGAGTTCAAAAAGATTCCGAAGATGTATTCAGGGCGGTCAATGAAAAATTAAAAACCTATGAAGGATTTGAAAATGTAGAGCTTAATATCACTCCTGTTACATTCAGTGATTATGCTCAAAGATTCCTTTTAATGCAAACAAGTGGTAAGCCTATGGATATTGTTCAGACATATCAGCTTCAATATGTTGATGAAGTAAGAAATAAAAGCTTTATTCCTCTTGATGACTATATTGCAAAATCTGAAAAATTTAAAGATGCATTTCCGCAGTGGATTTGGGATTATGCTTTAGTAGACGGAAAACGCTATTATGTTCCGAATTATCAGATTCTTACAACGGTTGATTATTCATTAGCAACACAGAAAAAGTTAGCTGACAAATATTGGGATGCAAAAAAAGCAGAAGAAATCATGCAGAAAGCAGAAACTTTTGATGATTCCTGCTGGGATGTTGTGGAAGATTATCTTGATACATTAAATGCTGCCGGTGAACTTAAAATGGGGTATATGCCTCTTGACAGTCTTACACACACACTTCAAAAAGGATATGATTCTGTAGGAAACAGATTCTTTATAAAAATGGGTGATCCTGAGCATAAAGTTTTGTATATGGATGAAATTCCCGAAAGAATAAATTCATTTAAAAGAGTTGCAGAGCTTTTTAAAAAAGGGTACATAAGAAAAGATATTGCAAGTATGGGAACTTCTGATACAGCGATGGGCAGTGAAGACGGATATTCATTGTGGCATACAGGTACAAGAATGCAGGAAGATATGAACAAATTTGCAATAGAAGGAACGGAAAAGAATTTTGGTTTTGAAATCGAAGTTGCAAAAACAAAAGATTATGATTACATTTATCCTGAAAACGGTGCAGGCGGTACTGCTATAAGTGTTGCTTCTAAAAATCCTGATGTTGCATGGAAGGTAATTGAACTTTTTAATACCGAAAGCGGAAAAGATTTATATAATATGATGGTATTCGGAATTGAAGGAAAGCATTATAAAAAAGTATCGGAAAACATTGTGGAACCTTTTGAATATACAAATCAGCCGAGCTCTTCAGTAAGTTATGGTGCATATAGATGGATCATCGGCAATTCAAAATATTCATATTATACTCCTGTTGAACCTCTTACGGAAAATATATTTGATGAATCAAATAACGGTAAATATACAGTGACTTCTGCTTTAACCGGTTTAGTTTTAGACAACACAGGACTTGAAACAGAAATAGCACAGATGAATACTGTGTTTGAAGAATATAAAGGTCTTAACACAGGTATTTTTGAAAATGTTGAAGAGAAGTATGAGGAATATATGAAAAAAGCAAGAGACGCCGGAATAGACAAAATAAGAGAATCGTATCAGAAACAGGTAGATGAATTTTTTAAAAACAAATAAAATTAAGTGAGTTAAGGGCAATGCTCCTTTAATAGGAGCATTGCCAATACATGAGGTGTTGTTATGTATAGTGTAATAATTATTGATGATGAAAAAATGACAAGGGATACCGTAAGCAGATATATAAATGACAAAATGCCTGATTTTGAGGTGGTTGGTTGCTTTTCCGGCGGAAAACAGGCTTTTTCTTATATAAGTGAAAATAAAGTTGATGTTGTTATTACTGACATAAAAATGCCTAAAATGTCCGGTATTGAGTTGATTGAAAAAATAAACGATATAGACTTAGATTGTCATATTATAATAATAAGCGGGTTCGGGGAATTCGAATATGCAAAAAAAGCAGTTGAGTATCATGTAGAAAATTATATTTTAAAGCCAATCGATATAGATGAATTATTGAATACTTTAAATAATATTAAAAAGAAGCTTGATTTAAAAAAATCAAGTAATTCAGTGTCTACAGAAGAGTTCTTTGTCGATCTGTTAAAAGGTGGAATGACAGATAAAAATTCTATAATAGAAAAATATAATAAAATGGATTTTCCGGTAACATTCGAGAATTCTTTCGGATGTGTATTTGTTGTTGAAATTACAAACTTCAATGAATACATAATCGAAAATTGGAAGCATGGTAAAAATGGTATCTATATTGCTTTTTTGAATATTTTTAAAATTAAATTCAAGATTGAAAATGTCTATGTAATTGAGAATTCAAATTCAGGCTTTTTCTTTGTGTGTCTATGCGAGAAATCACTTCTGAATTTTAGCACAGAAGAATTTGTGAAAACCTTTAAAGATATTTTAAATATAGATATAAGCGTTCAGAAAAAAGAGTATTTTTCGAATATTATTGAGCTACCACCAATTGTAAGCTCCTTTATTGGTATAAAAGAAATAATATCTTTGCTGTTTATGCACTTTGTGAATGGTGAAAAGGCAGAGGCTGTGTCTATATTAAATAAATATTGTAATAACAATAATGAGTATTACAACAGCATAATAGAACATTTATATTTTTATTTGGAAAAACTTGGCATTAATTTTACAAAAGTTGAGAAATTTGCAGACTATGAAAAATGTGTAGATTACTTTATTTATAATATCAGAGCACATAATCCGGAAGATGCTTTTATAGTTGAGAGAGCGAAAAAGTTTATTGAAATGAATTATTACAGGGATATTTCCAGAGATGATGTAGCAAACGCAGTATTTCTCAATTCTGCATACTTCAGCAGATATTTTAAAAAGAAAACAGGAGAAACATTTTATAATTATTTATTGAAAATCCGTATGAATAAAGCAAAGGAACTTTTTGCAGAAGGAAAAAGTATTACGGAAGTGAGTAATCTTGTTGGATATGCAAACATCCGGTATTTTAATCAGAAATTCAAACAAATTGTAGGATGTTCACCAAGTGAATATAAAAAGAATGCTAACAACACGGAGAATTTATGAAATTTTTAAAAAACAAATTGAATTTTAATAATATTATCATAAAAAGTATAGTCGAAATTATTGTGCCTGTACTTTTATTGGTAATTTTTTTATCTGTTATTTTTTATAATAATACGATGAAGTCGGTGGAAGAACAAATTCTTAATTCAAATATGTCTAAATTGCAATCTGTTTCAAGTATGTATGATAAGACATTTGAAAGTGTAGAGAATATGCTTAATTTTTTCCATGTAAATGAAAAAATTAAGTTGTATTTTTTAGCTGAAAATCCTTATGTGGCAGAAAAAAAGTATGCTCTCGATGTAAAAGAAAAAATTGAATCTGTTGACAGCTTATATGATTATATTCATTCGATATATGTTTATGTAGAGAATGAAAAAGGTGAATTTTTTATAACATCAAAAGATGAAGCTGCTTTTGTTCAGGGAGAGGTCTATGACAGTAATTGGATAAGTCAAATAAGAAACACAAAAAGGGAAGAGGGGATCTATATTTATCCGCGTTCTATGGATAATAACTATCCCTTTTTAGTTACATTTGATAAAGAATTTAAAAAAGGGAATAACAGATGTATTATAACAGTAAATATTGATTTAAGGGAACTGAATAATTTTATTATTCCTGATAAGTCAGAAGGGTTTTATATACTTTTGAATGATAAAATTATATATAACCATTATATGAAAGAAATGTTTTGTGATATTTCAAAAGATGAGTTTTTAAGTAAAATAAAGCAGGATCCTCAGAGTAATACATTTATTGTGAAAAATAATGGTGTTGAGTATGTAGTTTCAAAGATAAAATCGCAGCATTATGATTGGTATTACTCAGTTGTTAATCCTACCGATGTTCTGTCAAGTGAAAGCACAAGTAAAAGACTCGTTGTTTTTGTTGTGATTTTTGTGTTGTTTATTTTAGGTGGAATTGTTGTTATTAAATATGTTTTTGGAATTTATCATCCGATAAAACAGATAGAAAATTTGATTGAAGGTGAAGATATTCCTGATAAAAAAAGAACTTCGATAGAAATAAAACATATTTCGGATAAGATAATCAGCTTTGCCAATATGAATGAAGAATTGAAAAAAGAACTTGACTTAAAGCTGTATAATCTTCAGAAATGGCAGATAATGTCGTTAAATACTCAGATAAATTCTCATTTTATGTTCAATGTGTTAAACACAATTTATATGCAAAGTATATGGGATTTGAAAAGCGATAAAAAAACATCCATTATGCTGCTTAAAATATCGAAATATTTAAGATATATTCTTGAAAGTGAAGAAAATCTTGCAGATATCGAAACTGAAATATACTATAATAATATATATGTGGATTTCCTCAAGTTAAGATATGAAGAATTAAGAGAGGTAAAGTGGAATATACCCGATGAAATGAAAAAATATAAGGTTTTGAAATTGTGTTTTCAACCTGTTTTAGAAAATGCTGTTTATCACGGAATTGTATGTAAGGAAAATAATTATGGTACAATTGATATAAATGGTTACATAGATGATGAATCGGTTGTTATTGAAATAGCGGACAATGGTATTGGAATGGACGAAGAAACGCTTTGTTCGATCAGGCAAACTTTGAAAGAAAATGGGATAAATTCCGAACATATAGGCTTGTATAATATAAATAAAAGAATTAAGATTATGTATGGCGAAATGTACGGTTTGGAGATTGAAAGTGAGTATAACATCGGTACAACAGTGAGAATAAAATTGCCGAAAATACTTTAATAGGAGAATAAAATATGATTTACAATATTGATTTTTATGATGACTATAAAAAACTTGATTTGAAAGATGGCGATACCGTTCTTTTTAAGAGAGGAATGTTTATAAGAGATGCATTATATACAAAAAACGGTATTACATATGGTGCCTATGGAGAGGGAGAAAACCCGATATTTTGTGGCTCGGTTGATGTTAAAAACGCATCCTTATGGAAAGAAACAGAAAAAAACATCTGGAAGTATGAGGGAGAAGTGAAAGCCGAAGTCTGTAATTTTGTTTTTGACGGTGGAAAATCCTGCGGGAGATTAAGGTGGGAAAAGGAAGACTTATGTAAGCAAGGAGATTTTTGGGATAACTGTTTTGGAACAATAAAAATTCTTCCCAAAGATGTTGAACATACCATTCTTATGTTTTCAGAGAAAAATCCTTGTGAAATTTATTCACAGATTGAATGTGTAACAAGAGAGCATAGTGCTATTGCAGAAGTGGGACAAAATTTGAATATTTATGACATTACATTCATAAATGTGGGAGCTTGTGCGATTGCATGTGATGGACATATTCATACAAAAAATATGCATATAAAAAACTGTGTTTTTAAGCATATAGGCGGAAGTGTGTGGAGCAAGGAATTGAAAATAAGATACGGAAATGCGGTTGAATTCTGGAATATATGTGAAAATGTAACAGTTGAAAATTGTGTTTTTGATGATATATATGATACTGCCGTAACCCATCAGGGTGCAATTGAAGTATGTCAGCCTGCAAAGAATTTTATAATAAGAAACAATATTTTTAAGAGATGCGGTATGGCGGCATATGAGCAAAGAGAATTAATTCCTTTGTATGCAGAATTTTCGGGAAATATATGTGAAAATGCAGGGGAAGGTTTTTCTCATATCGGAGAAGAGATGCCCAGAAAGTCTGAAATCTGGCCGCAGCCTATGGGACACCATATTTTCTTATGGAAAATAGAAAATCCGACCGAAAACGGAAAAATTTTGATAAAAGACAATAAATTCGGAGATGCAATCTGGGGTAAAGCGATTTACTCTATAATTGATAAGGAAGCCGAAAAACAGGTTGAAATAAAAAACAACGATATTTACGGAAAATTTGTGGAGGACTAAAAAAATGAAAAAAGTATCATCATGGAAAGAACTTACATTAAGAGAAAAAATAGGACAGACTGTTGTTTGTCAGTGTGAGACCGAAAAACATATTGAAATGTGTGGCAGTATTGAAAAGTTTTTGGAAAAATATCCGGTTGGAGGCATATTCAACAACAAAGGTCTTGTGAAAGGCCTCATGGTTGGGGCTAATCCTAATTTTAAGGATGATGTAAAAGAATATAATAAATATCTGAGAGTACCGCTTATAACATCTGCTGATGGCGGTGGGTTTGCAGAAAAAAACAATATTGGTCTTCCAAAACAAATGGCGCTCGGTGCGACTGACGACAAAAAGCTTGCTTACAATGCAGGTGAATTTATGGCAGAAGATTATAAAAAAGTGGGTATACACTGGGGTTTTTGGCCCGAGTGTGATCTTAATATGTCAAAATTCAGTCCGGTTACAGATACAAGGTCTGTAAGTGATAATTGGGAGCTGACTTTAAAAATTGTTAAAGAAGAAATAAAAGCAATGAAGGATAGGGGTGTTATTGCTACTCTTAAGCATTATCCCGGTACTGCATTTGATGAATATATAGATGCACACTTAGCGCCATTTGATAATAAAACCCCAATTGAATTATGGAGAAATACATATGGGAAAATGTACAAAGCGCTTTTTGAAGAAGGAGCTCCTGCTATTATGACGGGGCACCAGAATTTAGCTTTATATCAGACAGAAAAAAATGACGGACAGTATCCCGGTGCCACTTTGTCATATGAGCTTACGACAAAGCTTCTTCGCGAAGAACTGGGATTCAAGGGTGTAACTGTAACAGATGCACTTGTTATGGGTGGCTTCGGTGGAAATCAGGCTGCCGAAAATGCAGTTAAATCATTTTTAAGTGGTAACGATGTTCTTTTATGGCCTTGTTATGAGTACATAGATTTAATGGAAGAAAAAATTCTTTCAGGAGAAATTTCCGAAAAGCGTCTTGATGAAGCAGTAGAGAGAATTTGGAATCTGAAAAAAGAGTATGGAATTTTGGAAGGGAAGTCCTTTGATTCTGATGTTGATATAGATTTCTTTAAAGAAATATCTGAAAATATTTCAAAAAAAGGCCTCACTCTCATATCAGATAACAACAATATTATTCCTGCTGATAAAAACAAAATAAAAAATGTTATGATTATAGTTGTTACTCCTGATGACAGGCAATATGAAGATTTATGCAAATTAAAGGAAATGTTTGAAGAATATGGTTGCAATGTTAATATAAAAA
Source organism: uncultured Oscillospiraceae bacterium (assembly GCA_964537245.1). Classification (GTDB taxonomy): domain Bacteria; phylum Bacillota; class Clostridia; order UMGS1840; family UMGS1840; genus UMGS1840. The sequence goes on from CAZHZL010000025.1 coordinate 24,574, forward strand.
GAAATATCTGGACAGATGAAACTGAAAAAGCATGCAAAGAAAACGACCTTATAATTTTTGCACTTTGCAGAACTCCGCACAGACCTATTGGTCCTATGGACTTCTGGGGAGATGAGGCAACATCAATTTGGGCATCAAACTGTGCTGATAAAAGCAAAACTGTCGTTGCAAGTTTTGGTACACCATATTTCTATAAATATTATAAAAATTCCGGCGTTACATATATAAATGCATATTCGTATGATGAAAACACAATGAAAACTTTTGTAAAAGGTGTTTTTGGTGATTTGAAATTTGGGAAAAAATCTCCGATAAATATATCGATTTTGTAAAAAAAGAGGTAGAAAGACTTATGCGCATAGAAAAGTTTGACAAAAATTTTGCTTCCGATTTTATCAGTGCGGAAATAAGGAATAAGACTGTTTTTTATAATTCTGAAGAGGTGCCGATAAAAATTCACGGCCTTCCAAATGGTTATTCGGGAAAATTTCCGGAAGGCTTTTTGATGAGTGAAACCTTAAGTGTAATGTCTCAATGTACATCAGGCGGAAGATTACGTTTTAAGACTGATTCAGACTATATTATTTTAAGAGTCGTATTGCCGTATGTTTTTGTTGCTGCAACAATGCCTCTTAACTGTTCTCCCGGATGTGATATTTTCGTAAAAGAAAATGGTGTATACGAATTTTCGGGAGTGTTTCAACCACCGATAGATATAAAAAAAATAGAGGAAACGGGTGGCTATGAATCAAAAATCAGTTTTTCGAGCAAAAAAATGCGGGATATTACCATAAATCTTCCAACCTATAACAAAGTAAGCGGAATATGGGTTGGTATTGATAACAATTCGTTAATTGAAGCACCCGAAGAATATACATATAAAGAACCGATAGTATTTTATGGTTCTTCAATAACTCAAGGCGGCTGTGCTTCAAGACCCGGTAATATATATCCGGCAATTCTCTCAAGAAAATATGATACTGATTTTATAAATATGGCTTTTTCAGGAAGTGCACAAGGTGAGGATAATGTCAGCGAGTATATCTCAAACTTCAAAATGAGAGTTTTTGTTTATGATTATGATCATAATGCACCTACCGTTGAGCATTTAGAAAAAACACACGAAAAAATGTTTTTGAAGATAAGGGAGAAAAATCCTGATCTTCCGATTATTTTTGCTTCCCGACCGAGAGTGAATTTGGATGATGAAGAAAAAAAACGCCTTAAAATAATAAAAAGAACATATAAAAACGCACTTAGTAGAGGCGATAAGAATGTCTACTTTATTGACGGAAGCAAAATGTTCAAAAATTTCGGCGGTGATGAGCTTTGTACGGTTGACGGATGCCATCCGAACGATTTGGGATTTTACGCCATGAGTGTCAGCTTTGATAAAGTTTTAAATAAATTTTTCAAACCTGATAAATAATTAAAAAATATATTTGGTACAAAGACTAAAAAAGTATAAAATTATGAAAAAGAAGTTTTATTTAAAAGATAATTTAAAAAGGAGGATAACAAAATATGAGGAAAGCATTTAAAATGAAGCTTTTTGACGGAATGAAAAAAGAGTATGAAAAGCGTCACAATGAGCTTTGGGATGAAATGAAGGATATGATTCATGAATATGGCGGAAGTAACTATTCCATATTTTTAGATAAGGAAACAAACACGCTTTTTGGATACATCGAAATAGAAAGTGCAGAAAAATGGGCGAAATCCGCAAACACTGAAATCTGTCGCAAGTGGTGGCATTTTATGGCAGATATCATGGAAACAAATGCTGATGAAAGTCCCGTATCAATAGATTTAAAAGAAGTATTTTATTTAAAATAAGGAGAATACAAACTATGAAAAAAAAATTATTTATTTATGCGACGGAACATGCAGATTTGGTATGGAGAAGATGTTTTGACAGAGATTTTACTTTTAAAGGTCAGAATTTCGTTCCATATGCAGATACAGAAGGCTACTTTATAATGGACAATATTAAGCTTTGTGAAGAAAACGAAAACTTTAAATTCACAATTGAAAGCGTAGCAATGCTTAAAAAATTCTTAGAAAAAAATCCCGATTACGAAGGCAAGGTTAAAGAACTTTTTGCAAAAGGACAGATACAAATGCCGTTTTCGGGAAATAATATCGTGGATTCAAATATGGTAAACGGTGAAGGCATAGTGCGCAATTTCTTATATGGCAGGGAATACTTAAAAGAAAAATATAATTATGTTCCCTACGGAATGGACAGATCAGATGCATTTGGGAATTCTGCTCAGATTCCGCAGATTGCAAGAAAATTCGGAACAAAATGGATTTTTAATTTTACATACAGCTATCCGGATAATCTTTACTGGAGAGGTTTGGATGGAAGTACAGTTTTAACTTGGATGCCGGAAGGTGTAGGATATACAGGCGGATATTATAAATATCGCCCATGTCCATCTTGTAATGGATTCAGGGATAAGGACTGTCCTGTATGCAATAACCGCAGAATTGATACGGAATTTATGGAGAATATGAGAGTTAAGCTTCCTGAAACTTTAAAAGATTTTGACGATACAATTCCACCGAGAATTTATTGTGGTGGCGAGGAAATACTTCCATCAAGCCATGTAGTTGAATGGGCAAAGAAGAACGCTGATAAATATGATATCGTATTTGCAAATTTTGACGATTATCTTCCGTATATAAAAGATTTACTTGATGAAGTCGATGAAACAGAAAAAATTCATTCTTCAAGCGAGATGAATTGTAATAATACCGGGACATTTGTTACAAGGATAAATACAAAGAAAACTGTGAGAGAAAACGAAAATTCACTTTTAACACTGGAAACTCTTGCAGTTGCAAACATGTTAAGAAACGGAAATTACCCTAAAGAAGAAATAGAAGAATTATGGGATAAATATTTTTTCACAATTTTTCATGATTCCGTTACTGCAACGCATATTGACGCTGCTTATGATGAAATTATGGATTGTGCGAAAGAAATAAAAGTTGTCACAAATGAGCTTAAAGATGAAATACTTACTAAAAACACAGTTCTAAATGATAGGATTATAACAGTTTATAATCCTTATGGAAGTGTTGCTTCAAACGAAGTTACAGTAAAAATAAACTCAGAGGAAAATATATACATTACAGATGAAAACGGAGAAAAGGTAGCTTTAACTGCATATGAAAAAAATGAAAAAGAAATAAAAGTCAGATTTTTAGTTAGTGATTTGGAAGCATTTACAAAAAGGATTTATAAAATTGAAAAAACTTCTGATGAATATAAAAAAGAAGAAACGACTTTTTATTCTTACAATCTCTATACTGCAAAACCGATTCTCACAAATGAACAACATAAAGGCGAAGGTTTCAGCACACTTTCTGAAGCAATAACAATAGAAAACGAAAGCTTTAAAATCATTGCTTCAGATAATGGGATAAAGGAAATATTTGATAAAAAGCTTGGAAAAGTTATTGCGACTGAAAGCGAATATATGGTGGGAGAATGGATTTTAGAGCATGATGAGGGGTCACCCTGGGCAACACATTCTCCTGATATGAGAAGACAGCCGATGAAAAAGCACACTCATCTTTTGAAAATTGAAAAGACGGAATATGTAGATAAGCTTACATTTTTAGTTCATCCGGAAGCTTGCGACGGTAACGCAGTTACAGGTATTACTATAACATACAGCGTTATATTAAAAAAAGGAAGTGATATGGTTGATTTTGAAGCAGATGTATCCTGGTATACCCAAAATTACAGACTTCGTATAGCTATGCCTGTAATAGGTGAAGGGAAGCACCTTTATGATATCCCTTATGGCGTTATCGAAAGAAAACCGTATGAGCATGACATTGTACTGCCGGATGGTGCTTCGAACTGGGCAAGCGCAGCAGGGGATTATCCGGCTATTCACTGGGCAGGTGTACAGAAAGAAGATTACAGTTTAGCATTATTTAACAGAGGAACACCTTCATATCAGATAAACACTGATGAAAAAGGAAACACAAATATATATTTGAGCGTTTTAAGAAGCCCGTCAGTTGGTTCATATTTATATACTCCTGCAGAATATACAATGACTGATTACGACGGAATGAGAGATTGTGGAGACCATCATTTTGAATATTCAATAAAGGCGTATAAAGACGGTTTTGATAAAAACAGTGCAGTTTTGGACGGTGTAGCTTATAATGCACAGTTATCAGTTGTAAACGGTGAAGTTAATATTGAAAATCTTCCGACACTTATTTGTGATGATGCAAGAATTACAAGCATTAAGATGTCGCAGAACAAAAAAGGAATTATAGTAAGAATAAACGAATATCACGGAAAAGATACAAAAGGAACTATTGTTATTCCTGAAAATATTAAAGCAAAAGCTGTATACGAAACCGACCTCAAGGAAGATGTGATAAAAGAGCTTGAATTAAAAGACAATAAGGTTGAATTAGATATTAAGCATTTTGAAATTAAAACGATTTATATTGAGTTGTAAAAAATGGTATATATTAAAAACAAAGGATTTTTGCGTTATGAACTTTAAAAATATTCCCAATAAATATCGCCCCATACCTTTTTGGAGCTGGAATGAGAAACTCGAAACAAAAGAAACCAAAAGACAAATAAGGCTTATGAATGATGCCGGCATAGGTGGCTTTTTTATGCACGCAAGAGGTGGACTTCAGACAGAATATATGGAAAAAGATTGGTTTTTGAATGTTTCAGAGGCTGTAAATACAGCAAAAAGCTTCAATATGGGAGCGTGGGCTTATGACGAAAACGGCTGGCCAAGCGGATTCGGGAACGGATTTGTAAACGGAAAAGGCGTAGAATATCAGCAGAAATATTTAAGAATGTCAGAGAGTGAACTAAAAGAAAATCTTATTTCAAAATGCGGAGATTGTTGGTTTTATTATGATGTGAATCCTTTTTATGTTGATACGTTAGATAAAAAGGTTATAGCTGAATTTATAAAATATGCCTATGAGCCGTATTATGAAAAATATAAAAATGAAATAGAAGGCTTTTTTACGGATGAACCTCAGATTTCAAGAGGCGGGATTCCCTGGAGTTTTGTTTTTGAGAAGGAATATTCAAAAAGATACAATGAGAATATAAATGAAGTTCTCGCAGAGTTGTTTTTACCTTTGGGTGATTACAAAAAAACACGCATTAAATTCTGGAAAATGGTTACAGAGCTTTTTTCAAAAAGCTATATGAAACAGGTTTATGACTGGTGCGATGAGAGAGACTTAAAGTTGACAGGTCACCTTGTTTTAGAGGAAACTTTGGGAACTCAGCTTGTCACAAACGGTGCATGTATGCCACACTATGAATATTTTCACATTCCGGGAATGGACTGGCTTGGAAGAAAAATTTTTAAAACTCTTACTGAAAAACAACTTTCTTCCGTTTGCGAACAATTGGGGAAAAAACAGGTTTTGTCGGAAACTTTTGCAATGTGCGGTCATAGCATAAGCTTCGGAGAGTTAAAGGGCATATATGAAAATCAAATGGTAAGAGGTATAAATCTTTTATGTCAGCATTTGGAGGGGTATTCTCTCAGAGGCATAAGAAAAAGAGATTATCCACCTGCAATGTATTATCAGCAACCCTGGTGGACGGAGTATAAGAACTTTAATGACGCAATGTCAAGAGTTGGAATGTTACTTTCAGAGGGGAACGCATCAGCTGAAGTTCTTGTTATACATCCGCAGACTACTGCATGGACATTATATGATAATGGTAAATGTGAAGGCTTAAAAGAGCTTAATGACAGCTTTTTGGAAATATTAGAAAAGCTTGAAAGAAAGCATATCTCATATCATTTAGGCGATGAAATAATAATTGAAAGACATGGCAAAGTAAAAGACGGAAAATTTATTATCGGAAATCAGAAGTATGATAAAATTATAGTTTCTTTATGCGACGAGCTTTTTGAAAACACAAAAAATCTTTTGGAAGAATTTAAAAAACAGGGTGGAAGGCTTATAACGGTTGATGAAATTGAAATCAATCCGGTTACAGACAGTGAAGAAATTACATATACAAAAAGAGGGTTTTCTGATTTTACACTTCATTATTTTGTAAATACTTCGCCTGACAGAAAAATCGCTAAAATAAATGTATGTGGCAAAATGCTTGATATTACAAGCGGGGATTTTCAGGAATTTTATGAAAATTACGAATTTGAGCCGTGGGGTAGCTTGGTTGTTATTGACGACGGCGAAAATATGAAAATTACAGGCGAGATAAAAAAAGATTTTGTTTATCTTCCAAAAGAGATGAATATTTCCAAACCTATTGAAAATGCAATAACTCTTGATTTCTGTGATTACTATTTCAACGGAGAATTGCAGGAAGAAAACGGCTATGTTTTAAATATCGCAGAACGCGCGAATGCACTTGAAAAAAGTGTGAAATTGCATCAGGATTACAAAATAAGATTAAATTATATTCCCGAAAATCTATGTCTTGTTTGTGAAAAACCGGAGAAATTTGAAATAAGAGTAAATGGTGAATTAATAGATAAAAAAATTATCGGATATTTCAGAGATAAAAGCTTTGAAAAAATTGATATTTCAAAATATGTCGAGCTTGGCGAAAATATTATTTCCTTCGAATGTATTTTTTCGCAGTCGGAGAAATTTTATGAAAGCAGAAGAAAATCTTTTAAGTTTGAAAGTGAAATGAATAAGATTTCCTATGACACCGAAATTGAGGCAATTTATCTCACAGGTGATTTTTCGGTTAAAACAAAAGGAGAATGGGAAGTATTGGAAAAAAATGCGAGCAGATATTTTGGCGATTTTGAAATAGATAAACCTAAAACACAACTATCTTTAAAAAATATGGAAAAACAAGGTTATCCGTTCTTTTCAGGCGAAATGCACCTTACAGGCGAAATTGATATAAAGGGAGATAACCCCATATTAAAGCTTGATACAAAAGGAATAAGTGCAGTAAAAGTTATAATCAATGACATTGAAAAGGTGTTTTTGTGGGATAACGAATTACCTTTAAATTACTTCAATGCAAAGGGAACCCAAAGGATAGATATAATTTTATATAATAATCTGAGAAATTTACTTGGACCTCATCATTTAAAAATTGGTGAGGCGTATGCAGTAGGTCCGGGAAGCTTTTTTAAAGAAGATTGTTTGTGGCATCCTCATGCGCATGAAGATTGGGATAAGAATTACTGCTTTGTTGAAGTTGGATTATAATACTCAATTGATACTGTTGTTATACGCTACAATGCCATGAAATATTTTAATGTTTTATATGACATTATACTCAAGAATCCTTAATGATATCAGAACGGAAGGTAATATGTATGATTAACAAAAGTGAAATTTATATAGATAATTCTGTTAATAAAAGGGCGGTTGAAGAATTTTTTTGCCAAAACTCACATACCGAAATCCATACATTAAAAATTATAAAAAACGGAAAAACGATGCTTAAAATTGCTCCGAAACCTTATTCCAGTAAGGATTGTATGCAAGTTTATTCGCTTTCAAAAAGTTTTTCAGGTACAGCAATCGGGATACTTTGTACTGACGGAATATTATCTGTTGAGGATTACATTTGTGATATATTTCCTGACAAGATTGCCTCAGATTGTTCTGATAATCTTAAAGAATTAAAAATAAAGCATTTACTTTCTATGAATACAGGTCATAAAAACAGTGTCTTGGAACAGTCAATCGGTAGTGATGATATGCTTTGGGAAATGTTTTCAAAAGATATAGAATTTATACCGTCAGAGCATTTTATGTATAATAACGGAGCTTCTTACATACTTTCTGAGATTGTAACCAAATATACAAATATGACTCTTTTTGATTTTCTTCATTTAAGACTTTTTAATCCTCTTGGAATGAATATAAAAAAATGGGATTCATATAAAAACGGAATTTCACAAGGAGCAATAGGACTTTATATAAATATTGATGATATTGCAAAGCTTGGTCAGTTATATTTAAACGGTGGAGTGTGGAAATCAAAAAGAATACTATCAGAGGAATGGGTTAGAAATGCCACAAAGAAACAGTCAGATAACAGCGGTAACGGAACAGCTGACTGGTCTTCCGGATATGGTTATCAGATGTGGGTAAATCATATTGAGGGTTACAGAGGAGATGGTGCTTTTGGTCAGCTTATGGTTGTTTTGCCGAAAAAGAATATTGTTGTCGCAGTTCAGGCACTTTCCAATGATATGCAAAAGGAAATGGATTTCGTTTTAAAGCTTCTTAATAATATTTTTGATGAAAATGATGAGAAAACTATCGTTTCAGAAAAGATAAATTCATATTATCCTATAAAGAAATGCGATGAAACAATTGCAAAAAAATATTGCGGTACATATATAAGCGAGAAAAACAATTCAGGTATCACTCTTGTAGATGTAACATTAAAAAATAAAAATGTTGTTTTTTCTTTTTCAAATGGAACAAAGCTACAGAATATGTATTTCGGAATAGGGAAGTGGAGCAGGAGTGTTATTAGCATTAAAAATTTCAGGCCTACGCTTGAATCTCTTGTTGAAAAAA
>CAZHZL010000026.1:0-32896 GCA_964537245.1 uncultured Oscillospiraceae bacterium
AGGGTGACGGTAATTTTTTGCATACTTTGTTTTTCATATGTTACTTTACACTACCCTTCTTTTTTTCTATATCATATCATAAAAATCAAAATAAATCAACATTCGGCGTATATATTGATAAAAAATCAAAAGCGCTCATTTTTTAAGAATATTTTTTTCTGTACTCCGTTGGCGTAAAGCCTGTTTTCTTTTTAAAAATACGGCAGAAATAAGTGTAATTTGTTATACCTGTTTTTTCTGCTATATCAATAATTTTTTCATTTGTTTGTGTAATAAGGATTTGTGCCTGTTTTATTCGCTGAGACAGAATATACTCATTTACGGAGCAGTCGAAGCACTTGTGGAAATTTTTGTAGAGTACATTTTTTGACATAAGCATGACTGAACAAAGATGAGGTATGCTTAATTTTTCAGATAAGTTTTCGTTTATATACACAGTGATTTTATGCTGAAAATCGCTGTCCTCAAGTTCTATTGCATTTTCAAAAATGATATGTGAAAGAAGATTGGTAAGACTTTTTAATTGCATATCGGTAAGATGTGTAAGCTTGTTGTAAGCAATTTTCATTTCGTCATATCCATAGTCAAGCCAGCTTAAGCGACGGCTTATTTCTTTGAAATTTTCATTCGGACGGATTCTTCCTATTATAACAAAGCCGACAACAAAGGTTTCCTTTATAATCGGAACTACGGAATCAATCAGTCCTGCATGGCATTTATGTGAAACAAAATTTTTTTCTTCAGCACATTTTTTTAGCATATCTATATCTGAGCAGTAGCATTTTTCTTTTCCGTGTGCACAGCTTTGAATTTTTTGGCAAAATTCGTGCGCTATACCGCTTTTGTATATAAAGTTGAAGTTTACATCAACAATTGCCATATTTATTTTTATCAAATAGTATAAATCGTCTAAAATCCGTTTTAATTTTTCCTTGTTATATTCTATCCGCATAAGTTTCACACTCCGATTTTATTTTACATTGTTTTTATTCTATTGTCAACAGAAATTTATCATATTGTTTCTGAAAAGGGAAAAAAGTGCAATATAAAAGGAAGAATGTTCATTGATTTTTTTTATAAATAAAGTATAATAGTCTTAGGCGGTGATAAAAAAATGAATTTTATGAATACAATATTATTAATTTTGGTTATTGCAGGCGTTTCACTTCAGGGGATAGTTAAAAAAGCCTACAATCAGAAAATAAAAGGCGGCACTTTTATATTTGCTGCAATATCTGCACTTTGTGCGGGAATTATGTTTGTTCTTATGGGAATAAAGGGATTTAAGCTTGAAAGCGGAATACTCATATATGCAGTATTGTTTGCAATAAGCTATGGAACATCTGTAGTTACCTCATTTCTTGCAATTGCAACCGGCTCTCTCGCCCTTACATCACTTATAACTTCATATTCTCTCATTATACCTACATTCTGGGGAATATTTTTCTTAAATGAACCGGCAGGGACAAACCTTTTTATCGGACTTATATTTTTATTTGTCAGTCTGATACTTATAAATATAAAGGGAAGCGTAGCGGAAGAAAAGAAAGCCATTACATTAAAATGGGGAATATATGCGTTTGTTTCTTTTTTAGGAAACGGAATGTGTTCAACTGTTCAGAAGCTTCAGCAGACAGCCTATAACGGCGAATATAAAAATGAATTTATGAGCATCGCTCTCTTTTTAGTAGCCGCTATCCTTTTAATCGTGTCTTTTTTTAATGAAAAAGACGATATTAAGCCCTGTATAAAGGGCGGACTGAAATGGATGGCAATATGCGGTCTTGCAAACGGACTTGTAAATCTTTTTGTTATGATACTTTCAAACAGAATGCCGTCCTCGCTTATGTTCCCGCTTATATCAGCGGGCGGTATAGTCGCAACAGCAGCTGTATCAACGCTTATATATCGTGAAAAACTCTCAACGCCACAAAAAACCGGCTTGATATTCGGTATCATTTCGGTTATATTTCTTAATATATAGAACGGAGGTACAAGAAAATGGCAGAATATAATGACATAATAAAAGAAGAAGGGTCATATGTTTTGGAAAAGGCAGTAACAAAAAAATTCTGGGAACGCGAGCTTTCGAGAATAGGAGAGCTTCCGAAAGGGGTGAGAGCGGATGAAGAAAAAATTACTCTTGTAAGAAGCTTTGTTGCTCAGATTCTGCAATGCTTCTGCTATTATGTGGGAGAGAATACACTTGTTTCAAGACAAGGAGGTTTGCAAAGGCTGACATGGTCGGGAGAGTTTATCAGAGTTCTTGAAACATTAGCGAAGGCGGCTGAAAAATATAATGACCCTCTTTATGAAGAAATAAAAAAGGAAGCAGAAGATTATCGAAAAAACATACAGAGACTTTTTGACAGACATGCAAAAAATATACTGAAGATGTTTTACCCGTTCCCCTTTCTCCTAACGGCGAAGATGAAATTTTGTTTAGAGAATACCGTACTATACGAACAGGAGTTGCAAAGTTTATAAAGGCAGGCTTCGTGAAAAAAGAGGATGTGCCCAGAGTAGTAAAATGGCTTGAGGGCGAGGGCTTATGTGAGAACGGACTTTATGCAAAAATGATGATGCACAATCCTCATTTATGGTATACAACACCATCGGAATACTATTGGCTCAGTTCTTTTATGATGACAAAAAATTATGAAAAGGCAAAAGAAACTTTAGACGCAATTCTGAATTATACTGTTTCAACCGAGTATTATACGGTAGAAAGATATAAGGACGACGACCCGTATTTCGGGCCTTGGAGTCCTAATGCGAGTGGGAATGCAAGAATCATAGATATGCTCTGTGAATATTACAGCGTGCTTGAAGATTAATACGGCGTTTACATCCTTTTATGATATATATTGTTGACAAATGTTGAAAAAAGCAATATAATATTATAAAAGGATGTGCTTATATGAAGAAAAAAAGAAGAGAACGGTTAAAAGAATTATACCATAATGAAAAAGCGGTTTTTTATGTTTATATCATTTTAAGACTTATTGTCATAGCGGCAATTGTTCTATCTGCTGTAAACCGCAATTTTGAAAGTGTGTTTGTATGTGGTCTTACGCTGATACTTTTTACAGTTCCGTTTTTTATAGAAGAAAATTTCGGAATAGAAATCCCTTCAGCATTGCAGATTATCATAATATGCTTTATTTTTGCCGCAGAAATTCTCGGTGAGCTTGGAGAATTTTATACAAGAGTACCTTACTGGGATACTATGCTTCATACCGTAAACGGTTTTTTGTGTGCGGCAGTCGGCTTTTCGCTTGTTGACATTTTAAACAGCAGTAAAACTCTGAAATTTAATTTATCTCCGTTTTTTTTATCTGTTGTTGCGTTTTGTTTTTCGATGACTATCGGTGTTCTATGGGAATTTTTTGAATTTGGCTGCGATTATTTTCTTAATATAGATATGCAAAAGGATCATATCGTAAATGTTATCAACTCTGTAAAGCTCCATCCCGACGGTGCAAATAAGGTTATTACAATAGATAATATACAAAAAACAACGGTAGACGGAATTGAACTTCCTATTCAAGGTTATCTTGATATAGGGCTTTATGACACGATGAAGGACCTTCTTGTAAATTTTGTCGGTGCTGTTGTTTTTAGTGTGATAGGATATTTCTATGTTAAGAACAGAGGTAAAGGTGAATTTGCAAAAAAATTCATACCGACAGTTAAATAAAAAAGGATTCAGACAATTTTTTCAAAAAAACTCTTGACAAACGCTGTTGATGGTGTTATAATAACAGAAAATATTAAAATGAGGAGAAAATTTGATGTTCGCAGTTATGTTTTTTATAGCTTCATATTTTTACTTTTATTACTACTTTAGCAATAGTAATAGTGATTTGTGTTGCATAAAAACAGCTCGATAATTTAATTTTTTCAAAAATAATTATTGTAATTAAGCTAAAAGCTACACAAATCATTGTGTAGCTTTTTTGTTTTTTTAAGAAAGAGGTAAGAAAAAATGATTGCAGTATTAAAATCAAACGCAACAAAAAAACAACAGGAAAATCTGATAACATGGCTTAAAGGACAGAATTTAGATGTTCATATTTCAGAAGGTCATGATTATACGGTTTTAGGTCTCATCGGTGATACATCAAAAATTGATATGGACCTTATTGCAAGCCTGGAAATTGTGGAGTCTGTAAAAAGAGTTGCAGACCCGTTCAAGCAATGTAACAGAAAATTTCACCCTGACGATACAGTTATAGATATAAACGGCGTTAAAATCGGAGGCGGAAATTTCTGTATGATAGCGGGACCCTGTTCGGTTGAAACACGAGACCAGATAATAGAAGTTGCGAAAAGTGTAAAAAAATCAGGTGCGACGCTTCTTCGCGGAGGTGCGTTTAAGCCTCGTACATCTCCTTATGATTTTCAAGGGTTAAAAGCTGACGGTATAGACCTTCTTTTAGAAGCGAAGAAGGAAACAGGTCTTCCTATTGTTACTGAAATTATGAACGCAAATCATCTGCCGCTTTTCGAAAATGTTGATGTTATTCAGGTAGGCGCGAGAAATATGCAGAACTTTGAGCTTTTAAAAGAGCTTGGAAAAACAAACAAACCAATCCTTTTAAAAAGAGGTCTTGCAAATACATTAAAGGAATTTCTGATGAGCGCGGAATACATTATGTCGGAAGGAAATCAGAACGTAATTTTGTGTGAAAGAGGTATAAGAACATTTGAAACATACACAAGAAATACTCTCGATTTATCGGCTGTTCCGATGCTTAAGGAGCTTACACATCTTCCTATCGTCATTGACCCAAGCCACGCAACTGGCGTTGCAAAGCTTGTTAAACCTATGGCAATGGCGGCAGCAGCGGCAGGGGCAGACGGTATTATGATAGAAGTACACAATGACCCGATGAATGCGCTTTGTGACGGTGCACAGTCGCTTACACCTGAACAGTTTGACGACGTTGCAAAGAGGGTTATGAAAATCCGTGAGGTGATTGCAGAATGATAACGGGAATAGTAGGACTTGGTCTTATAGGAGGATCTCTTGCAAAAGCATATAAGAGAGATGAAAAACAGACTGTTTACGCTTTTGATATTGACGACAATATAACAGATTTTGCAATACTTTCAGGAGCAGTTGACAAAAAGCTTACAAAGGAAAATATAAAGGAATGTGAGCTTATACTTGTTGCGGTATATCCCGAGGCGGCAGTTGAGTTTTTGAAAGAATATTCACAATATATCTCAAAGACATCTGTTGTTATAGACTGTCTGGGAACTAAGGAGGAAATCTGCGAAATCGGATTTAAGCTTGCAAAAAAACACGGCTACACATTTGCAGGCGGACACCCGATGGCAGGAACTCATAACAGCGGTTTTAAGTATGCAAGAGAGAATTTATTCAATAATGCTCCAATGGTAATTGTTCCTCCGAGATATGATGATATGATGCTTCTTGATAGAATAAAAACACTTCTTGCACCTGCAAAATTCGGCTCAATCACAGTAACAACCGCAAAAGAGCATGACCGCGTGATAGCATTTACTTCGCAGATGGCGCATGTTGTTTCGAATGCGTTTGTAAAAAGCCCGACAGCGCAGAATCATAAAGGCTTTTCGGCAGGAAGCTTTAAGGACCTGACAAGAGTAGCATGGCTGAATCCGCCGATGTGGGCAGAGCTTTTCTTAAAAAATAAAGAGCCTTTGCTTTTTGAGCTTGACTTATTCATAGATAATATGTTAAAATATAAAAAGGCGATTGAAAACGACGATAAGGATTACTTGATTGATTTGCTTGAAGAAGGCAGACAGTTGAAAAAATCTTCACAATAAAAAAGGAAAAATAAAAATGAAAACAATAAATATTAATGTATCGAAATCATATAATGTTGAAATCGGAAGCGGACTTTTGAAAAATGTGGGAGAATATGCAAAAAAAGTATTGAAGCCCTGTAAAATTGCGGTAGTTACAGACGATACCGTAGATAAACTTTATGCAAAGGATGTTTGCGAAAATTTAGAGAAAAGCAGTTTTGAAGTAATAAAGTTTGTTATGGAACACGGTGAAAAGTCAAAAAACAGTGTGAATTACATAAATCTTCTTAACTTTCTGGCTGAAAATGAGCTTACCCGTTCAGACGCTCTTTTAGCACTTGGAGGCGGCGTTGTCGGTGATTTGACAGGCTTTGCGGCTGCAACATATTTAAGAGGAATAAAGTTTATCCAATGCCCTACAACGCTTCTTGCTATGGTTGATTCATCAGTAGGCGGAAAAACCGCAATTGATTTGGAGTGCGGCAAAAATTTAGTTGGTGCATTTTATCAGCCGGAAATCGTTATCTGCGACTACGATACGCTTTCGACACTTTCCGACGATATTTTTACAGACGGCTGTGCTGAAGTTATAAAGTACGGCGTGATATTTGATGAAGAGCTTTTTTTACATTTAAAAGAGCATAAAAAGAATTTTGATACTGAATATGTTATTGCAAAATGTGTAGACTTAAAGAGAATGACAGTTACCGAGGACGAATTTGACCACGGTATAAGACAGCTTCTTAACTTCGGGCATACGCTCGGACATAGTGTTGAGGCGCTTAGTGATTTTAAAATTTCGCATGGTAAGGCTGTGGCAATAGGTATGTGCCTTATAACGCTTGCAAGCGTGGAAAAAGGTATTTGCGGCAAAGAATGTTTTTCTGAGATAAAAGAACTTGTCGAAGCGTTTTCGCTTCCGTCAGAAACATGCTACACGCCTGATTCGATTTTTGGTATAACAAAAAATGATAAAAAGAGAAAGGGCGGCAGTATAACGGCTGTTGTTCCTAAAAAAATCGGTGAATGTGTTCTTGAAAAAATGACTCTTGAAGATTTTGAGAATTTTGTAAAGCTTGCATTTTAAGCATTTATGAGGTACAGTAATATGAAGGTTACAATAACTCCCGCACAGCTTTCGGGAAAAATAAAAGCGATAGCGTCAAAATCGGTTGCGCACAGACAGCTTATCTGTGCTTCTTTTTCTGACAGACCTACAAAAATAAAATGTCAAAAAACCTCAAGAGATATAATCGCAACTGCTGATTGTTTAAATGCGCTTGGGGCAAATATAGCTTATAATGACGGAATATTTTATGTTGAGCCGATAAAAGAACTAAGAAAAAATCCTGTTCTTGATTGCTGTGAAAGTGGTTCAACGCTTCGTTTTATGCTTCCTGTGGTATGTGCTCTGGGAATTGAAGCAAGCTTTAAAATGGAAGGAAGGCTTCCTGACAGACCGCTCTCTCCTATGTGGGAGGAGCTTATAGCACACGGTGCTTTGTTATCAAAGCCGAAAAGAGAAATAATAGCAGTTTCGGGGAATTTAAAAGGCGGAAGCTTTAAAATAAGAGGAGATATCTCTTCACAGTTTATAACAGGGCTTTTATTTGCTGTTTCTCTTATGAAAGAAAAATGTACAATAGACATAACAAGCGAAATTCAGTCTATGCCATATATAAATATAACTTGTGATGTGCTTGAAAAATTTGGAATAATTACAGAATTCTCTGAAAAAGAAAACAGTTTTTCGGTAAGCGGAAGCTTTAGTGCAAAAGAAGAATACGAGGCAGATGGTGACTGGTCAAACGGTGCGTTTTGGATTTGTGCAGACGAGCTTTCCAAAAATAAAATAGAATGTACAGGTCTTTCGGAAGCTTCAGCACAGGGTGATAAGGAAATTTTAAATGCAATTAAAGAATTGAAAAAAGAAAATTCGGTGATTGACGGTGCTGATATACCTGACCTTATTCCGATAATAAGTGTTGTGGCAAGCGTTTCGCCGGGAATAACAACGGTTGTCAATGCCGGAAGACTTAAAATAAAAGAAAGCGATAGGCTTTTTGCTGTAAATGAGCTTATAAATAAGCTTGGCGGAAAATGTGAAACAACGGAAGACGGACTTATAATAACAGGCGTTGGGAAACTGCGCGGCGGTGAAATTGACAGCTTCAACGACCACCGAATAGCGATGAGCGCGGCAGTTGCCTCAATCGTTTGTGAAAATAAAGTTATTATAAACAACGCACAGGCAGTTGAAAAATCATACCCTGATTTCTGGGAGGATTTTAAAATGCTTGGTGGAAATACAGATATAGATTAAAAGGAGCAGGGAAATGAGCAGTACAATCGGTGATAATATAAAAATTTCAATATGGGGGCAGTCTCATTCAGAGGCTATCGGCGTGACTGTCGACGGACTTCCGGCAGGAATTAAGATTGACATGGATAAGCTTGGCAAATTTTTAAAAAGAAGAGCACCCGGTCAAAGCAAATATACAACTCCGAGAAAGGAAGCTGATTTGCCCGAATTTTTGTCGGGACTTGTTGATGATACAACCTGCGGAGCGCCTCTTTGTGCTATGATAAGAAACACAAACACTAAATCCTCGGATTATAAGAATATTCAGGATATCCCCCGTCCTGCTCATGCGGATTTTACGGCGCATGTGAAATATAAAGGCTTTAACGATGTTTCGGGCGGCGGTCATTTTTCGGGAAGGCTTACAGCACCTCTTTGCATTGCAGGCGGAATTTGTCTTCAGATTTTAGAGAATATGGGAATAAAAATTTCAGCACGCATAAAGTCAATCGGTGGGATAGAGGATATTGAAAAAGCATATGAGCTTATAGACAGGGCAAGAGGAAATCTGGATTCTGTCGGAGGAGTTATCGAATGTGTAGCAGAAAATGTTCCTGTCGGTCTCGGGGACCCGATGTTTGACGGAATGGAAAACAGAATTTCAAAAATAGTTTTCGGTATTCCTGCTATTAAAGGAATTGAGTTTGGAAACGGATTTAAATGTGCAGAAATTTTCGGAAGCGAAAACAATGACGCTTTTTATATGGATAACGGAGAAATAAAGACGAAAACCAACAATCACGGCGGAATTCTGGGCGGAATAACTTCGGGTATGCCGATTGTTTTTCGGGTAGCGGTAAAACCAACGCCTTCAATTTCACAGGAGCAGGATAGTGTGAACTTAGAAAAAAAAGAAAACGCGAAGCTTACAATTCACGGTCGTCACGACCCTTGCATCGTTCCAAGAGCAGTTCCATGTATTGAAGCCGCGTGCGCTATTGCAATCTATGATGCAATTTTAAACGAAAGGAATTAAACAAATGAATTTAGAAGAATTAAGATTACAGATTGACGAGGTTGATGATCAGCTTATAAAGCTTGTTGAAAAGCGTATGGATATTGCCGCAGGGATTGCGCAATTTAAAAAAGAAAACAATCTCCCTGTTTTAAATTCAAAAAGAGAAAGAGAAAAATTAAACGATATAGCGAGCAAATCAAGAGACGATGTTAAATCTTATATGAGGGTTTTATATTCTCTTATGTTTGAGTTAAGCCGTTCGCATCAGAACAGAATTTTAAAATCAAACACAGATATATTTGAAAAAATTATGGGTGCAATCGAAAACACACCAAAGCTTTTTCCGCAGTCTGCACAGGTTGCCTGTCAGGGCGTTGAGGGCGCATATTCGCAGATTGCTTGTGAAAAGCTTTTCAAAAATCCGAGTATTACATATGTAAATACCTTTGACGGAGTTTTCAGTGCCATTGAAAGCGGACTTTGTGACTACGGCATTATTCCTATTGAAAACAGTACCGCAGGCTCGGTTGTAAATGTTTATGACCTTATGATTTCACATAATTTTAACATCGTTAAAAGTGTGAGAATAAAAATAAATCACAGTTTGCTTGCTAAAAAGGGAACAAAAATTTCTGATATAAAAGAAATTTTTTCACATGAGCAGGCTATTGCTCAATGCGAGGATTTCTTAAAATCATTAAATGGAGTTAAGATAACAAGATGTGCAAATACTGCTCAGGCTGCAAAAATGGTATCTGAAAGCGAAAGAGACGATGTTGCTGCACTTTCATCACACAATTGTGCAGAGCTTTATAATCTTGAATGTTTAAAAAGCTGTATTCAGAACAATCAGAACAATCATACACGCTTTGTCTGTATTTCAAAAAATCTTGAAATATATCCCGGCTCGGACAAAACAAGTCTTATGATGGTATTGCCGCATAAGCCCGGCTCACTTTATAAGGTGCTTGCAAGATTTTATGCGCTTGGAATAAACCTCATAAAGCTTGAAAGCCGTCCGATACCTGAAAGAGATTTTGAATTTATGTTTTATTTCGACCTTGACACTTCTGTTTATTCCGAAGAATTTGCACAGCTTATCTGCGAGATTGATGAAATCTGCGAGGATTGTAAATATCTGGGAAGCTACACGGAGGTTGTATAATGATAACAAAAAAATTCGGATTGCTTGGCGAAAAGCTTTCACACAGCTTTTCGCCGCCTATCCATAAAATGCTTGGGGATTATGAATATAAGCTTTATGAGAAAGAAGCAGACGAGATAGGCGATTTTTTAGATAACTGCACTTTTTCGGGAATGAATGTTACAATTCCCTATAAAAAAACAGTAATCCCATACTGTGTATCGCTTTCTGAAACGGCAAAAAAGCTTGGAAGTGTAAACACACTTGTGAGAAAAGCTGACGGTTGGCACGGGGATAACACAGATTACTACGGCTTTACATATATGACAAGAAAAAGCGGTATTGACCCAAAAGGGAAGAAGGCAGTTGTTCTTGGAAGCGGAGGAGCTTCTCTTACTGTTATTCAGGCGCTTTGGGATATGGGGGCAAAAGAGGTTGTTGTTATATCAAGAACAGGCGAGAATAACTACGAAAATATTTCTCTGCACTATGACGCAGAAATTATTGTCAATACAACTCCTGTGGGAATGTACCCGAAGAATATGGAAAGTGTGATTGACTTATCTGCGTTTAAATGCTGTACAGGTGTTCTTGATTTAATCTATAATCCGGCAAAAACCAAGCTTTTACTCGAGGCTGAAAAGCTTGGTATTCCGAATATAAACGGACTTTCTATGCTTGTTGCACAGGCAAAAAAAGCTTCTGAGTTGTTCTTTGACAAAAAAATCGAAGATTCAGTTATAGATTATATAACAAAAAAGCTTGAATCCAATTCGCTCAACATTGTTCTTGTAGGTATGCCCGGTTGCGGAAAGAGTACAACAGGAAAGCTTCTTTCAAAAATGCTTGACAGAGAATTTGTTGATTGTGATGAAGAAATCGTAAAATACAAGAATAAGCCGATTCCCGAAATTTTTGAAAAAGAAGGTGAAGAGGCTTTCAGAAAAGCCGAGCATGAGGTTATAAAGGACATTTCCAAAAAATCAGGCTTGGTAATCGCTACCGGCGGCGGCTGTGTAACAAGAGAAGAAAACTATGATTACTTACATCAGAACGGCATTATTTTCTGGATAAAAAGAGATATTGAAAAGCTTCCCGTTGACGGCAGACCGCTTTCTCAGAAAAATAAGCTTTCTGATATGTATGAAATAAGAAAACCGCTTTATGAAAGGTTTTCCGATTATATAATCGAAAAACATGAATTTCAGCAGGAGGCGGCTGGTAAAATAAAGGAGATAATGGCGAAAGGGGATGTAAAAAAAGTCCGGAACGCAAAAAAGAACTAAAAAACAAAAGACAATAATATATTCAAACCGATAATGCAATATTATAAAAATTGAAAACAGCTGCATTCATAAGTTTTTTAAATGTTATTCTTTTTTGCTACGAACAAACTTCGCCTCTCGCTGTATACATATACAGCTTCGGGTTCCCCAAAGCAAAGCTTTGGCTCAGTTTGTCCGTTCTGAAGCTTTTTTTCCTATCCCCATTCCAAATCTTCAGGAAAGGAAAAGTAAAAAAATGAAAATACTTGTAATAAATGGACCAAATTTGAATATGCTTGGAATACGCGAGCCTGATATTTACGGAAAAGAAACCTATAAGGATTTGAAAGCTTATATTGTAAACGAATGTAAAAAGGAAGATATCACGGTTGAGATATTTCAGTCGAATCATGAAGGCGCAATTGTGGATAAAATTCAGAATGCATATCAGAATTTTGACGGCATAGTAATCAATCCTGCTGCATACACCCATACAAGTGTTGCAATTTTAGACGCACTTAAGGCTGTTGCAATCCCGACAGTTGAGGTGCATTTGTCTGATGTTTCAAAAAGAGAGGAATTCAGAAACATTTCCTATGTGAGACAGGCGTGTATTGCAACCTTTGCAGGTTACGGCTTTGAAGGATACAAAAAGGCTGTACTTCTTTTAAAAGAGAAAGCGGGCGAATAGTATGCTTGGAGTAATATCAAATTCGCTTGCAATTGTCGCAGGCGGTTTACTGGGTATAATTTTTAAAAAATATATACCGAAAAATCTCGGTGATGTTCTTTTGAAAGCGCTCGGATTATGTGTTATTTATATCGGAATAGACGGTGCGCTGACAGGCGAAAACACGCTTGTACTTATATTAAGCATGGTTATAGGGACAGTTATAGGAACTTTGCTGAAGTTAGAGGACAGATTTTCAAATTTTGGGAAAAAATGCGAAGAAAAGTTTAAAAAAAGTGATAACAAAGAGTATAACAGGAACAGTTTTTCAGAAGGCTTTGTGAATGCTTCTTTGTTATTTTGCGTAGGCGCAATGGCGGTTGTCGGCTCGCTTCAGGCAGGAATAGCAGGCAATAACAGCACTTTGTTCACCAAATCGCTGCTCGACGGAATTTCATCTGTCGTATTCGCCTCAACAATGGGCGTAGGCGTTATTTTTTCATCTGTTGCAGTATTTTTATATCAGGGTGCAATCGCCCTTTTGGCAAATGTTGTTTCACTGTTTTTGACCGACGCTTGTGTAAACGAGATGACATCTGTCGGCTCACTTCTTATAACAGCAATCGGACTTAATATGCTGGGACTTACAAAAATAAAAATTATGGATATGCTTCCTGCGGTTTTTCTGCCTGTTGTGCTATGCCTTTTTATGTGACGAATCAAAAAGGACAGGCGACTGTGTTTTATCGCCTGTCCTTTTTTAGTTACAACTACAAAATTAAATATAACAATTATTTTTTATATTGGCTCTATAATAAATGTTGTGGTCAACAATAAAAAGAGCTTTCAAAAGAAATAAGAAAAAAATAAAAAAAGAGAGCATTTTTATAAAAAATCTGTTATAATGAATTTGACACAAACAAAATAACGGAGGTTATAGAAATGCTCTCAACTAATTATAATGAAAATTTATTAAATTTGCAAGATGTTTTAATAAAAAAAATCGAAAAAGATGAAAAAATTTCAAAAATACATATTGAAATACCTGTAAAAGAACAGATTTGTCCACATTGTAAAAATAAAACAAAATTCATTCATGGTTACAGGAAACAAAATGTAAAAGATTTGGAAGCTTATGGACTTAAAACAATTTTAATTTATAATAAACGGCGTTATCGTTGCAATAAATGCGGAAAATGCTTTATTGAAAAGAATACTTTTCTTCCCAAATATCATAGAATGACTTCGAGATTAATCGCAACAATTATAGATAAGCTCGCTTCAGAAGTATCGTTTACTCATGTTGCCAAAGAGGTTAACCTCTCTGTTTCAACGGTTATCAGAATATTTGATAAAGTGAATTATTCCAAACCTAAGATGCCGGAAGTTCTCGCTATTGATGAATTTAAAGGGAATACAGGCGGTGAAAAATACAACTGCATATTAACTGATCCAAAAACAGGTGTTGTATTAGATATATTAGAAGCAAGGAAAAAACATGTCTTAACAAATTATTTCAAAGATACAAATAAACGAGATGTGAAAGTCTTTGTCAGCGATATGTGGGAACCGTATAGAGATATATCCACTGTTTTCTTTAAAAATGCCACTCAAATTGTAGATAAATATCATTATGTAAGACAAATTATGTGGGCTTTAGAAGATACGAGAAAAAAGGTTCAAAAACAGTTTAGTAAATCCCATCGCATTTACTTTAAAAGGTCAAAATCATTATTAACTAAACGCTTTGAAAAGCTTTCTGATGAACAAAAAACACAATTACGCATTATGCTTGATGTTAGTGCTGATTTATCCACCGCTTATTTTTTGAAAGAGGAATTTCTCAATATCCTTAATATTAAGGATATTGAGAAACAAAAAAAGGAACTTTCTGATTGGATTCTTTGGGCACAGGATTGCCCAATAAAGCGCTTTAATGACTGTGCAAAAACTATTGCTAATTGGTATTCCGGGATTATTAATTCTTTATTTTTACCTTATTCAAATGGTTTTACAGAAGGTTGTAATAATAAAATAAAAGTTTTAAAAAGAATTGCTTATGGTTATTCTAATTTCAGACGTTTCAGAAATAGAATTTTACATATTTTTAGTAACAAACTTTATCCCATAATTAATGAGGTAGCAGCCTAAGCTACCACCCCATAAAATTTGTTATAACTTTTTTCACCACAACTATTGACAAAGAGCCTTTATATTATTTTAACTCTATTTCTAATGCAGCCCAGTCATTATAAAATTTTTTGTTAAAGCACGAATAATCATGAATTTTTCCTTCATTCAAAACCTCTCCAAATTCATTAATTGTTAATGTTGTTTTTTGATTGTCAGTGATTTGATAAGTTGGTAAAGAAATATCATCAAACATGTTAACATCATCAGCGTTTAAAATGTAAAAATGGCATAATTTTTCATTTGGTTTATCAAATATTGCAATCCAAATATAAAAAACTTCTTCACCCATATTATATCGGATTCTAGGATGAAAACTAAAATCACGCACACCATTTTTTTTGGTTGGTTTACCTTCTGATGTTTTTATTTGCAAATATCTTGAAATAACAGTTAATTCAGTTGTTTTGCAGTGTTCGCATAAATTTGTTACACATTTTGCGGTATCACCTTTATAAAGTTTTTTTCTTATCCATTGATTGCTATATTTTTTACATTTTGGGCAATAATATTTTGTTGCAACAAAATCAATGCCCTCATCAATATAAGCTCTATGTACCTGCCAGCCAAGTTCGTGTAATTCCATAGAAAGACGCATTTCTCCATATAGACCTATCACTTGTTTTTTCTTATCATTAATACTCATTCTTATTTACGCTCCTTCGTTTCAGCAAGATTTCTTTTTGATAGTTCATAATATTCTTTGTTAATTTCAAAACCGATCCCTTTGTATTTGTTCATTTTACACCAAGATAATGTAGTGCCAGACCCTAAAAAAGGATCTAAAACAAACTTGCTTTTATCAATGTATGGCTTTACCAAATTAACTAAGTTTATAGGATATGGTGCTGTATGTTCAGCAAGGTTTTTGCCTTTTGAATTTATTTTTATTACAGGAGAAATTTTTTTAACCTTGCTAACATTTTCAAAAACTCCTGAACATTTTTTAAATACTAAAAAATGTTCATAACAATTAATACATTTGATATAACCCGAATTATGATTTATAGTAGAATTTCTTTTGGACTGCACCTCGCCCTTATCCCATATAATATTTCCTATTAAATTAAAACCGCATATTTCAAAAATCATACACGATAAAAATCCTAACTGAAGTCTTCTCTTTGACATATTTGAGGATACATAAACATTATCAGAAGCTACTATATCACCAATATTATAAAAATAATAACCCTTATGCTTTAATGTGTTATATACCGCATTACAATTACACTGCATATCAATTAAGTACATTATTAAATTTTGCCACTGTGAATACTCTCTTGCATTGTAATACGGTGGAGAAGTTACAGCTACAGCGATTTGCCCTTTTTTATAGTTTGCGAGCTCTTTTGTTGAGTCTCCATTGATTATGTTCAGTCTGGATTTTATTTTTTCATTTCCGGTTTCTTTAGGTAATAATTGTTTTATGGAAGAAAAAAGCTTGTATATCGGAAGTTCTTCATAATTTATATTGTATTTTATTTTCTTACTATATGGTTTATATTTGATTATATTTCTCCTATGAGAATTTAACGAAATTTCTTTCGTAAAACAAATATTTTCAGAATCCCATGCATAATATTTGATGAGCATATCATATATATTGTTTTTGTCAGAAAAAATATCTTTTCTCCATTTTTTATACAAATTATCTTTTATGTCATTTTCTTTCTTGTTTTCACTGAGTTTAAAATATCTGTATGTTCCATAATCGTCAAATCTTTTTCCTCTTCCTGACTTACTTCTCTCACTACACTTTGGATTTTTACATTCAAAACTTCTTAGAAACATTTCTGGATAAGAATTTCCGTTTTGTATCGTTGTCAAACATGCAGGACAAGGTATATTACTATTATCAAGCTTTATTTTTTGAAAAGTTAGTATAATGTTTTTCTGTGTGTTACTTATTAAACAATCTTCCATTTTGAAACCAGTGGAAATGGTGGAGTAGAAGGCTTCTGCAATTTTGATGTTATCATCATTATCAGGAAATTTTTCATTAAGAAAATCATTTAATTGATTAATTTTCTCCTCTTTTTTAAACGGAGAAAATTTTTCTGAAAATTGAATGAAATTTTCACAGTATATCCCGATTTTATATAGGACTTTCCATGTAATATCATGATTTTGTTTATCAGTCAATCTCCCTGAAAGTTTGAAAATGAAATATCTATAATTTTCAAGATGATCGTAAATATCAGCAATAATTCTAAATATATTTTTTATATTATATTTATGTTTTACAAATTCTTCTTGTGTATAGTCTAAAACAAACAAAGAAAAATCTGAATTAAGCATACGCTTTTTGTTGTAGTAAGCTAACCATTCATTAGAATTATTTTTAATATTCTGAGAAGAAATATCAATATATTTTTTTTCGATTGATTTTATAATTTTATCTTCGTTGTACTGTTCACATCTTTTTATACATTCTTCAATAACATTTAATTTATCCTCATCAGTTGCTGAATAACAATTGAAATCGTTCACTCTAGACGCTTCTAAATATTTTTTTATGCCATAATAGTAATATAATCTTAAATTATTCCTTTCATATTGATTTAACACTTTATCAATTTTGTGAAGTTCCGCTACAAACATTTTGTCAAAGTATCTATACATTTCAAAAAGTATATTAAAAAGTATAGTATCATTTACTGAGAATTTTAACTTTTTTTTAATAATATTCAATTTTACATTGAAACTTTTCATAAATACTATCTCCATTTAAAATCAACAACACTACATCAATTATAACAGTTTTAGTTTTTTTTGTCAATATTTTTTAAGAGTTTTATAAAATGCTAGGTGCTATGTTCTTATTTATTGCTACGCTCCCTCTTTTTATATTCGCTGGGGCTGCAGCCGAAAGCCTTTTTAAAGGTTTCTGCAAAGTAGCTTGCTCCCGAAAAACCCGACTCGTAACAGATTTCTGTCAAAGTCATGTCTTTTCTTTTCATAAGCTCCATACTTCTGCGGAGTCTATGATGATTTAAGTATTCCACAGGTGTTCTGCCTGTGAATTTTTTAAAAATATTATAACAGCTTGTTTTGCAGATATTGCCTGAAAGCGCAATATCGTAAAGACTTATTTTTTCTTTATAGTGTATCTGGATATACGAAATCATATCCTTAAGTGCAGAAACGTCGTGCTTATAGGCGGTCGTGATTGTTACGCTGCTGTCTCTCAGGTGACGGTAAATTTCTATCCATATTTCAAAAAAACAGCTGTGAAGCTTAAGCTCAAAACAGGATTTTTTGCGGCTGTCGTATATTTTATGAATAAGTGATAGTACCTTTTTTTCCCATTCAACATGAGAGCGAAACGCGTAAAAAGGGATAGAGGGATTCTGAAGAACGGGAGTTATATATTTTTCTTCGACATCCTTTGAATTACATAAAAGCATAGGCTGAAAAGCCATGCATATAAAAACGCACTGCGTATCGTCCATCGAAAAGTTATAGTGTATTTGTTTGGAATTTATAAAAAGTCCGTCTCCTTCTTCCAGCTTTATTACTTTACCGTTTATGTTGTACCATATATGCCCTGATAAAACCTTTACAAGCTCAATATCGTTGTGCCAGTTATTGTGTACACGGTAGTCAGGAATAAGAGACAAAATTCCCTTATCTATATATATAGGAAAATCAGTTCGGTTGTACGGTACTTTTTCAAAAAAACCCGTTGTAGCCATCTTTTTATACCTCTTTATATGTATAATGAAATATTGTTATATAATTATGCAATATTTCTGTTGATTTTTAAATATTTTTGTAATATAATTATAGCAAATCTTATATGCTTAGTCAAGCATATCGTGTAAAAAAAAGAAAATAAACGGAGGAAAAAATTATGACTCTGAGAGAGAAAATTCTTAAAACTTTTATTGTAACAATTCGTGAAATCAATACTCACGGCGGACCTGAAAAATTCTTTGAAAAATATCCCGTAGGCGGAATGTATTACGGTGAAGCAGCTGCTTTAAGAGACGAAAATGGTCTTGAAATCGGAACACAGCTTGATTTTGATAAATTAAATGAATGTAAAAAATATTCAAAAAACAAGCTTCTCGTTTGTGCTGACGGTGCTTATGTAAGAGGGCAGAACTTCAAGGCACATGTACAGAAATCACTTGGTGCTTCTGTAAACCTTGAGGACGCTTACAACTGGGGAAAATGTCTCGGTATGCAGATGAATGATAAGGGGATTGACTGGATTTTGGGACCGAGCATTGATATGTGCTTTGATCCGCTTATGTATCTTATGGCAATCAGCGATGATCCTGATATTATCGCAAAAATTTACCGTGAGGTTGTAAGAGGTATTCAGGACCAGGGCGTATGCTCAACTGTTAAGCACTTCCCGGGACTTGGAACATATTATGTAAATATGCATATCGGACCCGGTTCAAACATTCTCCCGTTTGACGAATGGATGAAAACCTACGGTTATACATATAAAGAAATGTTCAAAGAAGGTGTTATGTCTGTTATGACAACACATGTTTCCTTGAAATCATATGACAACGAATTTACAGACGGTTTTTATCCTATCGCAACATACTCCAAAAAGCTTACAACAGACCTTCTTAAAGGTGAGCTTGGCTTCGAGGGTGCAGTAGTTACAGACGCACTTATCATGGGTGGTATGGCAACAGGCGATTTAGTTAAGGAAACAGTTCAGGCCTTTAAGGCAGGTGCCGACCTACTCTTATGGCCTCCTGTTGAAGCTGCGGAAGCAATCGAAAAAGCAATTCTTGACGGTGAAATCCCTATGTCAAGACTTGACGACGCGCTTGCAAGAATTGAAAAAATGGAAAACTTCAGAAACAAAGCATTGGCAGAAAAATCATATGACGAGCCGGACGCAAAATTTGTTGATGAAACAAATCTTGAAATTGCAAAACACGGTATGTGTATGTTGAGAAACAATATCGGACTTCTACCGATAAGCGCTGACAAATATAAGAAAATTCTTATCGTTGACTCAACAGATGAAGATGCAAAATCATCAAACCTCTTAAAAGAAGAGCTTGAAAAAAGAGGAGTTATTGCTGAAGTTAAGAGAGATATATATGATGTTCCTTCCCGTGTTGCATGGCAGTCAGATGTTGACGCACTTCAGTCACAGTATGACCTTGTTATATTTAACTTAAATGCGTTCTTTGTTGCAGAGTGGAGCGAACCGCATATGCATATCTGGACATCACATCTCTTTGACAAATCAAAGAAAATCATTGTAAACTACGGTTCACCGTATTTTGCTTCGGAATATTTTCCTGAAGATCCGACATTTATTGAAATGAATACATCACCTACAAAGGAAACAATAAAATTATTGGTTGACGGTTTATTCGGAGACATGCAGTTTACAGGAAAGAGCTTACTTACAAAAGTGAAATAAGACCAAAAAATGAGCAGGAAAATCACCTGCTCATTTTTTATATTTCTCTTTATCCATGGCTTTAAGCTATGAACATATTCTATTATATCAACGGATTTTAAGTATTTAAGGAAAAAACTTGCAAAAGGCTGAGATATATGATATAATAAATATAATCATAAATTTTGCAGTTGATGTTAATTCAAATAACAAAAATTATTAAAATCAAAAAAACTATTGACTTTTTTTTATATAAATGATAGAATTATAATGTTAAAGGCTATGACCGGAAACAAGTAGAAAAAAGAATGTGTTTTTTAGAGAGCTGTCGGTTGCTGCAAGACAGAAAACATACTTTTTTTGAATACATTCCGTGAGCTGTGCACCGAAAAAATTTTAAAAATTTAAGTAGGCTGCATCGGGTGTGCCCGTAACAGCACTATGGTATAACCGTTTTTTTAAAAAACGAGTACCTGATAAGCGGCATTATGCAGTGATGCATTTTGCAATAGAGGTGGTACCGCGGAAAGAAAAATTTCGTCCTCTGTTTTAATACATAAGTTGTCCTTTAAGGATTGTTTCTTATGCTTTAAAACGGAGGATTTTTTTAGTTTTAAAAAATTTGAAAGGAAAAAAGAAAAATGCCTATTACGGAAATTTTAAAGAAAAATGCGGATTTTTATCCGAATGATGTCAGCTTGGTTGAGATAAACCCAAAATTAGAGGAGCAGTCTCAGCTTACATGGAGAGAATATTCTCTTATTGAGTCAAGTCCTCACGAGGCTTACAGAACTGAAATAACCTGGAGTGAATTTAATAAAAAGGCAAACCGTTTTGCGAATCTCCTTCTTACAAAGGGAATAAAAAAAGGCGATAAGGTTGCAATTCTTCTTATGAACTGCCTTGAGTGGCTCCCTGTTTATTTCGGTATATTAAAAACAGGAGCGTTGGCTGTTCCGCTTAATTACAGATACACAGCGGAAGAAATAAAATACTGCCTTAAGCTTTCGGAGTCCGACACTATTGTTTTCGGTCCTGAGTTTACAGGTCGTGTGGAAGAAATATTCGGACGTATACCAAAGGTAAAGGACTGGATTTATGTCGGAAACGACTGCCCTACCTTTGCACAGAGCTATGACAAGCTCGTTACATATTGTTCTTCAAAGGACCCTGATATAAAGCTTACTGACGATGATGAAGCGGCAATATACTTTTCATCGGGTACAACAGGCTTTCCTAAAGCTATTATCCATGCGCACAGAAGTCTTATGCATGCCGCAATGACAGAGCAGAACCATCATTCACAGACAAAGGACGATGTGTTCCTTTGTATACCGCCGCTTTATCATACAGGTGCTAAAATGCACTGGTTTGGAAGCTTCTTAGTTGGTGGAAAGGCTGTTTTGTTAAAAGGGATTAAGCCTAAGTGGATTTTAGATGTTGTATCACAGGAAAAATGCTCTATTGTTTGGCTTTTGGTGCCGTGGGCGCAGGATATATTGGACGCAATAGACAGAGGCGAAATTGATTTGTCTGAATATGAGCTTTCTCAGTGGAGACTTATGCATATAGGTGCTCAGCCTGTACCGCCGAGCCTTATCAAACGCTGGAAAGAAAAATTCCCTAGTCATGCGTATGATACAAACTACGGACTTTCAGAATCAATCGGACCGGGCTGCGTTCATCTTGGCGTTGAAAATATTCACAAGGTTGGCGCAATCGGTAAAGCAGGCTTTGGCTGGGAAGTAAAGATTGTTGATGAAAATAAAAATGAAGTTAAAAAGGGGGATGTCGGAGAACTTGCTGTTAAAGGTCCCGGCGTAATGCTTTGTTACTTCAACGATGAAAAGGCAACAAACGAAGTTTTGAAGGACGGCTGGTTGTTTACAGGCGATATGGCTCAGGAAGATGAGGACGGATTTATCTATCTTGTTGACAGAAAGAAAGATGTTATCATCTCCGGCGGTGAAAACCTGTATCCTGTTCAGATTGAGGACTTCTTGAGAAAGCATGATAAAATAAAAGATGTTGCGGTTATCGGTCTTCCTGACAAACGACTTGGTGAAATTGCCGCCGCAATTATAGAAGCAAAGCCGGATATGGAGCTTACAGAGGAAGAAATCACAGATTTCTGTCTGGATTTACCTCGTTACAAGCGTCCGCATAAGGTAATATTTGCGGAAGTTCCGAGAAATCCCACCGGTAAGATTGAAAAACCGAAGTTAAGAAAAATCTACTGTGGCGACAGCCTTGTTGCACAGCAGATAAATTAGAAAGGAAAAATGTTATGAAGCAATTGATGCTTGGTAATGCCGCTGTTGCAAGGGGTGCTTATGAAGCGGGTGTGAGAGTTGTTTCCTCATATCCTGGTACTCCGAGTACGGAAATTACCGAAAATATAGTTAAATATGATGATATATATGCAGAATGGGCGCCAAATGAAAAGGTTGCGGCGGAGGTTGCAATCGGCGCTTCAATTGCGGGGGCAAGAAGTATGTCCTGTATGAAGCATGTTGGTCTTAATGTTATGGCTGACCCTGTGTTTACAGTAAGCTATATCGGAGCAAACGGTGGACTTGTTTTCTGTGTTGCTGATGACCCGGGAATGCATTCGTCACAGAATGAACAGGACTCCCGTCATTACGCGAAGGCTTCAAAAATTCCTATGCTTGAGCCTGCCGATTCGCAGGAATGTAAGGAATTTACAAAAAAGGCGTTTGATTTAAGTGAAGAGTTTGACACACCTGTTTTTATCCGTTTGTCAACAAGAGTTTCACATTCACAGAGTCTTGTTGAAATAAACGAAAAAGAAAATATAGAGCTTAAACCGTATGAAAAGAATATTGCAAAAAATGTTATGATGCCTGCAAACGCTATAAAAAGACATGTTTTTGTTGAAGAAAGAACAGCAAAGCTTTCGGAATATGCGGAAAACTGTGATTTTAATACAGTTGAAAACAATAATGCGAAAATCGGTATTATCACAGCGGGAATTTCATATATGTATGCTAAAGAGGCTCTTGGAGACAAGGCTAATTTCTTAAAGCTTGGTATGGTTTATCCGCTTCCGAAAAAGCTTATTGAGGATTTCTGCAAAAATAACGATGAGGTTTATATTATTGAAGAGCTTGATCCTTTTTTGGAGGAATATGTAAAAGCGCTTGGCGTTAAGGTTATCGGGAAAGAAAAGTTTACACTTCTCGGTGAATATACGCCTGCTATGATAAAAAAAGCAGTTCTGGGAGAAGAAGGACCGCAGTTTGATACTGTTGACGAACAGATTCCTGTTCGTCCGCCTGTAATGTGTGCAGGCTGTCCGCACAGAGGAACATTCTATGTTCTTAAAAAGCTTGGACTTGTTGTAAGCGGAGATATAGGGTGTTATACTCTTGGAGCAGTTGCACCGCTTCAGAGCGTTGATACAACAATTTGTATGGGGGCGTCTGTAAGTGCGGCTCTCGGTATGGCTAAGGCAAGAGGCGAAGAATTTAACAAAAAGCTTGTTTCTGTTATCGGAGATTCAACCTTCATGCATTCGGGTATAACAGGGCTTGTTGACATTGTGTACAACAAAGGAAATAACACTGTTATTATTCTTGATAACTCCATTACAGGCATGACAGGTCACCAGGATAACCCTACAACAGGATATACAATCAGAAAAGAAGAAACAAAGCAGGTTAATCTCGTTGCTCTTTGTAAGTCAATAGGTATAGAGCATGTTGTTGTGGCAGACCCGTTTGACCTTAAAAACTTTGAAAAGGTTGTTAAAGAAGAAGTAAACCGCGAAGAGCCGTCTGTTATTATTGCCCAGAGACCTTGCGCTCTTCTTAAGACTGTTAAATATACAGGTCATTGCAAAATTGGTGATAACTGCAAAAAATGTAAGCTTTGTTTAAAGCTTGGATGTCCTGCTATATCGTGGAAGAATGACCGCGTTGAGATTGATATAACTCAATGTAACGGTTGCGGACTTTGTGTAAATCTTTGTCCTTTTGGTGCGATAGAAAAGGAGGAAGCGTAATGAGCAGAAATATTATGATAGTTGGCGTTGGCGGACAGGGAACGCTTCTTGCCAGCAGAATTTTGGGTAATACAATTATAAAGGAAGGCTACGATGTTAAGCTTTCTGAGGTTCACGGAATGAGCCAAAGGGGTGGAAGCGTTGTAACTTATGTAAAATATGGCGATAAGGTTTATTCACCTATTATAGACAAGGGTGAGGCGGATATAATTTTAGCCTTTGAAATGCTGGAGGCATACAGAGCGCTTCCGTATCTGAAAAAAGGCGGAAAGCTTATTGTAAATGCACAGGAGATAGACCCGATGCCTGTTATAACAGGTGCAATGAAATATCCGACCGAAATTAAGGAAAAGCTTTCGGGAAAGGTTGATGTTCTTGCTGTTGACGCGCTGAAGTTTGCAAAAGAAGCAGGTAATATTAAGGCTGTTAATGTAGTTTTAATCGGAATGCTTGCAAAAAATTCAGAAATTGAATATGAAAAATGGATTGCGGCGATTGAAAGCACAGTTCCCGAAAAATTTCTGGAAATAAATAAAAAAGCGTTTGTTTTAGGTTATAAAAACGCATAAAAAAGGAGGAAAACGAAAATGGCAATTTTTAATGAAGCTGTTGAATGTATGGACCGTGAGTCTATAAAAAAGCATCAGCTTGAAAAACTGCAGTGGCAGGTAAAAAGAGTTTACGAAAATGTACCTATGTTCAAAGAAAGAATGGATAAAAAGGGAGTTAAGCCTGAGGATATAAAGGAGCTTAAGGACTTGGCGAAGCTTCCGTTTACAACAAAACAGGATTTAAGAGATTATTATCCGTTTGATCTTCTTGCAGTGCCGAAAAAAGACATCGTGAGAATCCATGCTTCATCAGGAACAACAGGTAAACAGATCGTTGCAGGCTACACAAGAAACGACCTTGATATGTGGGCAGAAGCTATGGCAAGACAGATTGCTGCAACAGGTGGTGATGAAAATTCTATCGTTCAGGTTTCATACGGTTACGGACTTTTTACAGGTGGCTTGGGCGCACATGGTGGTGCTGAAAAAATCGGTGCAATGGTTATTCCTACATCTTCGGGTAATACTGAAAGACAGATACGCTTTATGTGTGATTTGGGAACAACACACCTTTGCTGTACACCTTCCTATGCTATGTATCTTGCTGAATCCGTTAAGGAAATGGGCGTAAAAGACCAGCTTAAGCTGCAGGCAGGAATTTTCGGTGCAGAGCCATGGACTGAAGATATGAGACATCAGATTGAAGAAGGGTTAGGACTTAAAGCATATGATGTTTACGGTCTTACAGAAATTATGGGACCGGGAGTTTCATATGAATGTAGTGAGCAGGCAGGAATGCATGTTTGTGAGGATATGTGTATTGCTGAAATTATTGACCCGGACACAGGTGAGGTTTTACCTGAGGGTGAATTCGGAGAACTTGTGTTCACAACTATTACAAAGGAAGGACAGCCACTTATTCGTTATCGTACAAGAGACCTTTGTAAGCTTGATTATACACCGTGTAAATGTGGAAGAACTCATGTAAGAATGAAAAAACCGGCAGGAAGAACAGATGATATGCTTATAATAAGAGGAGTAAATGTATTCCCGTCACAGATTGAAGAAGTTCTTCTTAAAGTAAGCGGAGACTCAATCACTCCAAACTATCAGATTATTGTTGACAGAGTTGACAATACCGATACTCTTGATGTTAATGTTGAGATGAGTGAAAGCATGTTCTCCGATGATGTTAAGTCAATCGAAAAGGTTGAAAGACAGATTGTTGAGAAGCTCCGCAGCACTCTTGGAATAGGTGCAAAGGTACATCTTGTAAATCCGAAGTCTATTACAAGAAGTGAAGGCAAGGCAAAAAGAGTTATAGATAACAGAAAGCTTATATAACAGGAGGGTTATGTTATGTTAATAAAACAGATTTCAATTTTTGTTGAAAATAAAGTCGGAAGACTGGCGAATATTATAGATACTCTTGGAAAAAACAACATTGATATAAGCGCCCTTTCAATAGCTGATACGACTGATTTTGGTATACTCAGAATAATCGTTGATAAACCGGAGCTTGCGCTTATAGCTTTAAAGGAGCATGGAGTTACGGTTAAATGTACAGATGTTATTGCGCTTGCAATTGACGATACTCCCGGCGGACTTTCTGAAGTGTTGTCTACACTTACAAAAAATGATATCACAATTGAATATATGTATGCATTTGTCGGCAAAAAAGAAGGCAAAGCTCTTATGGTATTCAAAACAGATGACCTTAAAAAGACAGAAACTGTCTTAGAAGCAGACGAGCATGTTACGGTAGTTGACCTTGAGGATATTTATTAATAAAAAGAGGTAACAAAAAATGAATAATATTGAAATGATATTTTCAATGCTTTCAAGCGCTCTTATAAGCTTTGCAACAACATATGCAATAAAAATAGTTGCTGCGATTGTTGTTCTTGTAGTTGGCTTTAAAATCACAAAAACAGTTGTCAAAGCCATGAAAAAATCAAAAGCACTTTCTCATATGGACGATGGCGTAAGAACATTTTTAACAAGCTTTACATCAATAGCGCTTAAGGTGTTTGTTGTTATAAGTGTTATTGCAATTTTAGGTTTTCCTATGACATCTGTTATCACAGTCCTCGGCTCAGCCGGTGTTGCAATTGGTCTTGCTCTTCAGGGAAGCTTGTCGAATATTGCAGGCGGAATTATAGTTCTTATTTTTAAGCCGTATAATGTTGGTGATTTTATCACATCTAACGGAATAAGCGGAACTGTTGAGGAAATCGGAATTTTCTATACAAAGATTATAACTGCAGACAACAGAAGAATAGTTGTTCCCAATGCTGCAATTTCAAATCAGACTATTGAAAATGCAAACGCAAAATCAACAAGAAGAGTTGATTTTGAATTTACCTGCGGTTATGATGATAATCTTGAAACAGTAAAGAAAATCCTTACTGATATTGCGACAACTCATCCGCTCACCTTAGACATACCTGCACCTGAGGTACATCTATCAAAATATGGTGATTCTGCTGTAAGCTTTGTTGTAAGAGTATGGTGTAATACTCCTGATTACTGGACGGTTAATTTTGATATTACAGAGAAGGTAAAACAGGAATTTGATAAAAATAATATTTCAATCCCGTATCCTCAGATGGATATACATATAAAAGAGAAATAAAAAAAACGGAATGGTGTGATTTTGCCATTCCGTTTTTAATGTCTTTGTTACTTACTGTATTGTTTACCGTTTATTATATCAAATTCTATCAGCTCAAATTTTCTCTGTAAAGGCTTATCTTCCTTGCTTATATCTTTTATTGTTTCCATTTTTGTATTCTTTATTGCTGAATTTTCATAAACAGGATATTTTGAATAAAATTCTTCTAAAAATGTGTAGTACCACGGGATATTTTCAAGATTTGCCATCTGTGCAACCTTAACTCCGAGATTTCCTGCGCTTATTTCGGAAGGAAAATCGTATGATGAAATATCATAGTTTGCCCATACTACATACGGAGTTTTGTATAGCTGTTCAAATTCTGTGTAATTAAATGAGCCTTTTTTCTCAACAAAGCCTCCGTCTTGATAGGTACTGCCTTCCGTTCCGAGAAGCGGCAAATGATCACCGTACATAATTATAAGAGTAGGCTCGTCTGCTTCTCTGAAATAGTCTACAAGAGCTTTTAGTGCTAAATCAGAATCGTGTACTCCTTGCGTAAAATCTCTGAGTCCCTGTAAATCTGTTTCGTTTATTGCGTCTGAATTTACTTCTATATCATACTCTTCGTATCTTTTTTTGGCATAATCACCGTGGTTTTGCATGCTGAGTCCGAAAACAAATATTCGCTCGTTTTCTTTTTCTTCATAAAGCTTTATAATATCGTTTGTCATTTGCATATCGGAAATATACCAGCCTCTGTATTCGGGCTCAACAAGGTCGTCAACACCAATGAAATCTTCAAATCCCATAAGAGGATATGCTTTGTTTCTTCCATAGAAGTTTTCATGGTACGGGTGGTATGCGACGGTGTCATATCCATTTTCAAGGCATACTGACGCGAGTGACGGAGTAGGCGATGTGATTGATTGTATATAAGGATATACTCCCATAGGCAGATATCTTGTTGTGAAGCCTGTTAAAAACTCAAACTCCGGCATACATGTTCCACCTGCATATACAGGGGATACCAAAAATCCGCCTTTTCCTTCTGCCATAATTTTTCTTGTATGAATAAGCGGGTCCTGAGAGAAGGTTGCATTCGGAATAAGAGAAGAATCCCACCATGCTTCATTTTGGATAGCGATTATATTCGGCTTAACAGTTTTTTCTGCTGAGATTTCAGAAGATACTTCCTTGCTTTCATACTCTTCTTTTAATTCAAGCATTGTGTTTTTTGAATAGTTACTCGGTTTATCCATGAATATATTTCCTATACGCGGAAAAAATGTCAACACAAAGCCATTTGCCATATAGTCGGATTTTGGGTTGAAAGCCGCTATCTGAACATTTTTTTCTGCCATAACGGTGTATCTGAATTCATCGTCTATGCAAACCAGATGTATTGTAAAAATACAAAATACAAGTCCAATCGCAATAAGAGAAATCCTTGTCGGAAGCTTTAAAATAATTTTTTTGCCTGCTTTTTTCTTCCTTTTTGATAGAAGAAAAAATGTAATAACCGAAGCTGCACAAATTACAAATGAAATAATATGCGATCTTAAAATAGTAATTTCGGCAAATCCGACTATATTTCCGATACTTCCGAGAAGTAAAAAATCCGTAGGCAAAAGCGGGTCTCCGGTAAGAGTGCATATGATATCGTTTGCCAGTCCCATGGTGTAAAAAACTGAACACATAATCAGATTTACAATCCACAGCTTCGGAATAATAACAAGAAGACCTGCTTCAACGGCAAGTAAAAATACATATGAAACGGCCGCTTTGAACAGAAGATGACCGCCCTTAAGGAAATTAACAATACTCCAGCCATATGAAAGATGGATTATTTCAAG
This sequence comes from uncultured Oscillospiraceae bacterium, assembly GCA_964537245.1. GTDB lineage: Bacteria > Bacillota > Clostridia > UMGS1840 > UMGS1840 > UMGS1840. The sequence goes on from CAZHZL010000026.1 coordinate 28,823, forward strand.
TGCAAAAAAAAGTATCAGCGGACAGAGAAAAAAACCTGCTATATTAAGGTTACTTTCTTTTATTCTGTTAAATCGGCAAACTGCCAAGTCTTTTATTTTTTTAAATATTTTCATTTATATAACCTCATTTATTTTACATACTTTTTTTATTATACAACAAACAGATAAAAAAGTCAATCTGAAAGTAAAAAAAATATAAAAAATAGCAAAACCGTTGCTTGTTCGCAACGGTTTTGCTATTTTTTTAATCCTGTAAATATCTTTCTAAGTTTTCTTTTCCTATGCGTATAGCGTCGAGTGCATATTCAGGACCTTCAAATTCAATTGAAATATAGCCGTCATAGCCGACTCTTTTTAGTGCGTTTATACAGTTTTTTACAGGAACATCGCCATGACCGACAATTGTACCTTTAAGATAGTTACCGCCTCTTGTCATAAAGAACATTTCACCCGGATTCGGCGCAGTAGCTTTTTTGTATATAAAATCTTTAGCATGAACATAGATTGCGTATGGTGCTAATTTTGAGAATGCTGTAGCAGGGTCTTCGTCAGCACAAAGGAAATTTCCCATATCTCCGAGCCATCTGTAATTTTCATCATCAACTGCATTGATAACTGCTTCAACTCTTTCGCTGTCCTGACAGTAAAAGCCGTGGTTTTCGCTGCAAGTTTTAATTCCGAAGGTTTTTGCGTATTGAGTAACCTCTCTTGTTGCTTTTGCAATTACAGGTAATGCTTTTGAAAAAGGAATATATTCGTCTGTGATATTTGCTATATCGTGGCGCATGTTTTTAACGCCCAGAATATTTGCATATTCAACATTTTCCATTACTGTTTTTATTTCGTCTTTTAAATCCTTTTTTAAGAAATTTGCTCCGATACAGAAATTTGAAATTTCGATTTCGCAGATGTCTGCCTGTTCTCTTATTTTTTTTGCATAATCTGTTTTTGAGGAGTTGTCATGCGGACATATTTCAACAATCTCTATTCCCGAAAATCCCATTTCTTTTGCTTTTTTTACACAGTCAAGCTGCGTCATTCCTTCTTTTTGCTTTAAGCTTTCAAAGCTGTATGAGCTTACAGCCAATTTCATTTTTATCATCTCCAATTGTATTTTTGTGTGTAGTTTTATTATACATATTTTATTAAGCTTCGTCAATAGAGAAAATTGCAGTTTTATAACAGTATATTGCTTTATTTTTTTCTGTATTTTTGTAAAAAACTATTGACAAAAAACGAAATATGTGTTAATATTAACAGGAATAAATATAAAAACATTGACGGAGAGGGCTTCAGAGGAGGCTTTGGAGAGAATTGGCGGATGGTGCGAGCCAAGAAAGCTGAGACTGATGTTTGTAGCTCCTGAGTTGGAAGGAAGAAAGCTTTTTAAAAGCAAGTAGAACCTTTTCGCGTAGGCTGCGTTAGTGCATAGGGCTTGTCAGAGTCTGAAGGGGTGCTTTTTTAGAAAAGCACAATTTGAGTGGTACCGCGGGTTATTATAACGATTGTATAACTCGTCTCAAAGATACAAAAAACTCTTTGAGACGAGTTTTTTAATGTATAGGAACTGAATTTCAGAAAGGGGATTTTTAAAAATGGAAAAGAATTTTACCGGCTTGGATCTGAAAATTATGGAAATGGCGAAAAGAATTAAAGAACTCAGAGAAATTATGGGAATTTCTGCTGAGACAATGGCGAAGCTTACTGATGTTTCCAAAGAAGAATACTTAGCCTGCGAAAGAGGACAGCACGATTTGAGCTTTGCGTTTATATACCGTTGCGCTCTTGCATTTCAGGTTGATGTAACAGATATTATAGAGGGTGTCAGCCCTACTTTGAAATCCTACACCGTTACAAGAAACGGAGAAGGCCAGAGAATTGAGCAGGCGCATGGTATGACATACTATAACCTTGCATCTTCTTTTAAGAAGCGTGTTGCTGAGCCGCTTTATGTAAAATGCGCTTACAGTGAAGAAGCTTTACATAAGGATATTGAGCTTACAACTCACGAAGGTCAGGAATGTGACCTTGTAATAAAAGGTACTTTGAAGGTGCAGATAGGCTCTCATAAGGAAATACTTCATGCAGGCGACAGCATTTATTATGACAGTTCAACTCCTCACGGTATGATTGCTCTTGACGGAGAAGACTGTGAATTCTATGCGATAGTCCTTTCGGGAACAAGCGGTGAGGCTGTTTCAGATATAACAAAGGTTACCGGCTCAAAGGTTACTAAAACGCATAAACCTTATAAGAGAATTTACCACAACTTTATTCATCCGAAAGAAGATGAGAGAGGCGCACTTTTATCTCTCACATTTGAAAATGAAGATAAGTTTAATTTTGCTTATGATATTGTTGACGGTCTGGCAGAAAGACGACCTGAAAAGCTTGCAATGCTTCATATAGATGTCAATAAAAATGTCAGAAGATTTACATTTGATGATATGAGAAAAGAATCTAACAGAGTTGCAAATTATTTTACTTCTCTCGGTATAAAAAAGGGCGACAGGGTAATGCTCGTTTTAAAACGCCATTATCAGTTCTGGTTCTCTATTCTTGCGCTTCATAAAATCGGTGCAATAGCGATTCCTGCAACAAATCAGCTTCAGGAACACGATTTTTCATACAGATTCAATGCCGCAGGCATAAGTGCTGTTGTTGCAACTGCCGATGACGGTGTTCCTGTTCAGATAGAGCTCGCTCAGAAGGATTCTCCGACACTTCAAACGAAAATAATTGTAGGACAGGATCGTGACGGTTGGAAGAATTTTAATGGCGAATATACATTATTCAACGATGTATTTGACAGAACGGACGAAACTCCGTGTGGCAATGACCTTATGCTCATGTTCTTTACTTCGGGAACAACCGGCTATCCGAAAATTGCGGCACACAGCTTTAAATACCCGTTGGGACATTTTGTTACAGCTAACTACTGGCATTGCGTAAACCCTGACGGACTTCACTTCACAATTTCCGATACGGGCTGGGCTAAATCATCATGGGGTAAGCTTTACGGACAGTGGATGTGTGAAGCGGCAACATTTGTATACGATTTCGACCGTTTCAGCGCCGCAGATATTCTGCCTCTCTTTAAAGAACATAATATCACAACCTTCTGTGCACCGCCTACAATGTACAGAATGCTTATAAAAGAAGATATTTCAAAATATGACCTTTCTTCCGTTGAGCATGCCACAACGGCAGGCGAAGCGCTTAACCCGGAAGTGTTTAATCAGTTCAAGCGTCTTACGGGCCTTGAAATTATAGAAGGCTTCGGTCAGTCTGAAACAACGCTTCTTATCGGTAATTTGTTTGGAAGTAATCATAAAATCGGCTCTATGGGCAAGCCGGTACAGGGCTATGAGGTTGACCTTGTTGACGCAGACGGAAAGAGCGTGGGCGTTGGTAAAAGCGGTGAAATTGTCATCAGAACGGATAAGAGAGTTCCTTGCGGACTTTTCACAGGCTATTATCTTGATGAAGAAAAGACAAAAGAAGCATGGCATGACGGAATGTACCATACAGGTGATGTTGCTACGCGTGACGAAGACGGATTTTTCTGGTATGTTGGCAGAGTGGACGATGTTATCAAATCATCGGGATACCGTATCGGACCTTTTGAAATCGAAAATGTTATTATGGAGCTTCCTTATGTACTTGAATGTGGAGTATCTGCTGCACCAGATGAAATAAGAGGACAGGTTGTTAAAGCAAGTATTGTTCTTACAAAGGGAACAGACCCGTCTGAAGAACTCAAAAAAGAAATTCAGAATTATGTAAAACAGCATACTGCTCCGTATAAATATCCGAGAATTGTTGTATTCAGAGATGAACTTCCTAAAACTACAAGCGGAAAAATTATAAGAGCGAAGCTTTAAGCATAAGAACTGTTGTGGTGAATGTTGAAAAAAATGTTTGTCACAGCGGTTTTTTTGTGAATATTTGAAAAAAATAAATAAATTGCAGATAATTTTCAAAAAACACTTGCTTTTTTGAAAATATATGGTATAATTAATTGATGTTATAAATGTAAAATGGAGGAATTTTATAATGAGTATCAAAGTAAAA
>CAZHZL010000027.1:0-32660 GCA_964537245.1 uncultured Oscillospiraceae bacterium
GTTGTAGCTTTCGGACTGTGCAATTTCATTCTCGTGGTGCGGGAATGCAAGGTCCTTGCCGCCGCAATGGATATCTATTGTCTTACCTAAGTATTTATTTACCATAGCGCTACATTCAATATGCCAGCCCGGTCTGCCTTCTCCCCACGGAGACTGCCACGAAGGCTCGCCTTCCTTTTTGCTTTTCCATACAGCAAAATCCATCGGGTCTTTTTTTAGGTCAGTCACATCTATTCTTGCGCCTGCCTCCAAATCCTCAAGGGGCTGATGTGAAAGCTTTCCGTAATCCTTAAATTTCTTTGTTGAGAAATAAACATCTCCGTTTGATTCGTATGCAAAGCCTTTTTCAATAAGCGTCTGACACATTTTGATAATTTCTTCAACAACATCGGTTGCTCTGGGATGAACGGAAGCCTCTCTTACATTAAGACCTTTAGCGTCCTCATAATACTCTTTTATAAATCTGTCCGCAAGCTCTTTAACCGTTATGCCTTCTTTATTGGCACGGTTAATCATTTTATCGTCTATATCTGTAAAGTTCTGAACAAAAGTTACATCGTAGCCTCTGTATTCAAAATATCTTCTCAAGGTATCAAATATTATAAACGGACGGGCGTTTCCAAGATGAAAATAATCATAAACAGTTGGACCGCAGGCATATATTTTAACCTTGTTTTCTTCTATCGGCTTAAAATCCTCTTTTTTCATTGTTAAAGTATTAAATATTTTCATATATATCAGTCTCCCTTCATTTCTTTCTCAAGCTTATCAAGACGAATCATCATCTTACAAAGCTCCTGTGCAACAGGATCCGGTATATGCGTCTGGTCAAGCTCCCAGTTTTTATCCTGTACTCTTTTATCATTTATCTTAACAACTCTCGCAGGCGCTCCGACGCAGGTTGAGTTTGGCGGCACCTCCGACAATACAACTGAATTAGCGGCAATTTTGGAATGGTCGCCAACAGTAAACGGTCCTAAAACCTTTGCACCGGCACCAATCATAACATTGTTTCCTATTGTCGGGTGTCTTTTCCCTTTATCTTTTCCTGTTCCTCCAAGAGTAACATTCTGATATATGGTACAGCCGTCTCCCACAACAGCAGTTTCACCGATAACAACACCCATACCATGATCAATCACAACACCTTTTCCGATTTTGGCGCCGGGGTGTATCTCTATACCTGTTTTTTTCCTTGCAGAAAATGCGATTGCCTTAGCTATAAAATTAAGCTTACATTTCCAGAAGAAATGGGCGCGTCTGTGCATTCTGAGTGCACGCACTCCGGGATACAGAAAAAATACTTCAAAAATATTTTTCGCAGCCGGATCCCTTTCCATAACAGCTGCCACATCCGCTCTTATATTGTCAAACACCGTTTTTCACCCCATTTACCTTCACATCGTAGTTCCCGAATCAGAAAACATACGCTTAACTTGTTTTTTTATATTCTTGTTTTCAATTTTCAAAAGCTGAGGATCGTCCTCTGAAATAAAGACTGCACAGTCCTTTGCTTTTGAAACAGTTCGCATATCATAAGAAATTCTCTGTAAATTTATATTTAATTCGCCGCTTTGACGCGTTCCGAAGAAATCCCCCGGTCCTCTGTTTTTCAAATCTGCCTCGCTTATCTCAAAGCCATCATTTGTTTTCTCCATAATTTTAAGTCTTTTAACATTTGATTTGTTTTCAGCAGTTAAAAAACAATACGACTGTCTGTGTGACCGTCCTACTCTTCCGCGAAGCTGATGTAAGCACGCAAGCCCGAAACGGTCGGCATTTTCAATTATCATAACAGTTGCTTCGGGAATGTTTATTCCTACCTCTATAACAGTAGTTGAAACAAGCACATTATATTTTCCTGTTGCAAAGTCCTCCATAACTCTGTCTTTTTCGCTGCCTTTCATTCTTCCGTGCAACAATCCGACAGAAAATTCGCTCAGAACAACGTCCTTAAGCTTTTGGTGAAGCTCTACGGCATTTTCAACATCAAGCTTTTCACTTTCTTCAACAAGCGGACATACAACAAATGCCTTGTGACCCCTTTTCAGCTCAGTTATCATAAAACGATAAACCTCATCACGCTGTTTTTCATCCGCTATCCTTGTTATAACCTTTAACCTTCCCGAAGGCATTTGTGATATAACGGAAACATCCATATCGCCATACACAATAAGAGCAAGTGTTCTCGGAATAGGTGTTGCAGTCATAAGGACCGTATGTACCTCTTCACCCTTTTCAGCCAATCTCTTTCTGTGATTTACACCGAATCGGTGCTGTTCATCTATAACACATAGTCCAAGCTTATTAAATTTGGCTTTATCGAACACAAGTGCGTTCGTACCGATTATAATCTGTGCTTCTCCGCTCTCAATATCCGATAATGCTTCCGTCCGTTCCTTTTTGTTAAGGTCAGAAACAAGAAGTGTTGTCTTGTAGCCGAAAAGCTCAAAATATTTTTTAAGCTCCTCATAATGCTGTCTTGCTAAAATTTCTGTCGGAGCCATAAGCGCTGCCTGATAGCCGTTTGATACACAAATCAGCATTACCATTGCGGCAACAACAGTTTTTCCGCTTCCCACATCGCCCTGAATAAGTCTGTTCACACGCTTTTTCGCTTTTAAATCCTTACATATATCGCGTACTACTTTTTTCTGTGCGTCCGTAAGCTCAAAAGGAAGCTTCTGTGCAAATTCTTCAACTATCTTATAGTTTTTAAAATGCGGTCCGCTACAGCTTTGTTGATTTGCTTTTATCAAGCGAAGTCCTAAAATAAGATAGAAAATTTCCTCAAAAGCAATTCTTTCAGAAGCACTTTTCAAGGAATTTTCATTTTTCGGGAAATGTATATTTTTAAGAGCATACAGTTTTTCTGATAACTGATACTTTTGTCTTAATTCAAACGGAAGCGTTTCCTCTATATATTCCGAGGCTGCGTCAAGTGCATTTTTCATAATGGTGCGCATTATATTCTGAGTAAGCCCCTGAGTAAGCGGATAACATGGCAGAAGCGAGTCTGAAAAAGAAGTAACATTTGCTCTCACAAACTCCGGCTGTTTCATAACAAGATTTCCGTATTCAAACGAAATCGTCCCGAAAAAAGTATATTCTTCATTTGTTTTTATAGTTGATAACGCATATTCCCTGTTAAAAAAAACAAGCCGCAAAGCACCTGTATCATCACATACCGAAATATTTGTAACGCTGAGCTTAGGATTGATGCGCTTTTTTTCAACTGACATAACCTTTGCCCTTATGCTTACGCACTCTCCGTTTATAAGCTCGCTTATCTTTTTCAGTACCGTCCTGTTTTCATAGCTTTTAGGATAAAATGCAAGCATATCTGAAAGGGAAAGGATACCCAATTTGTTCAGGCATCTTTCCCTTTTTTCCGATATACCTTTTATTTTATTTAAAGATATTTCCCAAAGCTCCATAATTATTCAACAGAAACAAGATAATAATACACGGGCTGATCGCCTCTGTAAAATGCAAAATCTATATTCTTATGTTTTTTTGTGCAAGCAGCTTCAAGCTCATCCATAACCTCTGAAGAAATGTCCTTACCTGCATAAACAGTAACCATCTGACTGTTATCGTCAATGAGCTTTGAAATAAGAGTCTGTGTTACCTTGTTTATATTTTTGCCTTTTGTAACGATATTGCTACCGCAAAGCCCCATAATTTCGCCTTCCTTGATTTCAACATCATCGAATACGGAATCTCTTACAGCATATGTTACCTGACCGTTTTTAACATTTGAAAGCACTTCAATCATAGAAGCAAGGTTTTCGTCAGCAGTCTTAGTTTCGTCAAAGCTTACCATACAAGGAAATACATCTGCCAGACTTGTTGTAGGAACGACTACCATCTTTCCTTCATAAAGCTCGCTTGCCTGCTGAGAAGCAAGAATGATATTTTTATTATTCGGAAAAACATAAACAACATCTGCGTTAGTTCTGTTGGCAACCTCCAAAATATCCTCAGCACTCGGATTCATTGACTGTCCGCCCGAAACTATATACTCAATACCGAGCTCGTTATAAATATTTTTAAAGCCTTCACCTGTTGAAACACTGACAAATGCGAAAGGAACTCTTTCTTTAGGCTCATTTGCAGCTTCCTTGTTTTTCAGATCCAGCATTTCGTTCTGGTAGCGCATATTGTCTATTTTGATATTTATAAGACTTCCTATTTTAAGAGCCTCCGAAATAACAATACCGGGATTGTCTGTATGGATATGAACTTTTATAATATCCTCATCTGCAACAACAACAATACTGTCACCAAGATTCTCATATTTTTTTGCAAGCTCGTTTTTCTTTCTGTCTTTATTCTGAATAAGAAATTCAGTACAGTAAGTAAAGGTGATATCCTCTTCTCTTTCCTGAACTCCTTTTTCCTCGCCTGTCTGTTCAATTTCATCAGGAATCACACCGGTTTTGAGATATTCAGCCATTCCGGAAATGATGTAGTACACGCCCTTACCGCCGGAATCCACAACGCCTGCCTGCTTCAGCTTCGGAAGCATTTCAGGAGTTTTCAAAAGAGCGTCATAGGCTGCATTTTTTGCGTCTTCAAACATAACGCACAAATCTTCATATTCACCCTTATGCTCTGTGATATACTCACTCATAAGACGGAATACAGTAAGGATTGTGCCTTCCGTCGGCTTCATAATTGCAGCGTAAGCTGTTTTTGTTCCCATTGCGAAAGCCTGTTCAAGCTCATCGACACCGATTTCAGTCTTTCCCTTTACGCCCTTTGCCATACCGCGAAGAAGCTGAGAAAGAATAACGCCTGAGTTTCCTCTTGCGCCTCTTAATGCAGCCATTGATACACTGTCAAGAACGCTGCTTACAGTTTCAGTATTATTTGCGGCAACATTAGCTGCAGCAGTAAAAGTCATTGCCATATTTGTTCCTGTATCACCGTCAGGCACAGGAAAAACATTAAGTGCATTAAGCTCATCTTTTTTGTTACAAAGAGCAACCTTAGCTGCCTGTATCATTTGTGCAAGCATAGCACCGTCAATTTTATTAATCATCTGTATTACTCCTTATTTTACGACAACAATATCATCAACAAAAACATTGACAGTTTTTATCTTTGCATTAGTCATATTTGTCACAGCATAGGATATATCCTGCTTAACATTTTCACCTATTGCTTTAATATTAACGCCATAGCTTACACGGATATGAATATCAATAGTTACTTCATCGTCTTTTATTGTTGCTTTTATACCGTGTCTCAGGCTTTTATCTGCACCGAAAATTTTCTTCACAACCTCGGTAGGATTTTTCTCACACATTCCAACTACGCCGTAACAATGTGTTGCAGCATAGCCTGCTATTTCCTCAATAGCCTTTTCCATTATAGTAATATCACCGACATCATTGATTTTTTTAAGCGGCATAATCATACATCCTTTCGATAAAAATTAATATATTATAAAACTTTATTTAAAAAAGATTTTGTTCTTTCGTTTTTTGGGTTATCAAAAATCTCGTTCGGCGTGCCTTCTTCAATTATCATTCCGCCGTCCATAAAGATTACTCTGTCTGCAACTTCTTTTGCAAATCCCATTTCATGAGTTACAACAACCATTGTCATTCCCTCATTGGCAAGCTCTTTCATAACATCCAGAACTTCTCCTACCATTTCAGGATCAAGTGCGCTTGTAGGCTCATCAAAAAGCATTACATCGGGATTCATGCACAACGCACGGACTATCGCAACCCTTTGCTTCTGTCCGCCCGAAAGCTGTGACGGATATGCGTCTGTCCTGTCTTTAAGACCAACTCTCTCAAGCTTTTTAATAGCCTCCTGCTTAGCTTCCTCCTCTGACATTTTAAGAAGCTTTACAGGTCCTAGGGTAAGGTTTTTCAAAACAGTCATATGCGGAAACAGATTGAACTGCTGAAACACCATTCCCATTTTCCTTCTATGTTTATTTATATCCACATTTTTGTCCGTTATGTCAATTCCTTCAAAAAAAATCTTACCTGAGGTTAACTGTTCAAGCAAATTAAGGGAACGCAAAAAAGTAGATTTACCCGACCCGGAAGGTCCGATGATAACTACAACCTCTCCCTTTTTAATCTCGGCATTCACATTTTCAAGAGCGTGGATTGAAGCACCAAAATATTTGCATAAACTTTCGCATTTTATTATTGCATTATCTTTCACCGCTTCTCAACCTCCTCTCAAGTTTTCCGACAAGCCAGGTAAAGAACATTACCATTACAAGATATATCGCAGCAATCGCAAGAAGCGGCCAGAAGCTCTGATATGTAACACCTCTTATAATATTTGCACCTCTTGTCAAATCAGTAACACCAACATAACCCGCAATAGCTGTCTCCTTAAGCAAAACAATAAATTCATTTGCAAGTGCCGGAAGTATGTTTTTAAAGGTCTGCGGCATAACAATATACCACATGGTCTGCACATAGTTAAAGCCAAGCGAACGCCCCGCCTCAGTCTGTCCTACATCGATGCTCATTATTCCGCCTCTTATAATTTCTGCAACATATGCGCCGGAATTTATACCAAATGCGATAATACCGCAAAGCATTTTATTATCCGAACTTGCCATTATTATAAAGAATATAATAAGTATCTGCACCATAGCAGGAGTTCCTCTTATAACGGTGAGATAAACCTTACATATAATATTTCCTATATAAAGAAGAACTTTTCCTATTCCGCCTTTCATTACACTGTACTGCTTGTCGAAGGTTGCTCGCACTGCAGCTACAACAACTCCCAGCACAACTCCGAGTATAAGCGCAAAGAAAGTGAGAATAAGTGTGTTTTGTATACCTTCTGTAAGATACTTCCATCTGTTATCCGCTATAAAAGCAGTATGGAAATCTCTGGCTAATTTTAAAATCCATTCGGGCATTTTTGTTATCTCCTATAATTTCAAAAAAAGGGCTGTGTATGGCAGCCCTTATTTTTTGTTTTTTAATTATTCTGCAGGAATATATTTTTCAACAATTTTTGCAACTGTTCCGTCTGCAATGAGTTCTCCCAAAGCTGTGTTTATAGCTTCAAGCAATTCAGGATTTTCTTTTGATACAGCAGCTGCATAATCTTCTTCAATATATTCTGTATCAAGGATTTTCAAGCCTTCGTTATTTGCAACAAAAACCTTTGCAGGCTCATTGTCGATAACAACACAGTCGATTTTTCCTGAAGTAAGAGCCATAACAGCGTCAGCACCTTTGTTAAATCTTTCGATTGAACCAAGACCTGCGTCTTCGATATCACCTGTACAGTAAATATCACCTGTTGTAGCAAGCTGAACACCGATTTTGTTATTTGCTCCTTCTGCGAACAAATCGTCAACGCTCTTTATCTGTGAATCTTCTTTTACGATTACAGACTGAATACCTGTTGCATATGTCTGTGTAAAATCAACCTGTTCCAAACGCTCATCAGTAACAGTCATACCTGCCATTGAGAAATCGTATTTACCTGTCTGTACGCCCGGGATAAGTGAATCAAAATCAACATTTTCGATAACAAGCTCTTTTCCAAGTTTATCAGCGATAGCCTGAGCTATTTCAGCGTCAATACCAACGATTTTTCCATCTTCCATATATTCATATGGCGGAAATTCAGCGTTTGTTGCCATTGTAAGTTTATTGTCTTCTGCCTTCTGTCCGCAGCCTGCAAATGCAGTAACAACCATTAAAACCACTAAAGCCAATGTAATAATTTTTTTCATATTTTTTTCCTCCGTTTTTGAAAACTGTATTCAATCAGTTTTCTGATATGTTTTTTATTTTATATAAAAACTTATTTAATTATACCACTTTATTTATATTTTTGCAATAGTTTTTACCAATTTTTTTATTTTTCTTCTTTATTTTTAAAAAACTTCTAATATTCTATTCTTTCAATCTTCAGACATTTGCCTGTTTCCTCCGAGATATCAAAAATAACTCCCTGAAGTCTCGGATTAGAAGCTTCCCATTCAAACGGCTCTGAAATATCATATACTATTTTATTTATTGATATCTCTTTCTTAAGACCCAGAACACCGTCCTGAGAGCCTGTCATTCCGATATCTGTAATATAACCGGTACCGCCTCTTAATATCTTTTCATCTGCCGTAGGAGTATGGGTATGCGTACCGAAAACTGCCGAAATTTTACCGTCAAAGAAATGACCGAAAACCTGCTTCTCACTTGTCGCTTCAGCATGAAAATCCGCAATTATGATTTTTACATTTTCTTTTTCCATTGCATAAAGCGCCTCTTGAGTATAAGAAAACGGGTCGAGTGCTTCTTTCATATAAATTCTGCCTATCGCGTTTACAACCCCCACCGAAACACCGTCCTTTTTAAGAATTGTATATCCTTTTCCTGAATATTCTTCTCCCATATTTATCGGACGGATAATGTTATTCGGATAAGTTTCAAATGCTTTTTTTACTGTTTTTTTTGAAAAAGCATGGTTCCCCAATGTAATACAGTCACAGCCCGCGTCAAAAAAAACATCGCATATATCCTTACTGATTCCCTTGCCTTTAAAAGAATTTTCACCGTTTATTACAGTGAAATCAATTTCTTTTTCAGAAATAAGCTTTCTAAGATTATTCCCGATGTAATCCACACCGCAACGGCAGACTACATCGCCCACTGCCAAAATTCTCATCGTAATCTCTTTCTATTTTTTAAATTTTAAAAGCCGGATAAAGCCTTTTGAAGCCCTATCCGGCATTTATTATTTATGTTCCTGACTTCTGTGCTTAAATGCTATAATAAGTCTTCTTTCAGGCTCAACTCCTACGCTGTATGTTGTAAGCATAGGATAGCTCTGCAATGTAGCATGAATGATTTTTCTTTCATAAGCTTTCATCGGCTCAAGCTCATATTTGCCTTTTGATTTGATAACCTTGCTTGCAATGCTCTTAGCAAGTGCCACAAGAGTTTTTTCTCTCTTTTCTCTGTAACCTTCGGTATCGATACGGATTTTTTCGCTTCCTTTAACAGCTTTGTTGAGCGCAAGCTGAACGATGTGCTGCAAGGAATCAAGTGTATCGCCGTGTTTACCGATAAGAACACCTGTTTCATCGCCTGAAAGGTCAATTATTATAAATCTTCCTTCTCTTTTGAATGTATAAGAAACTTCAAAGTTCATTTTTTCAAAAAGACCTTTTAAGAAGCTTTCCAAAAACGGAATACTTTCTTCGTTAGGAACAAATGCTTCCTGTTCTTCCGCTTTTTCTTCGTTTTGCAAACCTTCTGTTTTCAACGGTTCCTCAGCCGCAGGCTGAGCTTCCTTTTTAGGAGCGGCATGATGAGCTTTCTCAGCACGCTTTTCCTTTTTCTTCATATCGTTTTTCTTTTTTTCTTCTTTTCTTTTTTCTTCTTCGGGATCTGTATATCTTACAAGAAGCTTTGCAGGCTTTGCGCCTATACCCAAGAAACCTGCCTTCGGTGCTTCAAGAACTTCGATGACAACATCATCAACGCTTACATTAAGCTCAGCAGCACCATTAATTTTTGCTTCATCAATAGTTTTTCCTGTTGCTATTGTTTCTCTCACAACTCTATATCCTTTCTTGATTTTTTCTTTTTTTCTATTGCAGGACTGTCGCTCTCTTTAGGAGCCAAAAGCTTATTCAAAAGCACAGTCTGTGCCATCTGAATAACATTACCTGCAATCCAGTATAATCCCATAGCTGCCGGAAGGATGTAACAAAAATATCCGGTCATAAGCGGGAAAATGTACATCATAGTATTCATCTGACTCTGCTGAGGATTTTTATCCTTCGCCTTATCATCTTTTTTAGGCTGTGTTGTCTGCGAAACCTTAGACACCAAAAAAGATGTGATAACGCAGACAATCGGAACTAAATATAAAAGATAGTTACCCTGATGATTCTGCGGTGTAAGTCCGAGATTGAGACCTAAAAAGTCAAAATCAAGCTGAAGGCTTGCAAGGTCAAAGTCAAGCTTTGCTTTTGATAAAGCCTCCTGTGCACCGGACAGATTATTGTTTACAAACGCAACGATATTAAGCTCAGTATCTGCCGCACTCTGCTTAAGCGCGTCAAGAACACCTGTCGGAAGTGTTATTTTCAGAAGATATGTTATAGGTCTCTGAATAACACCGTATACTGCCAAAAGAATAGGCATCTGAATAAGAAGCGGTAAGCATCCCCCCATAGGATTCACTTCATATTTCTGATAAAGCTTCATCGTTTCTTCGCTAAGCTTTTCTTTATCGTTTGCGTATTTTTTCTGAAGTTTTTCAAGCTCCGGCTGGATTTTTTGCATATTTGCCATAGACTTCTGCTGCTTTATGGAAAGCGGAAGCAAAAGAAGTCTCACGATAAGAGTGAAGATTATTATAGCCCAGCCGAAATTATGAACAATGTCATAGATAAAACTAAGAACTGTTCCGAAGATTTCATAGATAAAATTCATTTGCTGTCTACCTTTCAAGTAAATTAAGTATTTTACGGGTAATCAATTCCGCCCTTTGAAAAAGGATTACATCTCAATATACGCCATACTGTTTTCACAAATCCTTTCAAAAAACCATACTTTTTTACAGCAAGAATAGCATATTCCGAACAAGTCGGATAAAATCTGCAGCACGGTTTTTTTAAAGGCGAAACATATTTCCGGTAACATTCTACCAGAAATACAAAAAACTTACTCATCATATAACCCGGCTTTCTTTATAAGCCTGTGCATTTCGTCATAAATTTCCTGATAAGAAGCCCCTACCATTGAAGCCTTTGCCACAATGACAATATCATATTTACCCACAATGTTGGGGTACATATGCCTGAAGCTTTCAAAAATAAGCCTGCGGGCTCTGTTTCTTTTACAGGCTTTTCCAATTTTTTTAGTTGCAGTTATTCCGAGACGAATGCGTTGAAAATTGTTTTTTTTCGCATAAAGAACAATATATCTCCCATATACGGGCGCCTGTTTTTTATATACTCTCTGAAATTCATAATTTTCTGTAAGAGAGGCTATCATTCCTTTAGCCATAAAAAACAATTCTCCTTCAAACCGTTTTTGTAATTAAATAAAAAATGTCGTATTCTGAGCAGACACAATGTGTTATTTTTCATTTGCCTGAAATCTCAACACGACATTTTTAAAAAATTACGCACTCAATCTTGCTCTGCCTCTTGCTCTTCTGCGAGCCAGAATTTTTCTGCCGTTTCTTGTTCTCATTCTTTTGAAGAAACCGTGTTCTCTTTTTCTCTGTCTTTTCTTTGGCTGATATGTTCTTTTCATGCTAAGACACCTCCATTTATTTAAAATTAACATTATTTACTCAGTTTAGCACCAACCATTATACCTAAAAACAACGCAAATGTCAAGCAAAATTTTAATTTTTTTCAAATTTTTTCGTTTTTTTTGATTTTTTCAGCTTTTTCAGAGATGTTTTTTTATAAATCCCATGGTCTCTTCCATATATTTTTCCGCCTGTTCATCACAAACCTGATAATCAAAAAGAATAAATGCGTGTTTAGCTTCTTTTTCTGTTATCATTTCACAAACAGCACCGTTTTCTTTTAATAAATCCACAAATTTATATGTATCACTGATATCAACAACCGTATCTTTATCACCATGCATACATAAGAATGCAGAGGTTTTTCCTTTTACTATATTATATATAGGAGAAATTTTGCGTCTTTTTTCATCTGTCGTTTCGCTGTAAAGCCATTTTTCGTTTGTGCAGTCAAGAACGGGATTACAAGCAATTACAATTTCCGGTCTTATAAAATCATCTTCACTCACTCCCAGACATGAAACAAGATGGCCCCCTGCGGAATCTCCTATCGCAACAAGCTTATCATTATCAACATAGCTTAAATTTTCTTTTATATATTTTACAGCGTCAGTTACATCTTCTATAAGCTCACTTACAGTTGTTTCTTCTGTATAATTTATACTTCTGTAAGAAATTGCAATACCCACAAAACCCGCCTGAGCATAATATTTTGCAGTCATATCCATCCAGGAATGTGAAAACTCCTCATTTTCCTTAACATCGGTATACCATGCACCACCATGTACACACAAAACTGCCGGATTTTTATCTTTTAAGTTACCGACAGGATAATACACATTCATAGGAAGCCTCAGGTTACCTACTGTCTTATAAATAATTTTTTCATTCGGTTTTTCTATAAGATTTTTATCAAACTTCATTTTTTTACCCCTCTTTTGATCGTATTGTTTTGTTATTGTAGAATTGGTGTATGATTTAAATGACGCCAATTTAAATGAATTGACAACTCCGTTGTCATGAATTGGATTCCATCCATGAATTGAATTGCCTTTTAATGCACGAAGTGCAATTCATGAGCCGTAGGGCTCAGCTCATGAAATCTCTGATTTCAATTCATGCTGAAAGCAATTCATTGAGTTTGCTTTGCAAACTCATTATACCATAGATATATGATTTTTGCAATAGTTTTTGTATTTCTATTGACTTTTTTGGGATTTTATGGTATTATATTGAAAAATATGTATTTTCCGACAAAGGAGAAAAAGCAGATGATAGCGTTTGAACGGTATAAATATATATGCAGTCTTATAGAAGAAAAAGGCTTTGTAAGTGTGGGAGAGCTTTCGAAAGCGCTCAGTGTTTCGGGAGAGACAATAAGAAGAGATATCCTTTATCTTGAAAACCAAAACAAGCTTATAAAAACACACGGCGGTGCAATAGGAATACAACAGAGAATTGAACCAAGAACACTCGATGTAAGAAACGATGAATGTCCCGATTTAAAAGATGAACTGTCTGAATATGCACTTAATCTCATAAACGAGGACGACATAATTGTAATCGACTCCGGAAGCACAGCAATTCATTTCTGCAAAAAAATTGCGCGCCGCTTTGATAAACTCACAGTCGTAACAAATCACACCGATGTCGCAGACTGCTTCAAAAGCTGCAAAAATTTCACTGTAATCGTAAGCGGTGGTTATTTCCTTCCTGAAGAAAATGCATTTTACGGTGATTTAGCTTCAGAATTTCTCGAAAAGCTTCATGTATCAAAGGCGTTTTTATTTCCATCGGCAATTTCTTTGAAAAACGGAATAACAAGCTGTAACCCGAAGCTTGCAACAGTTCAGAAGACATATTTTAAAATATCGGATAAGGTCATAATCATGGCTGACAGCAGCAAATTTGAAAGCTCAGGCTTTATAAAGCTTTCCGATGTAACCCCTCTATACACATTTGTAACAGATAAAAGCCTGAACAAAGAAATATACGACTTGTATAAAGAAAAAGGGCTTAATATTATTAATTCATAAGGAGACGGTAAAATGAAAAAACTTCTTTCACAAAAAAATGTAACTATGCTTATATGGCTCGCCTCCCTCGTATATTTTGTAAGCTATCTTACAAGAATAAATTATTCCGCCGTTCTTCTTGAAATAGTAAAAACTCAGAATATAACAAAATCTGCCGCTTCAATGGCGCTAACCGCAAGCTCGGTTACATATGGTGCAGGTCAGCTCATAAGCGGATTTCTGGGAGATAAAATCAAACCTAAATATATTATTTTAACAGGTATACTCACAGCCTCAACAATGAATTTTCTTATTTTTATAACATCAAGCGTTTACGCAATGACTGCAATATGGGCGATAAACGGCTTTGCACAGGCAATGCTGTGGCCGCCCTTGGTAAGAATTCTTACAGACATGCTTACAACAGACAATTACAAAAAGGCAAGCGTTAATGTTTCCGTTGCAAGCTCTGTTGCTACAATCGCAATCTACCTTATTACACCTTTGTTTATTACATTTTTAAACTGGAGAAGCCTGTTTTTCATAACATCGCTTTGCGGATATGGAATGGCATTTTTATGGATAAAAACAATCAATGCCCTTGAAAAGAAAAAAGAGCCGTACAAGCCCGAAAACATTGAATTTAAAACCAATGAATCCGAAAAGAAAAAAATCCCGGGCAACATTATTGTATTTCTTGTTTTGGTTATGCTTGCAATAGCAATGCAGGGAATACTCCGCGACGGAATTACAACATGGATGCCGACATATATTTCGGAAACCTTTAATCTTGGAAGCGCAATATCCATCCTGACAGGAATTATACTCCCTCTTTTCTCAATTGTTTGCTTCAAAATTTCATCATGGCTCAACAGAAAGGTTATTACAAACGAGCTTACCTGTGCGGCAGTTATATTCGCCGCAGGTGCTGCAAGCGCACTCCTTCTCTGTATGAACTCATCGTTCAATGCAGCTATTTCAGTTGCATTATCTGCAATAATAACAGGAGCAATGCATGGTGTAAATTTAATGCTCATAACCATGCTGCCGCCTTATTTTGCAAAATACGGGAAGGTGTCATTCGTTTCAGGTCTTCTTAATTCCTGCACATATGTGGGAAGCGCAATATCAACATACGGAGTTGCGGTTTTATCCGATAAATTCGGATGGGGTATAACAACACTCTCATGGGGTATTGTAGCTCTTGCAGGTACAGTTCTATGCGCAATATGCATACCAAAAAAGAAATTTATACAATAAAAAAGAGGCATTTGCCTCTTTTTTATTGTATATTAAAAGCTTAAACTCAGAGTTCTTGCCGCTCCGTCCCATACCACGCTTCCGAATCTTGCAAGCTCGTCAAATTTTATAATTGTCCGTCCGTTTATGTTATGTGAAGTCACAAACTCATACTCATTTGTCAACGGATTTTTTATACATGTTCGTATATCAGTTTCCTTGATAATATATTCGGGAACTTTTGAAAAAGCAGAAACAGCATTGTTATTTTTATTCACTCCGTCAATATAAAGTATTCGTTCTGCTCCGTCCCATCTTACATCAATCTGATAGTTAAGGAGTTCCTCGGCAACAACATAAGTTTCATCCTTATAGTTAAATGATGTTACGGCATTACCATTTACATAGGAAACTATATCCGTAACAGATGTTTTTTCCTGCTCGGGCATTTTTCCGAATGCTATCTTTATATTTTTATGTCCTGTTTTATAAAAAACATACTCTTTTGTATTATTTGCAGTTGATATAGTCAGAGTATGCTGTCCTTCGGGAAGTGTTGCAACCTCAAGCGCACATTTATACGGTGCTGCGGAGGTACTGTGATACCATCTACCGTCCACCTTATAAGTCACAGTAAGGCTTTCATATCCGGGAACATGCGCCAGCGTATAGAGATTTACAAATCCGTTTTTTGCTTTAATCGTTTCGCCGAAAGAAGCTTTTTCAAAAACAAATTCAGGTTCTCCGTTTGCTTCGGTTATATATGCACCGCTCGAAGCAGCTTCTTTGAAAATATCTGTTGCATATGTTTTGTCGCTTATATAAAATTTTGCTTTTTCACCTTTTCTGTATACATTAAAATAATTTATAAGCTTAACCTCGGGATATTTCATAATAACATTATAAAGCATATTTCTCATTCTCGGAGAAGCCCAGCTTTCATGAGGCTCATTCTGAACATTTTCAGTTTCTACTGCCCCTTCGGAAATCATAACAGGCTTTTTGATATTATTATCCTTCATAAATTTTAAAAGCGGCTTCAATCGGTTTGTGGTAAAGCTGTTTTCAGCTGTCATAAAAAATACTTCATCGTTTGCGGAAGTGTTTGGATTACCCTGAAAATATTTTATTGCATAACAGCTTACGCCAACCCAGTCCACGTATTCATCCCCCGGATAATAATAACCGAAATCCCGGTCTAAAGCTCCAAAATCGTTTGGTGCCCATACGACTGCAAAATTGGGATATTCGTGAATCATATTTGCAACATTCCGAAAAATCCGAATGTATCTGTCAGGGTCATCGCCAAGAGAAGAACAATTCATTTCATTTGCAAATCTTATAAGCATCGGCTTATTATATGTTTTTAAAGTATCAAGCGTTGTTCTTATTTCGCTGTAATTCACCTGATCAAGCGAAGTAATGTTTATCGCAACCGTAGCAACAACATTATCGTCCCTTATCATATGGCTTGAAGGATAATATAAATCTGTCTGTCCTTTGCTGTCAATGTATGTCAGATAAGAGCCGAGCTTCCCAAACCCCGGGGCATTATCTGCAACCATACCAATATAGGCGCCTGCCTTAGGCTCAAGACGCGCACCGTAATAAGGAGAGTGTTTACCGCTCCCTTCAACATAAAGCTCAAAATCCGTTTCCGATACCATCTTTTTGCGTTCATTGAGCAAAGCTCCCCAATCGGGCGTTGGAAAATTATATGCAGAAGCCTGCAAAAAGAACATTCCAATCAAAAATAATGTTGTTAAACTAATTTTTATTTTTTTCATTCCGATACCTCTTTATAATTTATCTTTCAGAAATCTTCCTGTATGTGATTTTTTATTCTTTGCAACCTCCTCAGGTGTTCCGCAAGCAACAACAGTTCCGCCTTCATCTCCACCTTCCGGTCCCATATCTATAATATAATCTGCAATTTTTATAACATCAAGATTATGCTCTATTACAACTATGGTGTTTCCACCCTCGCAAAGCCGCTGCAAAACCTCAATAAGTCTCTTGACATCGTGAAAATGAAGTCCCGTTGTGGGCTCGTCAAGTATATAAATCGTTTTTCCCGTAGGGCGCTTTGAAAGCTCAGTTGCAAGCTTCACTCTCTGTGCTTCACCGCCTGATAAAGTAGTTGACGGCTGACCTATTTTTATATATCCAAGTCCCACATCTTCCAAAAGCTGCAGCTTTCTTTGTATAGAAGGTATATTCTCAAAAAACTTTAAGCCCTCCTCAACAGTCATATCCAGAACTTCACTGATATTTTTGCCTTTATATTTTACCTCTAAAGTTTCTCTGTTATATCTCTTTCCTTTACAAACATCACACTCAACAAAAACATCGGGTAAAAAATGCATTTCTATTTTTACAATACCGTCGCCCTCACAGGCTTCACACCTTCCGCCTTTCACATTAAAACTGAATCTGCTTGAATTATAGCCTTTCATTTTAGCGTCTGCCGTTTGGGCAAAAAGGTCACGGATATGTGAAAAAACTCCTGTATATGTCGCAGGGTTTGACCTCGGTGTTCTTCCGATAGGAGTCTGGTCTATGGCTATAATCTTATCAAGATTTTCTATTCCGATAATCTCATCGTGTGCACCACCGTGAGTTTTTCCGCCGTTCAATTTATAGAAAAGCTCTTTATAAATAATCTGATTTATAAGTGAGGATTTTCCCGAACCCGATACACCTGTCACCACTGTCATCAATCCGAGCGGAATCGAAACATCTATGTTTTTAAGGTTATTTTCTCTTGCCCCCTTAACAGTAAGAAAGCTTCCGTTTCCTTTTCTTCTTTCTTTTGGAACTTCAATCTGCTTTCTTCCCGAAAGGTAATCGCCTGTAAGAGATTTTTTGCATTTTTCAACATCAGAAGGCTTTCCTTCCGCAACGATATATCCCCCATGAACGCCTGCTCCGGGGCCAAAATCAAAAACATAGTCTGCTGTTCTTATTGTATCCTCATCATGCTCAACAACAAGCACTGTATTACCAAGATCTCTTAATTTCACAAGTGTTTCAATCAGCTTTTCATTGTCTCTCTGATGAAGACCGATACTAGGCTCATCAAGAACATACAGCACTCCCATAAGAGACGAGCCAATCTGAGTAGCAAGACGGATTCTCTGTGCCTCGCCACCTGACAGCGTTCCTGCGCTTCTTGACAGGGTAAGATAAGAAAGTCCCACCTTATTTAAAAAGCCAAGTCTTTCTTTAATTTCCTTTAAAAGCCTTTCTGAAATTGTCATTTCCTTTTCAGTAAGGGAAAGCCCATCAAAAAATCCTATCAGCTCCTTAACAGGTTTACAGGTAAGGTCATATATATTAATTCCACCCACAGTAACGCTGAGTGCCTCACTGTTGAGTCTTGCTCCTCTACATACAGGACACGGCTTCTGTGACATTAGAAGCTCAATATCACGTCTTGTCCAGCTTGACTGTGTTTCCTTGTATCTTCTCTCCAAATTGTTCGCAACACCTTCAAAATCTGTTATATATGAGCCTTTGCGACCGTTTCTGGAATATTCAATCTCAATTTTTTCACCGTTATTTCCGTACAAAAGAAGATCTGTCACCCACTCCTCCTGCTTACAAAGCGGCACCTCAAGAGAAAAGCCGTAATGCTTCGAAAGTGCAGAATATATACTGTAACAGGTACTGTCCTCCTTATCAGCCGCGTACCATCCGGTAGCCGCAATCGCGCCTTCAAGGACTGATTTTTCTCTGTTACATATTCTGTCCGGGTCTATCTTCATAAGATGACCGATACCTCCGCACTCAGGACACGCACCAAACGGATTATTGAAAGAAAATGCGCGCGAAGTAAGCTCTCCGATACTGATTTCACAGTCGGGGCAGGCATAATTAAGGCTAAATGCTTCAACCTCGTTTGTTTTGTGGTCAATAAGGTTTAAAAGCCCATCGGTAAGCTTCGTAGCCGTTTCAACGGAGTCGGTAATTCTTCCAATTATATCGTTTTTGACAACTATTCTGTCAACAATTATATCAATATCGTGCTTTTTATTTTTCTCCAACTTTATTTCTTCGGAAAGGTCATACATTATTCCGTCAACCTTCGCACGCACAAAACCGCTTTTTTTCGCTTTTTCGAATACTTTTGCATGTTCACCTTTTCTTCCGCGTATCACAGGAGCACCGATAATAATTTTTGCTCCCTCTCCTTTTGACATAATTTTATCCACTATCATATCAACAGTCTGTTTTTTTATCTCTTTTCCGCATTTAGGGCAGTGCGGAACACCGATACCCGCATACAAAAGTCTGAGATAATCGTATATTTCAGTTACCGTTCCAACTGTTGAACGCGGATTTTTTGAAGTTGTTTTCTGGTCTATCGCAACAGCAGGAGACAAGCCTTCAATGCTTTCAACCGACGGTTTTGCCATCTGCCCCAGAAACATTCTGGCATACGAAGATAAGGATTCAACATATCTTCTTTGTCCTTCCGCATAAATAGTATCAAACGCTATTGAAGATTTTCCCGAGCCTGAAACGCCTGTAAAAACAACAAGCTTATCTCTTGGGATTTTCAAATCTATATTTTTCAGGTTATGCTGTCTTGCACCTGATATTTTTATATAATCAGCCATTTACATCATTTCCTTTCTTTTTATTTACCCGATAAGAATTTTATCTTGTCACGAAGCTCTGCCGCTTTTTCAAATTCCAGATTTTTAGCCGCCTTGTTCATTTCCTCTGTAAGACGCAATATTTCAAGTTCATCGAACTGCTCATCACGTTTTCTGGAAGTTTTTTTCTTATCAGGCTGAACCTTCGTAGTCGCTTCTATAATTTCTCTTATATCCTTCTTAACTGTTTTCGGAACAATTCCGTGTTTTTTGTTATATTCATCCTGTATACCGCGTCGTCTGTTCGTTTCTTTGATTGCATTTTCCATTGCAGGCGTAAGCTCGTCCGCATACATTATAACCTTACCACGTTCATTTCTGGCAGCACGACCGATAGTCTGTATAAGTGAGCTTTCACTTCTCAAAAAGCCCTGCTTATCTGCGTCAAGTATCGCAATAAGAGAAACCTCCGGTAAATCCAAGCCCTCTCTTAAAAGGTTGATACCTATAAGAACATCAAATTCTCCTACCCTCAGATCCCTTATTATTTCCATTCTCTCTATTGTATCAATATCTGAATGAAGATATCTTACGCGAATATCGGCATCGGTAAAATATTTTGTCAAATCTTCTGCCATTCTCTTTGTGAGAGTTGTGATAAGAACTCTTTCATTATTTTCAACAGTCATATTGATTTCAGAAAGAAGGTCGTCAATCTGTCCGTCAATAGGGCGTACTGAAATTTCAGGGTCAAGAAGCCCTGTCGGACGGATAACCTGCTCTGCAATTTTTGAGGAAAGCTCTTTTTCAAAGCTCTGAGGAGTAGCACTTACAAATATTGCCTGATTTACTCTTTCCATAAATTCGTCAAAATTAAGCGGCCTGTTGTCAAATGCGCTTGGAAGTCTGAAACCGTACTCAACCAAAGATGTTTTTCTCGCTCTATCGCCTGCAAACATTCCGCGCACCTGCGGTAAAGTAACATGACTTTCATCAACAACCAAAAGAAAATCATCGGGGAAATAGTCCATAAGAGTATAAGGCGCACTGCCCTCTTTCCTTCCGCTTATGTGGCGGGAATAGTTCTCAATACCACTGCAAAATCCCACCTCACGCATCATTTCCATATCGTAATTTGTACGCTGTTCTATTCTCTGCGCTTCAATAAGCTTATCGGTTGCTTTAAAATATTCCACTCTTTCTTTCATTTCTTCTTCAATTGCGTCAAGCGCTCTGCCCATTTTTTCAACAGATGTCGCATAGTGTGAAGCAGGAAAAACAGCAATATGATTTCGCTCGCCCAAAACTTCTCCCGTAAGCGGCTCTATTTCTGTTATCCGGTCAATCTCTTCACCGAAAAACTCTATCCTCAAAACCTTTTCGGAGGAGTTTGCGGGAAAAATATCCAAAACATCTCCGTTTACTCTGAATGTTCCTCTGTGAAAATCTATCTGATTTCTTTCATACTGAATTTCAATAAGCTTTTTTAAAATTTCATCTCTGTCCTTTTCCATTCCCACACGAAGAGATACACAAAGGTCGCTGTAATCCTCAGGATCTCCGAGACCGTATATACACGATACGCTGGCAACAATTATAACATCTTTTCTTTCAAAAAGGGCTGTTGTTGCACTATGTCTTAATTTATCTATTTCATCGTTTATCTGTGAATCCTTTTCTATAAATGTATCTGTATGGGGAATATAAGCCTCAGGCTGATAATAATCGTAGTAGGATACGAAATATTCAACAGCATTGTTCGGGAAAAATTCCTTAAACTCACTGCACAGCTGAGCCGCAAGCGTTTTATTGTGTGCCAGAATCAAGGTAGGCTTCTGTACTTTTTCAATAACATTTGCTATTGTGAAGGTTTTTCCTGAGCCTGTAACACCAAGAAGCGTCTGAAAACGCTCGTTGTTACAAACGCCCTCTGCAAGCTCTTTTATTGCATTTATCTGGTCGCCCATAGGCTTAAAGTCGCTTACAATCTTAAACTCACCCATCTGCACTTTCCCACCTTTCATTACATTCTCCAACTATATATTATAAAACATTTTAAATTGAATTACAATATTTTTTTGTAATTTTTATTGATTTTTTTACATTGAATTTTTTCCTGTCATACTTAAAAGGAATTTGTCGAACGATTTTTCTTTACAAATGCTGCAATATTGTGTATAATAAAGAAAAACTGGCAATTTTTGCCAAAGGATGAAAGGAAGGTAAAATGTTATGGCTTTCATACTGAAAAATCAGAAATTTGAACCGATAGCCTCCAAAAACACTTTATTCAGTATACCTGTTGACTCAATAAAAAGAAATCCCAACCAACCGAGACGAATTTTCGATGAAGCGGCGCTTTTTGAGCTGGCTGAATCAATCCGCTCCTGCGGCGTAATACAACCGCTTAATGTAAGAAAAATAAACGACGATACATATGAGCTTATTTCGGGAGAACGAAGACTGAAAGCGTCAAAGCTTATAGGCTTAAAAACAGTTCCTGCTATTATTATGAACATAGAAGAAGAAAAATCTGCGGTTATAGCGCTTATCGAAAATTTGCAAAGAGAAAATTTGTCTTTTTTTGAGGAAGCTCTTGCATATGAACAACTTATTGTTAATTTTTCTCTTACACAGGACGAGCTTGCCTTTAAGCTTGGAAAAAGCCAAAGCGCTATCGCAAACAAGCTTCGCCTTTTAAAATTAAGCGATGATATAAAAGCAAAAGTAGTCGAGCACAAGCTTACTGAACGGCATTGCAGAGCGCTTCTCCGAATATCCTCCGAAATTCTTCAGCTAAAAGCACTAAAAACAATAATTGAAAAAAATCTTAATGTCACAGATAGCGAAAAATATATAGACGAGCTTCTTATCGGCGCCAAAAAAGATACTATAAGAGAAAAAAGAGTTATACCGCTTTTTAAGGATTTACGCATATTTACAAACACAGTAAATCAAGCTGTGGAAATAATGAAAAAAGCAGGTATAGACACAAAAACAAAGAAAAATGAAACTGATGATTTTATCGAATACAGAATAATAATAGATAAAAAAACCGTATGCTGAAGCATTTTTTCCTATCCACTAAAAAGGCAGAGTAAAAATACAAACTTCTTACTCTGCCTTTTTATTTATATAAAACTAATAATCCTGAACACCTGTTCAACAGTATCGGCCATATTTTTCTTTGCATTTTCCGTTTCCATTGCATCCTTTAACGAAGTAACACCTCGTACAATCGGAAAAAATGCGTCAATACCTTTTTTATTACACTCTCTTGCGTCCTCAGTTACTCCTCCGGCAAACGCGAAAACCTTTTTTTCGTATTTCTTAGCAATTTTTGCAATACCAACGGGTGCTTTCCCCATTGCAGTCTGAAAATCAAGCCTTCCTTCGCCCGTTATCACAATATCACATTCTTTTATATGATTTTCCAACTTTGTTGCCTCTAAAACCAAATCAATACCTTTTTTAAGCTTTCCGTTTAAAAAGCTCATAAAACAAAATCCCATTCCGCCTGCCGCACCTGCGCCCGGAAAATCCTTATCGGAATTTATAAAGCTTTCTTTTGTAAGCTTCGCATAATCGGAAAGCCATTTATCCATTTTTGCAATCATTGCCTCATCTGCTCCCTTTTGTGGTGCATACACTCTGCTGCAGCCTTTTTCACCGCAAAGCGGATTTTCAACATCACAGGCTATATTAAACACACAATCCTTAAGCTCTGAAATCACATTATCCGTTGTTATTCTGTGAAGCTTTTCCAAGCCTTCCGCCCCAAACGGAATTTGCTCACCGTCTTTGTCAAGCATGCCGAAGCCAAGCGCCTGAAGCATTCCAACTCCGCCGTCGTTTGTTGCGCTTCCGCCTATCCCGACAATAAATTCTCTGCAACCCAGAAGAATTGCGTCCTTTATCATTTCTCCTACACCGTATGTAGTCGCCTTTAAAGGATTTAATTTTTCTTTTTCCACAAGCGTTATTCCTGCCGCAGCAGACATTTCTATAATTGCAGTTTTTGTTTCCTTTATTATTCCGTACACAGCTTTAGTTTTTTCTCCTAAAGGGCCACAGACATTTACGCTTCTCAACTCACCGCCAAGCCCCGATGTAAGAGCCTCCACCGTACCTTCGCCGCCATCTGCAACAGGACTGACATACACTTCAGCCTCCGGAAACACCCGTTTTATCCCTTCTTCAGCGCTGTTGCCTGCTTCTGTTGAAGTAAGACTGCCCTTAAATGAATCAATTGCTATTACAACTTTCATAATATTGTCCTCCAAATTAAACTGCTCTGAATCCACGTCCTACGATTTCGCTTGTCGTCGTAATAATTACAAACGCTTTGCTGTCAATTTCCATAACCCTTCTTCTTAACCGTATAGCTTCTATACGGCGGCAAACCGTATGAAGCATAGTACGCTCTTTTCCGCTGTATTCTCCAATAACCTTATTTGAGCTGACGCCGTGATGCAGCTCTGTCATAACATACGCAGCCACTTCGTCCGGCTTATCTGTTATAACGATAAAATATTTACAGCTGTTTATGATATCGATAACGCTGTCAACCAAAAATGCCTTTGCAAAAAGTCCGAGAACTGAGAACAGTCCTGTTTTTATGCCAAATACAAAAAATGAACTTACGCAGATAAAAAAGTCTGTATACAAAAGCGCCTGCCCAACATTTATACGAGTATATTTTTTTAAAATAAGTGCAATTATATCCGTTCCTCCCGATGACGCCCCCTGTTCAAAAACAAGCGCTGAGCCGACAGAGGTCAAGAGCATAGCATACACAAGCTCTAAAAACGGCTGGTCTGTAAGAGGTGAAGAAATCGGAAAATATTTTTCCAAAATAAATGTAAGTGCTGAAAACAAAAGACTACAATATACAGTTTTTACACCTGTGTCCTTTCCGATAAACAGAAATCCGACAATAAGGAGTAGTGCGTTTATTACAGCAATCCATAAAGCCGCTGACAAAAAAGGAAAAATATTTCCAAAAAGCGTACCTACACCACTTACTCCACCGGTAACAAACCCGTTCGGGATTTTAAAGAAAAACACTCCGACGGAAAGAAGAATAATTCCGAATGTCATATAAAAAAACGACATTATACTTTTTATTTTTATACTCTTAAAAGGCATCATATTTTAAGTCTCCCTAAATTTTAAGAAACAAAGGGGGCATAAAAGACCCCTCTTTATAGCTATAATTATATTTTGAAAATACCAAGTCCGTCGAGAACTGATGAAATAAGGATAAGCAAGATACAAACAGGAGCAACATATTTCACCATAACAACAAAAAGCTTTTTACCCTTGAATTTGCCTGTAAGCTCAACCTCTTCAATAACAGCCTTGGGTTTAATAACATGACCAACAAACAAACAGGTAAAGAACGCAACAATCGGCATAATAACACTGTTGCTGATAAAGTCAAAGAATGTAAGGAAGTCCATTCCGATAAGCTTAATGTTTGACCAGATACCATTACCCAGCGATGATGGTACACCAAGTAAAACAGAGATGATAAGAACAGCAACAGAAGCCTTGACTCTTGTCATCTTAAACTTATCCTGGAATATAGAAACTATTGTTTCCATAAGTGAGATTGAAGATGTAAGCGCTGCAAAAAGAACAAGTACAAAGAACAACACACCTATAAAGCTACCACCCGGCATACTTTCAAAAATCTGAGGAAGAACTACAAACATAAGCCCCGGACCTTTGGTAAGCTGAGTTGAAGGGTCACCAACTGCAAAAATTGCAGGAATAATCATAAGACCCGCAAGAAAAGCAATTGCAGTATCAAATATTTCAATCTGACGAACAGATGATTCCAGATTAACATCCTTTTTCATATATGAGCCGTATGTAATCATAATACCCATAGCCAGTGACATTGAGTAGAAAAGCTGTCCTAAAGCTGCAAGAACGGTTGTCACAGAGAAATCTGCAAAATTAGGAACAAGGTAATATTTAACGCCCTCCATTGCACCCGGTCTTGTTATCGAATAAATTGCAATAACAACTGAAAGAACAATGAGAATAGGCATCATAATTTTACTTACCTTTTCTATTCCTTTTTCAACGCCTAAAAGCACAACGATTGCAGTAAGTCCAAGATAAATCGCAAACCATAAAAGAGGCTCTCCCGGCTGACCGATAAAACCGCCAAAGAACGAATCACCAGCGGCAGCCATTCCGTTACCTGTCATAAAAGTAACAAGATATTTTGTTACCCAACCGCCTATAACACAATAATACGGTAAAATGATTATCGGAACTATCGAAGCAAGAAGACCTATAAAGTTATATTTCTCTTTTAATTTTCCAAATGCACCGATTGCACTTAAGCCTGTTTTTCTTCCGATTGCTATTTCTGCAACCATAAGTGTAAATCCAAAGGTTACTGCTAAAATGAGATACACCAAAAGGAAGATACCTCCGCCATACTGAGCTGCAAGATACGGAAATCTCCATATATTTCCGAGTCCTACTGCTGAACCTGCTGCGGCCAATACAAAGCCGAGCTTGCCGGTAAAACTACTTCTTTCGTTCATAATTTTCCTCCCGTAAATCTTCTCATAAGCTTATGAGAAAATCTTCATTTTTTTATTAACAGGGTTATTATATCACATTATTTTACAAAAATCAAGCATTTTATTAAAACACAGAAGCTTCACAGAAAAAATGTTTTTACAAAAAACTTATTTCGCATTAAGGTCAATCAGTTCATCAGAAAGCTTTGAATATGAAAATTTCTGACTTTTATAAAGTCCGAAATACCCTGACATCATATAGCTTACACCGCAAACAAGCGCAAAAATAAGAATAGCTTCACCGCCAAACACCTCAAGCGAAAGTATTATTGAAGCGAGCGGACAGTTTACAACTCCGCAAAAAAGTGCAATAAAACCAAGTGCCGCCGAAAATCCCGGATTAAGTCCCAAAAATGCACCTGCCACACAGCCAAAGGTTGAGCCTACAAAAAACGCAGGAACAATTTCTCCACCCTTAAAGCCTGCCGAAATTGTAATTGCGGTAAAAATAATTTTCAACAAGAAAGCTTCATATTTTGCTTCGCCACCGATAGCCAGTGAGACAACTTCCATACCTGCACCGTTATAATCATATGTACCAAGCAGCACCGTAAGAGCTACAATTACACTCCCCCCGATAAATGCGCGTATGAATACATTCGGAAGAAGTTTATCCGCCATATGCTCACATTTTTTTATTGTTGTACAAAAAAGTATACTTACAATCGCGCAAAGTATTGCCAGAATTGCTGCTTTCAAAAAAATATCTGCTGTAAACACAGGAAATGAAACGCTGTCAAAACAAACAGGGTGCAGTCCAAACATGACTGCAATACGAGAAGCAACTATGGAAGCTATAATACAAGGGACCAGTGCACCATAATGAAACACTCCGGCATTTATCACCTCCAAAGAAAATACGGCCGCAGTAAGCGGTGTCCCGAAAAGCGCTGCAAATACACTGCTCATTCCTGACATAACAATTATATGACTGTCATCTTTTCTAAGTCGAAAAATCCGTCCGATATTGTAGCCTATACTGCCACCAAGCTGTAACGCGGCTCCCTCTCTTCCGGCAGACCCACCAAGAAAATGAGTAAGAACTGTACTCACAAAAATAAGCGGAGCCATAATAAGAGGCACTTTTCCTTCGCCTCTTGTAGCGTCAAGAACTCTGTTTGTGTCAATTCTGCCTTTTTTTCCTGCAAGCTTATAGAGAAAAGCTATTGCAAGTCCGCCTATCGGGAGGAAAAATAAAATCCATGTGTTTTCTGCTCTGAATTCAGTTGCATAATCTATACTTTTGTGAAAAATACTTCCTATAGCTCCACCAACAGCCCCAACAACGACTGCGATAACGGTCCATTTCAGAAACACTTTAAGATACTCTGCTGTTCCCTTTAATATATTCAAGTTAAATCAACTCCTACAATAATTGTAAAAGGGGTGTGATAAAAGCCGCCACCTGATAAGGAGATATTGCCCTGAAAATCAGATTTTAAGAATTAGACAAGGAATAAAAAGTCCGTAATGCTGACGCATTTTGGACTTTTTTAACATAGTATAAACTTAAAAGATGGCTTCAAAACAAAAACTTCCTTATAAGGTGGTGGCTAAATGCTCACAGCCCCTTTTCAGCGTCATATTTTATTTATTTTCTTCTGTTGCTTTTTTTGCCATTTCAAGCTTAGTCTGACGGCGCTGTTTAACCTCATCAGACATAGGCTTAATATCTCCGGCAGCAATAAGCGCCTGTCTTGTAAGAAGCGGACCTA
The DNA here is from genome assembly GCA_964537245.1 of uncultured Oscillospiraceae bacterium. Taxonomy (GTDB): domain Bacteria; phylum Bacillota; class Clostridia; order UMGS1840; family UMGS1840; genus UMGS1840. Next base: position 27,453 of record CAZHZL010000027.1, read on the forward strand.
CAAGCTCATAAATAAGAACTGCAAAAAGTGTAATATTTCTTATCAGATTTCCCGGAGCACCAAATTCTGCTGCTGCAGTTGCACACATGCCAAGTGCCACACCTGCCTGCGGTAAAAGTGTAATACCGAGATATTTACAGATTTCCGGAGAACATTTTGTAGCTGTTGCACTGACCAATGTACCAAAATATTTACCAAGTGAACGGAATATAATATAAACAACACCTATCACAACAATCGCCCAGTTTGCAAATACGCTAAGTTCTAACTCTGCTCCGCTTATAACAAAAAACAGAGCAAAAAGCGGAGAAGTCCATTTATCTGCGCCTTCCATAAGATCATGTGAAAGAGGACAAATATTGCAGAATACTGTTCCGAGCATCATACAAACGAGAAGCGATGAAAAGCTTACATGAACAGGACCTATTGTAAAATCAAGCATTGAAAGAGCAACTGTTAAAAACACAAATGTTATTGTGAGATTAAGACGGTTAGTATTTGAATTGAACAATTTTTCGAGTTGCGTAAGCACCCATCCCATAATTGCTCCCAGAATAAGAGAACATACAATTTCAACAAGCGGATTTACTATTATTGAAACAGGGTCAACCACTCCTGTACTCAAGGTTTTTGCTATACCGAAGGAAACCGCAAAAACAATTAAGCCTACTGCGTCATCAAGCGCAACAATAGGTAACAGCAAATCAGTAAGCGGACCTTTCGCCTTATACTGACGAACTACCATAAGCGTCGCTGCAGGTGCAGTGGCAGTTGCAATAGCCCCAAGTGTAATAAGCTGAGGAACACTGAGAACTCCCGGCATTGCAAGGTGTACCACAAAAAGAGCAAGGTCAACAAAAAGCGTTGCAACAAGTGCCTGGAATATACCGATAACCAATGCCTGTTTACCTGTTTTCTTTAAATCATCCAGACGAAACTCGTTACCGATAGAAAACGCAATAAATCCTAATGCAACTTCAGAGATAAGCGCAAGCTTGCCTACTGCATCAGCTGATGTAAATCCAAAACCTGAAATGTTTAATCTTCCTACACAATACGGTCCTATAAGAACACCCGCGATAAGATATGCCGTTACTGCCGGCAGTTTTAAAGGCTTGAATGCTCGCGTCATAAGAAGCCCTGCCAACAAAGCAACCGAAACAGATAATAATATACTCATAATTTTTCCTCTTCTCCTAATTTATGTATTTATAATATTGTTATTTTTTTAACATTTTTTGCCGCGAAAAACCCTCGTTCACAAGAACGAGGATTTTAAAACGATAATATTCGCAAATCTTAGGCTATTATAGCACAGTTTTTTTATAAAGTCAACGCTTTAAATAGAAATTTTTAAACAATAATTCACATATTTTTCACAATATTTTTATTAATTTTTTACTATTATATATCTCACTCTATCGGTTTTATCGGTGATTCGGATATTTTATCAGGCAAATGCTCATTATAGCCCGCAAGCAGAAATTCAGCATTGCCGTCATCATAACTGACAACCGTAACAGAAGCGTTCGGAACAATAGGAATTTCTTTAATCTTTTCCAACGGATAACCATTCAACAAACATCTGAGGCAACGGACAATCCCCCCATGAGTTGCAACAGCAATCGTTTTACCATCATTTTCCTTAGAGATAGTCTCTAAAGCTTCAGAAGCGCGTTTTGCTGCCATAGAATAGTTTTCTCCTCCCTCAAATTTGAATACTCCGGGATTAGAGCGATAGCTTTCCATTTCATCGGGATATTTTTTCTCTATTTCGGAGATAAGCTCTCCCTGCCATATCCCTACATCAATCTCGCGGAAAGCTCTGTCTGTTATTATCGGCAGCCCCAACGCTTCTGAAAGCGGCTTTACAGTTTCACAGGCTCTTGAAAGGTCACTGGAATAAATTTTATCAACCTTATAATTTGAAAGAATATATTTCGCAGTATATTCCGCCTGTATTATCCCCTTTTCATCTAAAGGAACATCAAGCTGACCGGTAAATCTTTTTTCCTTATTAAATTTACTGTAACCGTGTCGGATAATAATAAAAGTAACCATTTTAAGCTCCTTTTTTTAATTTGTACTATAGATTTATTACTCCATACAACCAAGCTTTTCAATTATAATATAAAGCTTATTCATATCAGTAGTTTTCTTATTTCCCTTCATTGTCAGTATAAAATTATTTCTTACAAATATTTCACGGAAAATTTCCTCAATTTTGTCTGCTGTTACTTCTTCATAAGCTTCTTTCTTATCTTTAATTGTTTTATACGAGATATCAAGCAAATGACATTCATACGCCCTTTCCCAGTTGAAGTTTTCACAATGATCAAGAATCAATTCTGCATTATCGGTATATCGCGGTTTCACAAATGCAAGTCGCTCGCCGCCGTTTTTCTTCAATTCCGACAAAACAGCTATTACAGAAGAAACAGCATCATAAAGCTTATTCTTTCTGACTTCAAATTCAAAGTACAAAACACCAACATTAGCATATTGCTCAAACGCCCAGTCAAAACTGTATATAAGCCCTGTTTTATCGGAAAGCTCCTTATATATAGCAGATTTCTCGCCATAGAAAAGAATATCAAAAAGAAGGTCGAGTTCTGCAGGAGAATACTTTTTCGTATCAACATCAAATGAAAAGCGTATATATGTATATTCGCTGTTTTTTATGTGTATGTTTTCCTTGCGGTTGAAAAAGTTTTTCGAAAGAGGAACTTCATTTGTTCTTTTTACACAATCCTTCTTAATATCATAAACATCAATACATTGCGACAAATAGTCCATATCTTCTTTTCCAAAATTCCCGGTTACATAGAAGAAAAAGTTTCCTTCCGACAAAACAGCTTTCTGAAATTCCTTTAATTTAGTAAAATTAATAAGGTCAAGATTTTTCATTTTTCCGCAGATAGTATTTTTAAGCGCCGTATCCTCCCAAACAATATTATTTGTAAAAAAGTCAAGCGATGTTTTTTCACTGCTTTCTCTCATTTCCGCCTTTATTCTTTTTCGTTCACATTCTATATCCTGCTTTGATACATTAAGCGGACTTAAAACCTTTGTTATAACCTCAGCGGCCTTTCTGAAATTTTTTGTTGCACCGGTAATTTTAAATTGTATAAATTCCTTATATGTACAGCCATTTATATCAAGACTGTACATATCGAGAAAATCTGCTAAATCCATACCGATACTGTTATTGAGATTTTTAAAAGTAACATGCTCAAAAAAATGTGAAATACCGTTGTCGGCTTCATCTTCATAAAGACAACCTGCTTTGACATAAAGACCTATACAAAAACTGTGTATCCCTTTGTTTTCAAAGGCATACACAGGAACATTATTTTTTGTAATAAACACTTTTTCCATAACTTTATCAGAATATTATCTGCTCGTTTCTCTTTTCTCCCAAAAATCCCAATCCTATTACCTCAGGTCCTGAGTTGCATGTTATACAAGCACCAATCTGCCCAGACATAAGAGCATCGCTGCCAAGTTCTTTTTTTGCAAGCTTCGCAAATTCTTCGTAGGCATTTTTCTCATTACCATAAATAAGAAGATACTTTTTATCATCTCTGATTCTTTTTTTTGCTGTTTCCAACATTATATCATAAGCTTTAGGTATACTTCTTACCTTTGAGAAAGTTACAGATTTTCCGTTTGTGAGATCTATAACAGGCTTTATTCCCAAAAGCTCTCCTGCGATTGCCGCAGCAGTACCTATTCTTCCCGAATGTTTTGCATATTTCAAATCAAATGTAACAAAGTAAAGCTCATATGAATTAAACCAATCATCAAAGAATGCCAGTATTTCTCCGGAAGTTTTCCCCTCCTGTATCATTTTTGCAGCATGAAGAATAGGATAGCCATAGCTTAATGAATAAGAAAGTGTATTAATAACATAAATTTTAACATCCTTTTCCTCGTCGCTGCCGTAATGCTCATTATAAAATTGCATTCTTGCAGTAAGAGCTGATTTAAATGTAGAAGAGCCATTCTGATTTATCGGGACAATTATAATTTCCTTATATCCTTCTTCTACACATTTTTCAATATTCTCAAGCCATTCAAATGGCGTTATCTGTGAATGGGACGGTATTCCGTCATATTTTTCAAGCATATCATAAAAATCCTGCTTTGAAAAATCGTAGCTTTCTTTATATTCTTTATCACCAAAAACAACCTTGAACGGCAAAACAAGGATATCATTTTCCGCAGCAACTTTTATATCAAGATCAGAAGCAGTATCAGTAATGATTTTTATTTTTTGCATATAAATCCCCTTTCCTATTTTTAAAAAAATTCGTTTACGGATTAATCCGATAATCATCTAAAAATAGTATACATATTAATTATAATATAAATTGCTGTAAATATCAATATTTTTTTGAATATTTTTCCATTTTTTATTTTTTTATAAATTTTTTTGATTTTTTTGTTTTTTTATCTTGACAAAATTGTAATTTAGTGGTATAATCTTTGGATGTAAGCACCTTTAGCTCAGTTGGTAGAGCAACTGACTCTTAATCAGTGGGTCCCGGGTTCGAGTCCCTGAAGGTGCACCAAAGAAAAACCTCACAGCTATCAGGGTTGTGAGGTTTTTGTTATTTTTAAGATTTTGGGCAATTTTCAGTTTTGACCCTATTTTGACCCTAATTTTTAAAATCATTCAAAATAAAGTAATTTCGCTCAAATTCATCTTTTGAAGAAAAACTGTAACCATTAAAGCTTCTGTTTGTATATTCTTCAATATTTCTTGTCAAATTTTTTATAATATTATTTCCGGTTATCTCATCAAGCTTCTTTGCGTTTTTTAAGTTAAAAGGATTTTCACCGACTTCTTTAAACACAGATAAAAGAATACTTGGAGCAACCTTAAATTTATCTTCAACAATATTTTCACTATTAACAAAAACAGTTTTCCGCTTATTTTTGCTCTTGAAAATATAAAGCGATGAATCCGAAAGCTTTTTGTCAAATTTGTTAAGGTCAATTTCATTTTCTTTGCAGACAGCTTTTAAAAGCGTTACAGACAAAGGGCATACACACTCCCCTATTATAACTGTCTCTTTCCTTTTAGTTATAAGCCATTCTTCAAGGTTTAAACCGACATTGTTTTCAAAATCAAAAAACAGATTCTCAAAATAATTCTTCTGACTGAATACGGGAAAAGTCCGGCAGACAGTGCCGACAATCGGA